>DFGM01000003.1:0-246 GCA_002371755.1 Verrucomicrobia bacterium UBA3750 | reverse complement strand
TCTTGCCCACGGTGATGTGGCGGTTGGAGACATGCGCCGTGCCGCACTGCCTGCCGTGGTCGTAGCCGGCCATGAAGGAGTTCTCGGGATCCATGCCGAAGATGGAACGCGATTCGATGGTGAAGTTGCGCCACCAGCTCAAATCCATCGTGCCCGAAATGTCGTTGGCGTATTTGGAGCGCTGGGAAGGCAGCAACTCCAGCTCCTCCTTGCGCGGGCCTATCGGGAAGCTCGTCCAGTAGTTCT
>DFGM01000093.1:39325-40882 GCA_002371755.1 Verrucomicrobia bacterium UBA3750 | reverse complement strand
GACGCTGTCGGACGACGACTTCAGCGCGGGCGAGACGGCCACGGCCGAAATCCCGCTCAAAGGCGACACCCCGCCCGCCTTCTTCAAGGCGACGATCGAATGACGCGGCAGAACATAGGAGCAGGGGTGCGAGACCCCTCGCCGCCGCCGTGTCCCCCCGATACGCTGCGGCGGGCAGGGGCTCAGCCGCCCTACCGCCGTGCCGTTATTTGCACATTGAGACGAGGATATCATCTCATATTTCGCCGCTTTTGTTAATAGGGGACGGCAAATCCAATGTCCACAGGCTAAATGCGCCGTGAACTAAATCGCCATGTGCAAGCTGGTTGTTTGCGCATTTGCACATGGACAGACGAGGGCAATATATGGTATAATATCTGGCAATGTCGTCTAAGAGGAAAGGACAATGGGACAACTAGAGGAATCGACCGAGCTGACGCTGGACTTCACCAAACTTGAAAAGGTAGGAAAACAGGTGGAAGAGACGCGAAAAAGCGCACTTATCGCCTGCGACCCTGGCGTCATTCCAGTGGCCGTGCAGAACGCCGACACGAAGGAAGTGATACTCGTCGCATACACCAACGAGTATGCAATGAAAGAATCTTTTGCGAAGCGCAAACTCGTTTTGTGGTCCACGAGCCGCAACAAGCTGTGGTTCAAGGGTGAGACAAGCGGCGAAACGTTCGATTTGCTGGAAGCATACGTCAATTGCGAGCAGAACTCCCTGCTCTACATAGTGCGCCCCTGCCGCGGCGGAATCTGCCACACGAAGAACAAATCCGGCGCTCCCAGAAACTGCTATTATAGGCGCATCGATTTCGACACACTCAAACTCGTCAACATAGACGAATGACAAGATTGCCGGTAAAGGTGCAAACGCCCAAGGCGGCAAGGACGCAATTACATATATCTAAGGATTAAAGAAGGGAACAAAACAAGATGGAAGTTCTAGGACAGGGACTTGTGCTGATGCTCACCGGCATGGGCATAGTGTTCGCGTTTCTCGCAGTGCTCATACTCGTGACCATAGGGTCGATGGGGTTCTTCGCCAAATTCGACGGCATTTTGCCGCAGGACGCACCCAAAAAGGCGCCCGCGAAGAAACCGGCTCAAGGCAATGATGATGAGAATGTGGCGCTTGCAATCGCGCTTGCGCTCGGCTAATTCGGCAGAAACAGCGCAAAATAAGCAATTTCAACAGATTATACAAACTCAAGGAACAAACGATGAAGAAAACAGTCAAGTTCATGTGCACGGCGTTCCGCGACGGCTTCCAGTCCGTTATCGGTGCGCGAGTACTCTCCAAGGATTTCCTTCCCTGCGTGGAGGAAGCGTATGATGCGGGTATGAGGTGGTTTGAGGCCGGCGGTGGTGCTCGTTTCCAGAGTTGCTATTTCTACTGCCAGGAAGATGCGTTCGATGTGATGGACGCATTCCGCAAGGCGGCGCCCGAGGCCGATTTGCAGACTCTTTCACGCGGCGTAAACGTGGTGGGTCTTGAATCCCAGCCGAGCGACATGATCAAGCTCCATGCGCAGATGTTCAAGAAGCACGGCA
>DFGM01000093.1:38840-39214 GCA_002371755.1 Verrucomicrobia bacterium UBA3750 | reverse complement strand
TGGTCCGGCCAGTGCATCCACGATGCTGGGCTCAACCACGAAGTCGTGGTCACGATGATGGGGCTTCCTCCCGGCATTGACAACCAGGGCACGCACACTCCCGAGTTCTACCGCGACCGTCTGCGCATGATTATGGACGCCGGCATTCCCTTCGACCGCGTCTGCTTCAAGGATGCTTCCGGCACCTCCACGCCCACGACGGTCTATTGGACGATGCGCAAGGCGCGTGAACTTCTCGGCAAGGACGTGCACATCCAGTTCCACTCGCACGAGACGGCCGGCAATGGCGTTGCTTGCTATCTTGCGGCGCTTCGCGGCGGTGCGGACGGACTCGATCTTTCCATGGCGCCTATGAGCGGCGGCACCTGCCAGCC
>DFGM01000093.1:19030-38765 GCA_002371755.1 Verrucomicrobia bacterium UBA3750 | reverse complement strand
ACATCATCACGATGTGGCACTGCCTTGACGGCGATGACGACTTCGAGTTCGACTTCGACATCAAGAAGATCAAGAAGGCCGAAGACTCCTTCAAGAACGCGATGAAGAAGTATTTCCTCCCGCCGGAGGCGATGAACGTGAACCCGCAGATTGTCTGGTCGCCCATGCCGGGCGGTGCGCTTACGGCCAACACCCAGATGCTCCGCGACAACAACATGATGGATAAGTACGACGACATGATTGCGGAGATGTACGACTGCGTGCGTCTTGGCGGTTTCGGAACGTCCGTGACGCCCGTCTCGCAGTTCTACGCGCAGCAGGCGATCCAGAACGTGATGTTCGGCAAGTTCAAGAAGTTCGCCCCTGGCTACGCCAAGATGGTGCTTGGCTATTTCGGCAAGACTCCCGTTCCGCCGGACCCCGAAATCGTGAAGAAGGCTTCCGAGTTCATGGCTTCCAGCGAGCTCACCAAGCCCTATTCCACGCCGACCACGAAGACCGTGCTCGAGCTCAACGACGCCGACCCCAAGAAAGGCGGGGCAGTCGCCAAGAAGGCGCTTGAAGAGGCGGGTCTGCCCGTCACGGACGAGAACATCTTCATTGCGGCATCTTGCAAGGAGAAGGGCATTCTCTTCCTGAAGGATCCTTCCAAGGCTCCCATGGGATGCCGTTTTGCCGAGGATTCCGCGCCCAAGGCGGCTCCTGCCAAGGATGGCATCACCGTGACAATCGGCGGCAAGGCGTATGGCGTGAAGATCACCGGCGAAGGAAAGGCCGTGGTGAACGGCAAGGAAGTGGCGTTCAAGAGCGAAGCGGGCATCAAGGCGGCCGCGCCTGCCGCTGCCGCGGCTCCCGCGGGCGGCACCGAAGTGAAGGCCCCGGTGCCGGGCACCGTCCTGCGCGTCACTGCGCAATCCGGCACGGCAGTTGCCAAGGGTGACGAAATCCTCGTCATGGATGTCATGAAGATGGAAACTCCCGTCACGGCGCCTTGCGATGGCACGGTCACGCTCAATGTCGGCGCTACCGACAAGGTCGCCACGGGCGACGTCCTCGCGGTAATCGGGTAAAGGACAGAAGAACAATGAAGAAACAACTTCTCGCAATCCTCGCAGCGGCGTTGGCGCTCGGCGCCTTCGCCGAGGGCGATTGGCGCACGACGCTCGCCAAGGCCAAAGGTCTCGTGGGCGAGACGGGCATTTCCGGCTTCATGAAGAAGGAAGCGCCTGCCTACATCACGGGCAACTTCGACATGTCCGAGCGGCCTGAGGCGCCGGACTTCTCCGTGAACAGGCACCCGAACCCGAACAACTTCGTAAACCGCAACGGCTTCTGGGTGGTCAGCAAGGTTCAGGCCGCGAAGCTTTCCACCCCCTCCCACGAGGTCAAGGAAGGCGACTGGATTGGCGGCTACTTTGACGACAAGGGCGCGTTCGTGCGCGGTCACGAGGTGAAGACCCTTTGGGGCATGCCCTATGGCGTAGGCCAGCTCATCATGATTCCGCTCTGTCTCGTGATGATGTACCTTGCTATCGTCAAAGGGTTCGAGCCGCTCCTCCTTCTGCCTATCGGCTTTGGCGGACTTCTGGCGAACTGCCCGCTCGGGGGCGTCACCGCGCCTGCGATGATGCATGACGGTGTCATATCGTTCCTGAGTTCGGGTCTGCCGGTGATGTCCGGCGGCATCGTGGAACCTGGCGGCTTTCTCCACTATTTCTTCTCCTTCGGCATCGATACCGGCGTCTTCCCCATCATGATATTCATGGGTGTGGGTGCGATGACGGACTTCGGGCCTCTTATCGCCAACCCGAAGACGGCGCTTCTGGGCGGAGCCGCGCAGTTCGGCATCTTCTTCGCGCTCTTTGGTGCGCTTGGGCTGGCGGCAGTCTTCGGCGCCGACTTCTTCGGCGGCGTAGCCCCGATCAAGGCTGCGGCTTCCATCGGCATTATCGGCGGTGCTGATGGTCCTACGGCAATCTGGCTCACCTCGCGTCTCGCCCCCGACCTTCTGGGTGCAATCGCCGTGGCGGCCTATTCCTACATGGCGCTCGTGCCGATCATCCAGCCGCCCATCATGAACGCGCTCACCACGAAGAGCGAGCGTCTCATCAAGATGCCGCCCTTGAGAGAGGTGAAGAAGATCGAGAAGATTTGCTTCCCGCTCATCGTGCTTCTCCTTTGCGCGGTGCTGCTCCCCTCGGCCGTGCCGCTTATCGGCGCACTCATGCTCGGCAATCTCGCCAAGGAGGCGGGCCCGTCGGTGGCGCGCATTTCCGATACGATGTCCAACGCGCTCATCAACATCGTCACCATCATGCTCGGCCTTTCGGTCGGCTCCAAGCTCGCTTGCGAAAAGTTCCTCTCCGGGACGACGCTCGGCATTCTGGCGCTCGGCCTCATCGCGTTTTGCGTGGGCACCGCCGCTGGCGTCTTGATGGCCAAGCTCATGAACCTCTTCTCGAAGGAAAAGGTGAATCCGCTCATCGGTTCGGCCGGCGTCTCAGCCGTGCCCATGGCCGCGCGCGTCTCCAACAAGGTCTCGCTTGGCAACGACCCGACGAACTTCATCCTCATGCAGGCCATGGGCCCGAACGTCTCGGGCGTCATCGGCTCTGCGGTCGTCGCGGGCGTTCTCTACACGCTTTGCAGGTGACAAACCAAGGAGCCTTGAAGCCATGAACCGGAAGCTTTACATCAATCCGCCGCTCGTCAACCGCGCCTACGACTGGAAGAACGGGCCTCAGCCCAAGACGCGCAAGGAGCTCGACAAGTTCTTCAAGTCCGCTCCCATAATGAAGGTGAAGGAGCAGATCTGCGAGATGGGCCGGCGTATCTATGCCAAGGGGTATACCGACGGCAACGGCGGCAACCTTTCTGTCCGCGTGGGCGAAGACCTCGTCCTTTGCTCCCCCACGCTCTGCTGCAAGGGCTTCATGAAACCCGAGGACATCTGCCTCGTGGATATGGATGCCGGGCAGCTTTGCGGCTACAGGCCCCGCACCAGCGAGGTGAAGGTGCACATCGCGATGATGAAGGCTACGGGTATGAACGCCTGCATGCACTGCCATCCGCCGCATTGCAACGCCTTCCTCTTCGCGGGCATCGTGCCGCCGAACGGCATCAATCCCGAAGCGGATATCTTCCTCAACCAGATTCCGATCGCGCCCTACGCGACGCCCGGCACCGATGAAGTCGCCGAAAGCGTGGCCGAAGCCGCAAAGAAAGGCAATGTGGTATTCATGGAGAACCACGGCATCGTCTGCGGCGGACGCGACATCGAGGAGGCGGAATGGTTCGCCGAGAACGCCGATGCGTATTGCCAGGTGCTGCTTTTGGCGGCGGGCCACGGCGCCAAACTCCAGCAGGTGAACGAAGCGGGCGTGAAGGACTTCCTCAAGATTCGCAAGGCGATGGGCCTTTCGGTGGATAGCGCCGCCCCGCTCTACAACACGCACAAGTTCAACGGCTACACGATGCCCGTCGCGGGCGCAAAGAAGCGTTCCTAACCCTCAAAGGAGACTATAGACATGGCTACGGCAAGCTACGAAGTCGCCGATTTCGGCGTCACGAAGTATGGTGAAAAGTGCAGCAAGTATACGCTCAAGGGCGCTGGCGGGCTGGTGCTCGAAGTGAGCGACTACGGCGGCAAGGTGATAAGGCTCTTCACTGCCGACCGCGACGGCAACATGAAGGATGTCGTCGTCGGCTTCGACGGTCCCGAAGGCTGGGATAATGGCGACCCCTACTGGGGCTGCATCATCGGACGCGTCGGCAACCGTATTGCCAACGGCAGGTTCTCGTTGAACGGCAAGGACTACGAGCTCGCGCTCAACAACTTCCCTGGCGGCATCGGCTGCTCGCTCCATGGCGGCAAGCGCGGCTGGGATGCGTACGTGTGGTCGGCAAAGCCGTTTGTGAAGGATGACGATGTGGGCGTCGTATTCAGCCGCGTCTCCCCCGATGGCGAAGAGAACTACCCGGGCACTGTAATCGTGCAGGTCACATACACCGTGACGAAGGATAATGTCTGGCGCGTCGATTACGAGGCGCAGAGCGACGCCGATACGCCAATCAACATGACGCAGCACGTCTACTTCAACTTCAAGGGCGAATCGGGCGGCACCATCGAAGACCATGTGATGCAGATCGCGGCGAGCAAGACGACTCCCACGGACGCTGGGCAGATCCCGACGGGCGAGCTTGCCGACGTCGCTGGCACCCCCTTCGACTTCCGCAACGGCATGCGCATCGGCGAGAGGATAAACGAACCCGATCCTCAACTCGAAATCGGCAAGGGATACGACCACAATTGGGTGCTCGACAAGTCCGAAGGTCTTGGCTTTGCGGCAAAACTTTCCTGTCCGCTCAACGGACGCGAAGTGGAAGTATGGACTACCGAGCCGTGCCTCCAGGTCTATACGGCAAACTGGGCAAGCTACGACCAGAAGGCCAAGGGTGGCGAGCACCTCTCCTTCCGTTGCGGCGTCGCGCTCGAGACCCAGCACGCGCCAGACTCGCCCAACAAGCCGATGTTCCCCTCTATCATCGTCAAGAAGGGCGACGTATACCGTTCCACCACGGAGTTCCGTTTCGGAGCAAAGTAAAAGGAATGGAAGAGCCCGCGCCCAGGAAGTCTACCTTTACGTTCGAGCTGACCGAAGATCAGCAAGAACTTCTCCTGGGCGTGATGCTCACCGGCAACTACCGCCGCAGAGAAGTGCCATACTCCCTGTGGTCGATAGAAGGCGAGAAGTTCAACGCCACGCTCTACGAAAAGCAGAAGCACGGCAAGAGGAAACTTTGCGTTCAGGGCTCGGGAGCGGAGGATTTCGTCCTGTTCGTTCTTGAGCCTCGCGTCCTCGGCGGCGCGAGTCTCGGCTACGAGACGGTGCTCAATCCGGAGCTGACCGCCCCCCACGGCGGCAGCGACGAATCCGGCAAGGGCGACTATTTCGGTCCGCTCGTCGTATGCGCCGCATATTCCGACGAGGCGTTGGCGGCGGAAATGCAGAAGATGGGTGTGAGGGACTGCAAGCAGATGTCCGACAAGGCCGTGTTGCAGGCCGGTTTCGCCCTGAGGAAGCTCCTAGGCCCGTCGCGCTACAGCGTGGTGAAACTCGGGCCTGCCGCCTACAACAGGCTCTACGCGAAGATGCGCAACATAAACCGCATGCTCGCCTGGGCCCATGCAACGGCGATAGAGGAGCTTTTGACGAAGAACCCCAGCTGCCATCGCGTGGTGGTGGACCAGTTTGCGCACACGGAAGACACGATAAAACGCGCCTTGAAGCCGCTCGGCAAGAAGGCGGAAATCGTGCAGATGCACAAAGCCGAAAGCGACATAGCCGTCGCCGCCGCTTCCGTCATAGCGCGCGAACTCTTCTTGAGGGACATCCAGAAGATGTCGGAAGAGCTTTTCGGAGTCCCCGAACCCGGGAAAGAGAAGGATGCGCCCAAGGTGCCCGCCGGCTCGAGCGACCCGAGAGTGCGCCAGCTGGCAGAGGAGATGGTCGCAAAGAACGGCCCCGTCTGGCTCATGAACCACTGCAAGGCGCATTTCCAGACTACGGACAAGGTGCTGGCCGCGAAGGGGCTCACGCGCGAGGCGCTGCCCGCGGAAGGCAGGGTGGCAAGCCTCGTCGCAAACGGAAGCTACGGTTTCAAAGGAGCAAAGAAATGATAATGTTCGCAAATTCCCTCGTGGAAGGGTTCCTCGGCTCGAATTTCATGGGCCAGGCGATTGTGGTGCTGCAGCTCTTGGGCAGCGTGGTGATGGTGGCCGTGATAATCGGCAAGGCCAGGGAGCTCGCGTTCGTCTCCATGGTCACACGCCGCTTCTTGCGAGACTTCTCCACCGGCTCGGACGTGCTCGACTACTATCTGAAGCGCCGCCCCTCTTCCACAACCGGCATCGAGGGCATTTACAAGGAGACGTGCGAGAGGCTTTTGAAACTGCTTACCCCGGACGTCCGCTCCCTCCTTGTGGGCAGGTCGACAGACGGCGATGGCGCCGCCGCCCTTACCGCCAGGGAAATAGAACTCGTGCGCTCCACCTGCGAACACTCGCTCGACGAAGAGGAAATCCGCATAGAGCACGGAATGGGCGTAATCGCCACCGTGGTGGCGCTTTCCCCAATGCTAGGCCTTCTCGGCACCGTGTGGGGCGTGCTCGACGCCTTTGCCGAAATGGGCACGGCGGGGAGTGCCAATCTAGCCACCATCGCACCTTCCATTTCCGCCGCTCTCGTCACGACGGTCGTGGGGCTCTTGATAGCAATCCCCGGCGTTATCGCTTTCAACCGCATGAACGCCTCCATCCGCAGCATCACGAGCGACATGGAAGGCTTTGCCGACGAGCTCACCGGCCGCATTGCGTGCGAGTTCCAGGGAAGGGGCGCTTGAGATGTCCTTGAGGCGCAGACGCCAAAGAGGCGAAAAGGCCAAGGCGACGATCGATATGACGTCGCTTATCGACCTTACCTTCCTTCTGCTCGTCACATTCATCGTCACCCTGCCCGCACTCGAGCAGGGCATCAGCATCATCCTTCCCCAGGCGAAGACCGACGAGCTGCCCACGAAGGACAATAAGGCCAACACCATCACCGTCGCTTTCCCCGCCGGCTGCTATCTCAACGACAAGCCCGTCACGCTGGAGGAGCTTCGCGACACCTTGAAAGCAATGGCGGCGGAAGATCCCGAAGTGCCGGTTCTCGTGAGAGGCGATGAGCGGCTGGAGTACGGAGCCGTGATGCAGGTCGTGAAGATTGTCTACGAATGCAAGATCCGCAGGATGGCGCTCGTCACCGTGGAGAAGTAAGGAAGGGGCGGCAAGGCGATGTTTGAGGAGGAAAAGCCGATGCCGGAAGTGTTCAGCATGACAAATGTCGTGCTGGCCATCCTCCTGCATCTTGTTTTCTTCTTCCTCTGCTGGCTCGCGGTGCAGCCTTTGAAAGCCAAAGAGACGGTGATTCCCATGGATCTTACGCTCGTCCTTCACGAGAATCTGGACGGCGTCGACAACGAGCCGCCTCCTGTGGAGCCGCCCAAGCCCACCCCGCCCAAGCCCGAGCCTCCCAAGCCGGCGACTCCGCCGCCGGAACCGCCAAAGCCCGAGACAAAGGTGGATGCGGTCGTCAAAACTCCCAACGAGAAGCCGAAGGAGGCGGAGAAACCGAAAGAGAAGCCCAAGCCGAAGGAGACTCTCGAAGAGCGTATTGCGAGGATGCGCAGCCAGGCGAAGGTGGTGAACGAGAAGCCCAAACCGCAACCCAAGCCGCAGAACAACGGCCGCACGGGCAAGAAGACGCTCTCCGACGCGGAGATAAAGAAGCTCCTCAACATGGGCTACAAGCCGGGCGCCACGGAGCAGCTCGCGGCCAACGAAGAACAGCGCTGCCTTTCCCTCATCTACAGGGCGTTCTACGACAGGTGGGATTCGCCGAACTACTCGCCCTCCCTGCGCGAGATGAAGCTTAGGGTGCACTTTGACGCAGGCGGCAGGGTCGTGAACTGGTCGCTCGTGCAAGGTTCCGGCGATGCCGCCGCGGATGCCACGGTCCGCAAAGCCGCCCAGCTCGTGAAGTACGTCCCCGGCCTTTCCGATTCCTTCCTTAGAGCCAACAAATCGGTAGTAGTCACTTTCAAGGTGAAACCACAATGATGCTTTCCTCCATATGCGGCATTCTTCTTTCGGCCATCACGCTGGACGGCGTGACGGGCGGGACGCTTGTTGCGCGCACGTCGTTCGACGCCAACAACGTCCGGGTCGGGGATCCGATGGTCCTCAGGATAGACTTCATAGGCCAGGCGGACTTCACGAGCCTCCATCCCCCGGCACTCTCCAAAGTGGTGGATTCGAAAGTGTGGAAAGTCGACGACGAGAGCGCAAAGACGGATACGGGCGAGTTTTCCCGCACGCTTATCTACCGTGTCAGGCCGATGAAGGAAGGCGTCTGGCGGTTTCCGCGCCTCGAGTTCGAATATGGAGACGGGGGCGAAGGCGTGCTCAAATGCGCCACTCGCGAAATACCCGTGCACGTGAAGCCCGGGATGCAGGCCGCTCTTGCGGGTCTTGATGAATCGCAAGAAGGTCTCCCCATGCCGGATGCTCTCGTTTACGACGTCAAGTCGGTGGAGCTTTCCGAGGACGAAGCGTTCCGCTGGCGCAAAGCGTGCGGCAAGGCGCAAGCCGGGGCTTTCTCGGAGTTCTCGTTCCCGGAGGCGCGCCTCAACGAGGCGGCTTGCCACATAATGGAAGGCAATTGGGCGAAGGCGCTCAAGATCTATTCGCGTCTTGAATGGAGCATAGGGCAGACGAAGAGCGTGGAGCGGGGGATTGTGGCCGCCTTGGCGCGCAAGACGGGCGATGGAGCACAGGAGCTCCCGGCGTGGCGCGCGGCGTTCCGCCCTGTTCTGCGCCACGCCTGGAAAGGCCGTATCGCCGTCACCGCCGGCGCGATTGCCGCCGTCTCGCTTCTCTTCTTCCTGGCAGGCCGCCTCATCCGCATGTTCGCAGTAGTCGCGCTCGTCGTTTCGCTGCCTCTCTCTTCTCCCGCGCAGAGCATCTTCGACGAGATAGAGCGCATGCATCAGCAGATGATGCAGCGGGCGAACAGCATGATGAACCTCGGCTCGCCGGGCGCGATGTCCATGACCTTCAACGGACAGCAGCAGGAGCCAGTGGAGATAAAGGCGGCGGTATCGCTATCCACCAACGACGTGCGGGTGGGCGAGACTTTCAGATTTCTGGTCTCCATAGAATCCCCGCGCTCCGTCACGATCGACCAGATAAGGATAACGCCGAGCGAGATGTTCGGCATGGTCGTTATGGGCGGCGGCGAAAACCTGGAAGACGGCGAAAGCGCAAATCCCTCCAACCGCGTGCGCCGTCTCGCCGTGCCCGTGAGATACGACGTCCCATTCAAAGGCGAGATGTCGTTCCGCGTGGAAGGCATGGTCAACCGCCGCCAGCAGAGCGGACACTCCATGTTCTCTTTCTCTCAGAGCTTCGCAGTCGATTCGCCCGCGATTTCTGTGGAGATAAAACCGCTTCCCGGCGATGGACAGCCGGAAGGTTTCGCCGGCATCATCGGCTCCGGCTTCAAGCTTGCCAGATTCGCCGACAGGACGCGCGTCGAGACGAACGACGTGGTGCGCCTGAAGTGCGTGCTCGAATATGAAAGCGGCTTCGTGCCGCTTGCCGCGATACCGGATATGGAAGAGCGCCGCCCCGGGCGGATAGTATGGATAGAGTATTTCGTCGCAGACGGCGCGAAGGAAATCCCCGAGATGAAACTTCCCGTATACGATACCGCCGCGCGTTCCTATTCTCATGTCGCCGCAAGAAAGATAAACATCGAATATGCGGCCGCTTCCGGGATGGAAGCGGAAGCCGTTGCCGTGAACGAAGGCGGCTCCGCCCCGGGCAGAATCCTGGAACTCCGCTTTGCGCCGAAAGAGGAAGCTCCCGTCATAGAACGCTTCCATATCGCGCCCGGCGAGGCGGAGCCGGAGGCCGTCTCCCGTCATGGCGCCTGGGTGCGCATCGCGACGCCCTCGCACGAAGGCTGGGTGAAAGCCCACGACCTCGAGAAAGGCACGAAATGAGAAAGCGGATATTCCTTTCCCCGCCATGCGTGGATGAAGCCGAGCGTGCCGCCGTGATGGCGGCATTCGATTCGGGCTATGTGGCCCCGTGCGGACCGAAGGTGGATGAGTTCGAGCGTGCGATTGCCGCAAGTGCAGGACGCCGGCATGCAGTGGCGCTCTCTTCTGGAACGGCGGCAATCGATCTTGCCATGGCCGAGTTCGGGGTTGGCCCGGGATGGCTCGTCATCGCCCCTTCGCTTACTTTTATCGCAACCGTAGGCCCCGCCTGGCACAGGGGCACCCAAGTCGCCTTCTACGATAGCGACGCTACGCTGAACGGCGACTTGACGCGTCTCGAAGAAGCATTGGAGGATGCGAAGGGCGTCAAGACGATGGTAGTATCAGTCGATTTGTACGGCAGGTGCTGCGATTATGCGAGGCTTGAGAAGCTGTGCGCCCGATACGGCGCAGTTCTGGTGTGCGATTCGGCGGAGGCGGTAGGGGCGAAGAGTGCTGGCCGGGCGGCCGGAAGCGCAGGGGCGATAGGCGTATACTCCTTCAACGGCAACAAGATTATCACGACCTCCGGGGGCGGGGCGTTTCTTTGCGACGACGATGCGATGGCGGCGCGTGCGAGGAAAAGAAGCCAGCAAAGCCGCGAACCGTTCCCGTGGTACGAGCATAGCGAGGTGGGCTACAACTACAGGCTCAGCAATCTTCTTGGAGCCGTGGGGCTTGCGCAGCTCGCGAAGCTTCCGCGCTTCATCGCGCGCCGCGCAGAGATAAAGGCCGCCTATCGCGCCGCAGGGCTCCGCCTCGTCCCCGACGTGCCGGGCGAAAACAACTGGCTTGCCGTGGCGCTTGTCGAATCGGAAGCGAGACGCGACGAGCTCCTTGCAAGACTCGCCGTCGCGGATATAGAGGCGCGTCCCGTTTGGAAGCCTATGCATATGCAGGAAGTCTTCAAGGATTGCCGCTTCTACGGGGGGAGCACGGCCGAGGATTGCTTCAAGCGCGGGATATGCCTGCCCACGGGTTCGGGCATGCAGGATGAAGAAGTGGAAAGAGTGCTGGAGGTTCTTAAATGAGTCAGGCGCAAGGCGAGGGAGTATACATCCTTGGGGATGGCGAAAGCGGCAAGGCGGCATTAGACCTCCTGCCGCCTCAGACGCACCCGCACGTCGTCTCGCCCGTCAGCCTTGTGGTGGCCTCGCCGGGCGTAAGGGTGGTGAGCGAACTCCAGCTGGGGGTGGAGGCTCTCGCGAAGCGCGGGGTGAAGATGCTGGCCGTAACGGGCAGCAAGGGCAAGTCCAGCGTCGTGAAACTGCTCGCCGAAGCGCTCGGGGGCGTGCCGTGCGGCAATTATGGTCTCCCGGTCTCGCGCGTCGCCAAAATGGAACCGCCTCCGGAGTGGGCTGTCGTGGAGGTGTCCTCCTTCCAGTTGGAGACCACTTGCCTGCAGCCGGATTCGTTTGTTGCCGCTGCGATTCTCAACCTCCAGGAAGACCATATCTCGCGCCACGGTTCGGTGAAAGCATACCACGCGATCAAGCGCAGGCTTCTCGACTTCGCGCCGGTCGCGTTCGATTGCGAAGCCGGGGAGCGGGGCAAAGGCGCCGAAAAGCTCTACGAAGGCTCGTATTTCGACAACCCGATCCTCGCCCCCAACGCGCGTATTGCCGTGGCGATGCTCCGGGTCGCAGGCCTTGATGACGAGCGCATACGCAAAGCCTTCCTCGCGTTCAGGCCTCTCCCGCACAGGATGGAGAAAGTAGGCGTCTTCGGCGGCGTTTCATACATAGACGATTCGAAGGCGACCAGCATTGCCGCTCTTGCCGCCGGAGTGGAAATGGCCACCCCGCCCATCCTTCTGATTGCGGGTGGCCTGCCCAAAGGAGACGACCCGAAAAGTGCAATTGGGGCATTGACTGACAGGGTCAAAAAAGTGTATACTATTGGACAATCCTCGGAGTCGTTTGCCGAGGCCTGGAAAAGTGCCGTGGAATGTGAAGAATGCGGCACTTTGGAGCGGGCTGTGGAGGCGGCGAAGAGGGATGCCAGACCTGGCGATACGGTGCTCCTTTCGCCAGGCGCGGCAAGTTTCGACCAGTTTATAAGTTTCGAGGAACGCGGGCAAAGGTTCGCCGACCTCGTCAAAAAAGGAAAAGACAAAAGATGAACAAGCTCGGAATAGTGCTCGGTGCCGCAGCAGTCGCAGCGGTAGTCGCAGGTTGCAAGGATCCCAACTACATACCGCCCGCCGAGAGGGCGCAACTCAAGGCGAATGCTGTCGCTACCGAACCTGCAGCCCAAGGCACTCTCACGCCAGACGTGACGCAGGCGGATGAACCCGCGGAACAGCCCGCTCCTTCCATCGAAATCAAGAATCTCGAGCCGGAACAGCCTCTCCCCGGCACGCCTGGCAAGACCGAGCCTAAGCCTATCGACATCACGCCCGCCACGCCTGCCATCGTCACCACCCCCTACATCGTGCAGCGCGGCGACTATCTTGCCAAGATTTCCAAGAGGTTCAACGTGAAGCTTGACGCACTGCGCAAAGCAAACCCGCAGCTCAAGAACGATGTCGTCCGTCTCGGCCAGACCATCCAGATCCCCGGCGAGGTGGCCGTGGGCGTGCAGAGCGTCCCGGAAGGCGCGTTTGCGAAGAAGCCCGCCAAGCCAGAATACAAGCCCTATTCCGGCGAAACGAAGGAATATGTGGTCAAGTCCGGCGACTATCTCGGCAAGATAGCCGCAGCCCACAAGATCAGCATCCGCCAGCTCAAGGAGCTCAACGCTCTCCAGAGCGACACGGTGCGTATCGGCCAGAAGCTGAAAGTGCCCGCGACCGGTGCGGCGGCGGCAGTTGCAGTCAAGCCTGTCGCCACGGTGAAGACCGCGCCCAAGCCAGTCGCCGCGGTGAAGACCACCGCAAAGCCTGAGGTGAGGACCGCCCCCGTGGTCGAGCCACAGCCTGAGATCGCGGAGGCACTCTCTGGAACAGCCTCGGCCGCAACCGACGCCGCCCCGGTGGTGGAACCCGCTCCCGCGACACCCGCACTTGCGGCTTCCGAAGTCGGCACCATGCCCTACACGGTTCAGGAAGGCGAGGACATCATCGCGCTTTCCATCGCGTTCGGCGTCGATCCTTCCGTCATTCGCGAGCTCAACAACATGGGCGAGCAGGACCAGCTCAAGCCGGGTCAGGTGATTCGCCTCCCCGAGGAGCAGAACTGACCGTTCTGCGGAATTGAACGGTGCGCAGGGGAACCCTGTATCTGTTTGGCCTGGTTGTCACGGCTCTCGTGGCGCTGGGCCTTGTCGTTCTCTCAAGTGCGAGCGGAGCGAACGGCGTCAGATTGCACGGGGATCCCCTGTATTTCATGAAGCGCCAATTCATCTTTCTTGGCGCGGGACTTCTTATAGCGGCCGCCACGGCCGCGTTCGACTACAGGCGCTGGCGCGACAACTGGATGCTCGCCGTGGTCTTCTATGGCGTCATATTCGCCCTGCTTTGGTGCGTATTCGGCTTCAAGGCCATCAACGGTTCGCACCGCTGGATTCCGATAGGGCCGGTGCGGCTGCAGCCCAGCGAATTTGCGAAACTCGCGACCGTCATACTCGTCTCGGTGTTTGTGGATAAGGCCGGATGGCGAGTGGAGCTTTTCAAGCGAGGCGCCCTTTTCCCCATCATCTTCATCGGCCTTATGGCCTTTCCTGTGATTCTCGAACCCGACTTCGGCTCGACCATGGTAATCGTGCTTGTCGGGTTGCTTGTCATGTTCCTGGCGGGCGTGAGGATTCTCCATCTGTGCTCTTTCGGCATCATCGGGTTTGCTTTTCTCGGCTACAGGGTCTTCACCAACGCCAATCGCATGGCGCGCATACTGGCGTTTCTGGGCGTCAATCCCGAAACGGCGGAAGGCGGCGCCGCAGTATCCGATGCCGCAGCAAAGGCCGCTGCTTACCAGGCGAAAATGGCGCTTGTCGCCATCCAGCGAGGCGATATCTTTGGTGTGGGGCTCGGTCAATCCATGCAGAAACAGCTCTACCTGCCCGAGGCGCATACAGACTTCATCTTCGCAGTCGGAGCCGAAGAGATGGGGCTCGTCTTCTCTGTCGCGGTGGTCGCGCTCTTCGTCATGTTCTTCGTTCTTTCCGTCATTATCGCATTGAAGTCGCAAGACCGCTTCGGGCGATTTCTCGCGATGGGTATGGCGTTCATCATATTCTTCCAGGCGATATTCAATCTGGGGGTGGTGTGCGAGGCCCTGCCCACGAAAGGCATGGCGCTACCCTTCTTCAGCTATGGCGGCACGAACATGATCAGCGCGTTCTTTGCGGCGGGCACCATACTCTCCGTGGGAATAAGGGCGGCAACCGGAGAGAGAAGAGCCATTAGACGATGACGATGCCGCCGGTATATTCCGTCTCCCAGGTAGTCGCGATGATGAAGGACTGCCTGGAACACCGCTTCCCCTCGGTCGATATCGAGGCCGAGATATCGAATTGGCGCGTATATCCTTCCGGGCATTCCTACTTTGCCTTGAAGGACGAAGGTTCGCAATTGAACGCAGTCCTGTTTGCGCGCGTCCCGTGCGATTGCCGTGCGAAACTCGGCGACGGCAGGCGCGTGAAGGTGCGCGGCAGAATATCCGTCTATCCGCAACGCGGCGAATGCCAGTTTGTCGTGACCCGTATCAAAGTGGCCGGAGAAGGCGAATTGATGGCGAAATATCTCGCTCTCAAGGAAAAGCTTGCCGCCGAAGGACTCTTCGACAGCGCGCGGAAGCGTCCGCTGCCCCGCCTTCCCCGGCGCATAGGGCTCGTCACCAGTCAGGCCGGCGCCGTGGTGCACGATATGTGTCGCGTCTTGACACGTCGCTTCCCCAATCTCCAAATCCGCATCTTCCCTGCGCAAGTCCAAGGCGCCGACGCCCCGCCTTCGCTTATTGCAGGAGTCGCATATTTCGCCCGAAACGCCGATTGGCGCGCAGACCTCGTTATTATCGCGCGCGGCGGCGGTTCGTTCGAAGACCTCTTCTGCTTCAATGACGAGACTCTTGTGCGCACTATCTCCGCCTGCCCCGTCCCGGTGATTTCCGCCGTAGGCCACGAAACCGACTTTACGCTCTGCGACTTCGCTGCCGACGTCAGAGCCGGCACGCCTTCAATCGCCGCCGAACTCGCAGTCCCGCTCCTCTCCGATATGAAGAAACATCTCGGCGAAGCTTCGGAGGCGCTTTCCCGCACCTTGCGCCATCGCGGCGATATTGAAGGAGAAAGACTCGAAAGAGCGTCGAAACGCCTGGTCAACGCATTGCGGAATGCCGGGGATAATGCCGCCCAGCATATGGATAGGCTGTCGGAACGCCTCTCTCTCTCGCTCAAAAACGGCGGCAGTGCAGCCGCCCAGCAGATGGCGCGATTCGCAGAACGTCTCGATTCTGCCGTCAAACTTGCCTATGAACGCCAGGTGTCGGCGCTCGAAAAGGCAGCCGCCCGCTTGAAGCTCCTCTCGCCATACGCGGTTCTCGAACGTGGTTATTCCCTCACGACCGATTCGTCAGGCGCCGTGGTCACGGATGCCTCGCAGCTCGCATCGGGCGATGCAATTACAACGCGCTTCAGCCGTGGTTCGGCGCAAAGCACCGTTTCCGCCATAGCGGACGAAGCATGAACCATGCCACACTATATATAAGGAGAGAAGATGCCAACGATTACGAAAGAGAAACTCGCTTCCATGATTGAGCATACCTGTCTCAAGCCGGATGCGACGGTTGGCGACATCGAAAAGCTCTGCGAGGAAGCTCAAGAGCATTCGTTCCACGCAGTCATGGTGAATCCCGTGTGGGTGCCGCTCGCGGCCGATATCCTCGCAGGCTCCAAGGTTAAAGTCGGCACCGTAATCGGCTTCCCGCTCGGAGCCAACAGACCCGAGTTGAAACGTCTTGAAGCGCTCGACGCCTTTGCTCACGGCGCCACCGAGCTGGACTATGTCATGGATATCGGCGCATTGAAGGCGGTTTCGTCGGCAGACCTCTGCCCGCCGCCCCATATCGACACCACCCCGCCGGTAGGGCGGGCAGACCTCTGCCCGCCGCCCCATATCGACACCACCCCGTCGGTAGGGCGGGCAGACCCCTGCCCGCCGCCCTGCCCGCCGCAGCCGCCGATGCGTCGATTCCTCGACAGCCTTTCCCTCTCTATGGCAATAGAGCCGGGGTGTATACGTAAAGGCGAAGTCGTACAGAAACTCATCATCGAGTGCTGCTGTCTGACAAACGAGGAGAAGCTGCTCGCCTGCCGGTTGGCAAAAGAGGCGGGGTTCGATTTTGTGAAGACGTCCACCGGCTTTGCCAAAGGCGGCGCTACAGTGGAGGATGTGAGGCTCATGTTTTCGTGTGTCGGACGCGGCGTCGGCGTGAAGGCTGCAGGCGGCATCCGCACTCTCAAAGACGCCCTCGCGATGATTGAAGCCGGTGCCACTCGCATCGGCACGAGCTCCGGCATCAAGATTCTCTCGGAAATGGACTGACGCCAGCGGGCGCGGGTGGCGGGGTGGCCCAAAGGTGGCGGGGCGGGTTCTACCAGCCACCCATCGACTTTACGAGCCCGGCAAGTTTGCCTATCATGCGTTTCTTTATCTGATCGGCGTAGTTTCTCGTTATGCCGAATTTCGCGGCTACTTCTTCTGGCTTTTCGTGAAGAAGCGCTATATGGCGGAACACCTCCCGTGAAAGCGAAGATACGCGCCTGTCGGCGAGAAGCTGCTCCATAGCGGCTTCCATCACCGTAATCTTCCAGCTTTCCTCTTCGTCGCGGCTTGGATATGGAAGGCCCCCTTCCTCCGCCCGCATGTCGCTAAACGCGCTTTTCGTATCGCCTTTCACTTCGCACGTCATCTTGAGACCCGATTTCGCTTCCTCTTCCAACGAACGGCGAATCTTCGCCTGCCGGACGTTCCTGGCAAGCAAATCGGCTGCTTTGTGGGCAAGGATGCCGGTCAGATAGTTGCGAAAGCGTCCTTTCGTGTCGGGAGTGTATTGGTAGCCCGGCAGCGCCTTCATAAGTGCAAGGAGCGTTTCCTGCATGGCGTCATCGGGATCGATGGAAGGGTATCTGGCGCGGAGAAAGTCACGCATCACACCTTCATATTTGAGGCAAAACTCCGTCCAGCGCACCGAATCTGCGCTATTTGATATCGCTTTGAGAAGCGAAAGGGACGTAACCGGCGGCTTGCCCATGCCAGATATTGTACCATCCTCTCTCGTAGAAGTCAACGCCTCCCTACCCTCACCGATACGGCATACCATTGCGCCGGTAGGGCGGCTGAGCCCCCTGCCCGCCGCGCTACCGCGCCCTGCCGCTCATTCCTACCGCGCCCCTGCGGCGGCGAGGGTCTCGCCGCCCTACCCTCACCGATACGGCATACCATTGCGCCGGTAGGGCGGGCAGACCCCTGCCCGCCGCGCTGCCCATCCCCGCCCTACCCATCGTGCGCCCCATGCCCATCACCCGCCAATCACATGCCCATTACCCCGGAATCCAATGCCCATTGAATTGGAATCCCATGCCCATTGAGTTCCAATTCAATGCCCATTGGATTCCTGACCCATGCCCATTGGATTCCTGACCGATGGGCATGGGTCGCTCGACCCCTTCGGGCGGGCCAGGCAACGCCTCAGCGGCGACAGCGCCCTGCGCAGCAGGCGTTGCCTCGACTGCATTCGACTGCATTCGATAGCAGTCGGGGCGACACCGGCATTCGCCGGCTGTCGCCGCCGCTGAGGATGCCGTTTTTACCCCCCTTGCACGCTAGATGAAAATATGCTACAATATGGGGTGCTCTGGGGATTAGTGTGCCCACGAGCCGTAAAGATTTGACAAATAAGGAGTGTAAGATATGACAAAAATAGCGAAGAAGCTGGTTCTCGCAAGTGCCATCGGCGCGGCGGGGTTTGCGTTCGCAGTTGAGGCAAACGCGGTACGTCTCTCCTTCAAGCCTGTCGCCGGCGGTTATAACAGCGGCAAAGATGCATCCGGCGAATGGTATGCGGTTTGCGGAAGCAAGGATGCGACTTTTTCCGGCATAACTGCCGATTGCAAAGCGGTAGATACAGAAGACGATGTTGTTTTCGGTACGCTGAAGGTCAACAGTGCCGGTCTTGTCACTTGCGCTTTCGACAAAGGCGACTACAATAATTTCTTCGTGTATCTCCTTGATACGCGCGACACTGCCGGTGTCGCTTCCGCAACGGCGCCGACGGTGGTTAATGGTGTCAAGGAAGTCGCGAGCAACATTGAATCTGGCACTGCTTCCAACCTTGTCAATGCCGATGCGAGCGGCAAAGCTTTTGGTTTCACGGCGGCCCCTGCTGGTATAACCGAGGCCAAGATTTCCAAGATTGATGCGACGAGCGACCCCGAAAACGTGCTCATCACGGTAACGGGAACGCATGCCGCGATCAAGTACAATGTCAGCGAGGGTGCGGATCCCGCAGCAGCCGCGGCAGCGGAAACTCCGGCGAGCGATGTCCAGGCTGGTGGTGCCGCAGAAGTTACCTTCCCTGTCAAGAAGTCGCCTGATGGCGGCGCGCAGTTCTTCCAGCTCATGCGCCAGCCTCTCTGAAACAGAAACTTTCAATAAAGGAATCACCTCATGAAAAAGATCATTGCAGGTTGCGCTCTTCTCGCATCTTTTGCCGCAGTGGCGACGACTGTCGAAAGCGCCAACACATTTGGCGTCCTGAAGGTCACTGACGCTTCTACAACGGAACTTATTATTGCAGTGCCTTGGGCGGCAGTCGGTAACGGAGATATCAAGGTCACCGACCTCGTCCTTCCCACTGGACTTGCCAATGGCGACAAGCTCTATTGGTACTCCACGGCTGAAAAGAACTTCAAATCGTGGGTCATCTCAGAGGGCGCTTGGGCGGCCAACAATGTTACGCTGTTCAATGAACAACCCGCGCTGGAGACGACGCTGAACGACACTGTTGCCCGTGGTGAGGCACTTGTTCTTGTGAGAACCGCACCTGGGACGAACAAAGACATCTATCTTTCCGGTCAGTACACTGATAGCACATCAGTAGTCGCTATTGCCTGCCCGACGCCGGAAGATAAAGCGGCTAGACCTAACCATCTTACATATACGCTTATCGCTCCGTCCGCGCCTGCTGAGGTCAATTTGAATGCGGCGATTTACTATTCGGATGAGGGATGCACAGTTGCGGTTGATTACAAAAACTCCGATTTTAATGGTGACAAGATTCAATTGTCCGATGGTACTGAATACAGCCATGATAGCGATGGTTGGTACAAATGGGGCGATAAGCAGGGTAACTATGGTCCCAAGAACAAATCCTATACGAGTGTTATTCCTCAGGGTCAGGGCGCGTGGTATAAGCGCAACGGAACCTCGCCTCTGTACATCAAGTGGTAATCAAGGTAGAAGCCGATAAATACATTTTTAGGAGAATAAAAGAAATGAAGAAGCTAATAGTTGTACTTGGAATTGCTTTTGCAGCAATTTCATCTCAGGCCGCTTACTTGTTCTGGCAGGTCGATGATACCTACACTGTCGGCAATACTACATATACTGCTGGCTCACAATATAATGCTGCGAGGCTTTGGGGAAATAGTGGCTCTGGTAATGTTCTGTTGGATTACATTGGCGCACCAGGTAGTAACAATGCCAAGCTTGATGTTGAAAGTTTTACCTACAATGCCGAAGGCGCGAAGTATTGGGTGGAGTTGGTAAACTACGATTCAGCAAACGATCAAGCTAATACGGTTAAGACTTTCGATCAATTTAATTATTCGCAGCTTAGCGGTGCTATCAGCACTGGTGCACTCTCTGTTGCCAATATGACGGCATTGTGGAATGGTGCGCAGGTCATGGCCACCCCTGAACCGACTTCCGGCTTGATGGTGCTCCTTGGCATGGCTCTTCTGGGACTCAAGCGCAAGAAGGCCTGAGGTCTAGGCAAAAAGCAAGCCGCTTGCAAATCAAGTGGCGCATCCAGTGAAGGACGGCTCGCCAGCCGTCCTTTTCGCGTTAATTCGCAGTCGCGATTGCTGGTGGAGCCAGTTGCAAAACTGATAGGGCGGCGAGACCCTTCGCCGCCGCATGCCCACACCGATA
>DFGM01000093.1:0-18955 GCA_002371755.1 Verrucomicrobia bacterium UBA3750 | reverse complement strand
AGGGTCTGCCCGCCCTACCGCCCCGGCGGTACCGATATGTCGCGGCGGGTAGGGTCTGCCCGCCCTACCGCCCCGGCCGCGCGACACGCTGCGGCGTGAACGGGCTCACCGCCCTAGCGTTGGGGCGGTATGGCGCGATGGCAAGTGCGTGGTAAATCTTGAGGAGCAACAAAAAAACCCGCATGATGCGGGTCTTCTTACTTTGGCAAATGGTTGCCTCGCAGGGACTCGAACCCCAACAAGCAGAATCAGAATCTGCGGTGCTACCATTACACCACGAGGCATCCCTGCTGTTTTCGAAAACTGGCGGGGTCGACGGGGCTCGAACCCGCAACCCCCGGATCGACAGTCCAGTGCGCTAACCAATTGCGCCACAACCCCGCGTTCCGAAAACGGGCATATTATATCATATTTCCTTGGCACTGCGCAAGGGGGTATTTTCACTTTTTTCAATTCGCCGCATTTTGGGGCACCGCTACCCGAAAGGCGCAAGATATGGTATAATATGGGGCAGTATGGGCAAGGTGTGCGTGATAATAGGCGATGACGACTACCTCGTATCGGAAGCCGCGAAGAAAATCGTTGGCGACGGCACGGGGCTGGAACTCATCGACTCGAATCTCTCATCCAACGAAGACCTGCGCCTGAAAGATATCAGGCTCGTGGAGGAGAGCTACAAGACGCCGCCGTTTTTCGATCCCGTCAAGGTGACATGGTGGAAGAATGTGAAGTTTCTGCCGGGTTCGCGCGCCGCATCTGCCGATGAAGGCGAGGGCGAGGGGGCTTCCAAAGCGGCGAGCGAGGCCGTGAAGGCGGCGCTCCAACGCTTCGCCGATCTCGTCGCCAAGGGCGGAATGCCTGAAAACCAATCCCTTCTGATTACGGGTCCTTCGCTTCTTCAGACAAGCGTATTCGCGAAAACACTCGCCAAAGTCGCCGAAATGGTGTATTTCGCAAAGCCTAAAGGGACTGCGGCGCAGCGCGAGGCGGCAGATCGCGCCATGGCGAGGGCGGGGGAGATGGGGCTCAAGTTTTCAGCTCGCGCAATAGAGAGGTTCATCGCCAAAGTTGGGCAGGATACGCGCTCGATCTATTCGGAGCTCGAGAAGATGCTTGCCTTCAAGAACGGTCCGGGCGCCGTAAGCGAAGACGATATTGATGCGATTTCCTCGCCCGGCGCCGGCGTCGAGCCCGTCGCCTGGCAGGTCACGGACGCGATTTCGATGCGGGACGCCAAAAAGTGCATTGCCGCGGTGCATTCATTCGGCGAAGAACAAAAGACCGCCATACTGCTCGTGACGGTAATCGAGAAGCTGTTCCGCCAGATGGTGGAGATGAAGGATGCGCAGATGCGCGGGAAGTTGGATCAGGCGACGAAAGGGATGCCGGGATGGAGCGTTCGCAAGCTGGAGGCATCGCTTTCGCGCTGGCGGCTGAACGAACTCAGAGCGGCCCGGATGCGTTTCATGACGCTTCGCGAGAGGATAGTGAGCGGCGGGGCTGATGCAATCGATCTTATGATGATAGAGATTGCAAGAACCTGTGGCGCGCCGGGACGGGGAGGGCGTTAGGCCATGCGGGAGATGTTCAACCTCGTCCAGGCCGCCCAGCATGTATGCATGGAGGCGAATGAACTCAGGCATTTCGCCCAGCGCGGCGAGATAAAGGCCGAAAAACGCGCCGACGATTGGTGGTTCGACCACAGGGAACTGGACGAGTGGGCGCAGCGCCACCTTCTCGAGACGCCAGGCAAACGGTTCGGCACGCTCCACAATGCCATAATGAACGACATGGGCAGGGAGCACCGCGCCTCGTGGCGCGTCGCGGGCCTGTTCCGCCCTGACGCGATGTCGCTCGACATCAAGGCAAAGACGAAAGGCGGCATGATACGCGACATGGCGGATCTCGCCATTGCGTGCGGGCTGGTCTACGACGACGAAGGCTTCTACAAGGAACTCGTTGCGCGCGAAGAGGCTGCATCCACGGCGATAGGCGGCGGTGCGGCGTTTCTCCACCCGCGCTACCACGACCCCTACTTTTTCGAAGATACGTTCGTCGCGTACGGACGGAGCAGGCGAGACGTATTTTTCGGCGCACCCGAAGGCGAGGGGACGCGCCACTTCTTCCTCGTGTGCTCCACAGACCACGAAAACCACTTGCGAATCCTCGCACGGCTCGCAATGCTCGCCCACGGCACAGACTTGATGGAACGCCTCGACGCCGCCGAAACCGTCGAAGACGCGATGCAGGCGATAGCCGAGTGCGAAGAGGAGCTTTGCGGAGAATGAAGAAGAGACTCTGGATGTTCGATTTGGACGGCACGCTCGCCGATACGGATGGCGACATACGCGCCTCGTGGAAGGCGGCTCTCGCCGACCTGGGGTTGTCGTGCCCTAGATTCGATGAAGACTTTGTGGCAGGTCCTCCAATAGAGGAAATGGCGCGCATCCTTTTCCCCGACATATACACAGACTCCCTCGCTCTTGCGATACGCGAACTCTTCGGGCGGCACTACGATACGGACGGCTTTCCCAACACCTTCGAGTATCCCGGCGTTCTCGATGCGGTGCGCACGCTCAAGGCGCGCGGAGAAAGCGTGGTGATTGCCACAAACAAACGTTTCGCCGGCGCGAAGGCGATGGCGGAAAAGTTCGGATGGATGAAAGTCTTCGACGCGCTCTATGCCGGTGACATGCACAAGGACGACCCCATCGGCAAGCTCCGCAAGCCCGCACTCCTCCGCCTTATATTAAAGGAGAGGAACATCCGCCCCGAGGAATGCGTCATGGTGGGCGATACGGCGAACGACTTCGACGCCGCAGCGGAAAACTCCATCCTGCCGGTAGGCGTAGCCTGGGGCTACGGCAAGCCGGACGAACTCGCCAAGGCCGCGATTCTGGTGCACGAGGCCAAGGAGATTCCCGCCATCGGCTTTTGAGCGTTCCGCTCCGGCAAGATTTCAAACATGCAAGAAAGGGTCACGGAAACGACATGAGAAAGAGAGAAACGATTGCGGTGCTCGCGGCGGCATTCGCCGCATCGCTCTTTGCCGCCACTTACAAGAACCCGGTGCTTGTGATGGATTTCAGCGACCCCGACGTCTGCACGGGCCACGACGGCAGGTTCTACATGACAGCTTCCAGTTTCGGCGGTCTCCCGGGCCTCCCCGTGCTCGCGAGCGACGACTTCGTGAACTGGGAATACGTCGCCTATGCTCTCGAAAAGCACCCGTTCGAGACATTTGGCCCTGAGCACGGCAACGCCGTGTGGGCTCCGTCTATTCGCCGCAGGTCGTTCTGGAAAAAGGACACCAAAGGCCAGGGGCGGACATGGACGCACGAGTACGTCATCTATTGGGGAGACCCCGACCGCGGAGCGTACAGGGTATCCGCGCCCGATCCGCGCGGTCCGTGGAGCGAGCCGCGCCTTGTTGTGGAAGGGAAGGGTATAATCGATACGTGTCCGCTCTACGACGACGATGGGCGCATTTATCTCGTTAACGGCTGGGCGCAGAGCCGCGCCGGCATGAACTCCGTTTTGACAGTGCGTGAACTCGACGCGGACGAGACGAAGGCGATTTCCGATCCGGTTATGGTCTATGACGGCGTGCCGGACGGAAACTTCACGGCGGAGGGCCCGAAGTTCTACAAGCGCAACGGCGAATACTGGCTCATGTTCCCCGCCGGCGGAGTCCCTACGGGTTGGCAGGTCGCTGCGCGGGCAAAGTCTCCGTATGGCCCCTACGAAGCCAGAACGGTGATGGCGCAGGGCAAGTCGAAGATCAACGGGCCCCACCAGGGCGCATGGGTGCATTGCGAGATAGAGGGGCCTTTCGGGGAGAAGGACGGCTCAGGCGAGGACTGGTTTGTCCACTTCACCGACCGCGATGCCTACGGGCGCATACTCTGCCTCCAGCCCATGAAGTGGCGCGAGGATGGCTGGCCCATCATCGGCAATGACGCCGATGGCGACGGTTGCGGCGAACCCGTGGACGAATACGCGATGCCGAAGGGCGGCAGGCTGGGTGCGCAAAAGCTCTATCCGCAGCTGGATGACGAGTTTGACGGCACCAAGCCCGGCCTCCAGTGGCAGTGGCTCGGCAAGAGCGCCAATTTCGCCGGCTGGGCCACCCCCTTCGGGTTCTACCGTCTATACTCCACGCCTGTCGCGCAAGGGGCCGCCAATACGTGGGACACTCCCAACCTCATGGTGCAGAAGTTCCCGGCTTTCAACTTTACGGCCACGATGAAGGCGCAATGCGGCGCCAAGCAGCCGACGGAGGAATCCGGCATCATCGTCCAAGGGCGCGACTACGCCCGCCTCGGCCTCAGGTATACTGGCGAAAAGACTTTTGAAGTCGTCTATACCGAGTGCTTCGGCGCGGACAAGGGCGAGGCCGAAAAGTCCCGCGTGCTCGCCACGGTGCCTGCCACGGTGATAAGTGCGGGCATCCGCACCGCACAAGTGAAGGACGTCTATTTCAAGGTGGATGTGCGCCAAAACGCCGAAACGCCCGAGAAACGCCTTTGCGGCGAACCGCGCTGCGTGTTTTCCTATTCCTTCGACGGCAAAACCTGGGTGGAAGCAAACGCCGCCAGCCCCTTCCCCGCCCGCGAGGGCAAGTGGATTGGCGCCACTATCGGTCTCTATGCCATCTCCGGACCCGGCTGCGCAGACCGCGGCTGGATTGACGCCGATTACTTCCGCGTCGTGCGGTATTGATGAGACGCTTTCTGCCATATATCCTTATTGCCGCTCTGGTGACGCTTCTCTATGCGCCCGCCTGGGATTTCGCATACCTGCGGCTTGACGACTGGGGATATACCGCAGGGTGCGACTTCGTCACGGGCGGCCTTGCGTGGCACAATGTGTCCGAGGCGCTCTCGCGTACGCGCTACGGCGGCATATGGATGCCGTTCACTTTCCTTTCCTATATGGGGGATGTGACATTTTTCGGGGGTGGCTGGCATGTGCACCATATCGTGAACGTCGCTCTCCATGCCATTGCCGCATGCCTCGTTTTCGCGTTCCTCTGCCGCATCCTCGCCCTTATTAAAGGGAGCCAGTTGCAAACCCCTCTTTTTAGTCTCACGCAAAGTCCGCTAAGTTCGCAAAGTGACCCTAAAAACAAAACTTCGCGCACTTGGCGAACTTGGCGTGAGATATATTCGGGGGTTTTGAAATTACCTCAAGGAGAAGAGAGCCGCGCCTGCACATGGGGAGCCTTCATTGCGACGCTCGTGTGGGCGCTTCATCCGCAGCGCGTCGAGGCTGTCGCGTGGATCGCCTCCCGCAAGGAGGAACTTTGGACGATATGGTCTCTTCTCGGCCTCATGGCTTGGATGCGTTCGCGGCATGTCCTGGGCACGCTTTGCTGTCTCCTCGCCTGCCTTTCCAAGCCGACCGCCGTTTGTTTCCCTCTCTTGGCCTTTCTTGCCGATTCCGTCTTGCTGCGCCGCCGGAAGGTTGCGTGCTATATCGGCATCGGCATCATTTCGCTGCTCACCGGCCTCGTCGCCACCGTATCGCAGACCCATCCCGAGGGAATGGCGCAAGTCGCCGTTACGCATGTGCCGTTCTTGGAGCGCCTTGGGTTGTGCGGCGCCAATATCGCATTCTCCTTGGTGCAAACGCTGGTCCCGTGGGGCGTCCATTACGACTACATGGATACGGCCAGCGTGCCGGTATCGGCCGGAATCGCGGCAATGTTGTGCGGTTTGGCGGTGTTTGCGCTCTTGGCGATACGCTTGAAAGGAGAAAAGAGACGGCTTTTCATCTTTGCCGCCGGTTTTTTTGCCGTCTCGTTCTTGCCGGTCAGCGGGCTTTTCGGGGCGTTTGGCGACGCCTCGCGTGCGGACCGTTTCCTCTACATGCCCGCAGTCGCGTTTTCCATCCTGCTCGCCGCGTGGGTCGCGCGGATGGATTTGCGCGGCCGTATCCTCCTTGCCGCCGTCGCTGGACTCTATGCCTGCGCTGCATATCCGGTGATTTCCTCCTATCGCAACGACTTCACGGCGTTTTCGCGCACGCTCTGCTTCGAGCCTGACCATTGGCGCGCCTTGCAGCATGTGGGCAGCGAATACTGCGCCCGCCTGGGCAGAATGGACGAGGGACTCGAGATGATGCGCCGCTCCTACGCGCTTTCGCCACACGATTCCACGGCGGAAGTGCTCGCTTACGCCCTTGCGTGCCGGGGCGAAAATGCCGATATGGACGAAGTTCGCGCTCTCACGGTCAAGATTGCCGCGAATCCGGCTTTGGACAGGCGCGGGATGATGGCCGAGGCGCTTGGCATCGCCGCCATGGCGGATGGCGATTGGGGCTTGGCGGAGCGCGCCTTTGCCGCTTCCCTCGCCGCCCCGGAACGCTTTTATTCCAAAACCGAGGCCACATTCCGCCTCGCAGAGACTTTCGCGCACCTCGGCAAAAAGGACGCAGCACTCCGCATCCTCCGCCCTTTCGCACTCGCGGAAGACAGGGCCATCCGCCTGCGCGCCATCGATTCGCTCTCTAGACTCAAGTGACCCTCATTCCCGGCATTTGCGCCGGAGGCGAATGTTTGGTATAATATCCAACCGCTATGAAATGGACTAAGGCATTGATTCAGACTCTGCGGGAAGTTCCCGCTGATGCGGAAATAGATTCGCACAAGCTGCTCGTTCGCGCAGGGCTTGTGCGCAAGGTGGCCGGCGGGCTCTACTCCTTCATGCCGCTCGGCATGCGCACCCTGAAGAAGATACAGCAGATTGTGCGAGAGGAGATGGACCGCGCAGGCGCTCAGGAGGTCGTGATGCCCATCCTGCAGCCGGCGGAACTCTGGCGCACCACAGGCCGCTGGGACGCCATGGGCCCGAATATGTTCAAGCTCAAGGACCGCGCCGAGCGCGAATACGCCCTCGGGCCCACGGCGGAGGAAGTCTTTACCGACTTTGTGAAGGGAATAGTCTCCTCCTATCGCCAACTGCCGCTTTCCATCTACCAGATACAGTGGAAGTTCCGTGACGAGACGCGTCCGCGTTTCGGGCTCATGCGTTCCAAGGAGTTTCTGATGAAGGATGCCTACTCCTTCGATACCGATGCCGAAGGAGCGGACAAGAGCTACTGGAACATGTACCACGCCTACGAGCGCATCTACAAGCGTTGCGGCGTGGAAGCCGTCCCCGTGCAGGCCGATGGCGGCGATATGGGCGATAGCCTCACCCACGAGTTCCACGTGCTCGCCGATGCCGGCGAAGATGGCATCGCCTGGTGTGGAAAGTGCGGTTATGCCGCCAATCTGGAGCGCGCCGAGCGCGCCCTCGCCCATGTCCCGGCCGTTGCCGGCGCGACGCCCGAGGCGTTGCCGGAGGAAGTAGCCACTCCCAATGCGAAGACGATTGAAGAAGTCGCCGCATTCATGCATCTCCCGCCGGAAGCCTTCGTAAAGAGCCTCGTATACATGGCAGACGGCAAGCCTGTGATGGTGTGCGTGCCGGGCGACCGCGATGTCAACGAGGTGAAGGTCAAGCGCTTCCTCGGCGCGAAGAGTCTGGAACTTGCCGGATTCGACGCCGTGCTGGAAGCGACAGGCGCGAACGCCGGCTCCGTCGGACCCGTAAATCCCGTCTCCAAGGACCTTCGCATCATCGCGGATTCCTCGCTCGCCGGCGCCACGGGGCGCATTGTGGGCGCCAACAAGGACGACTACCATCTCAAGAACGTCGACTTGAAGCGCGATACTTCTATAAAAGAGGAGGATTACGCCGACCTTTGCATCGTCAAGGCGGGCGACGTGTGTCCGCATTGCGGCGGCACGATGGAAATCAAGCGCGGCATCGAGGTGGGGCAGGTGTTCAAGCTGGGCACGAAGTATACCAAGGCTTTCAATGCCGTCTACAAGAACGACAAGCTTGAAGAGAACGTCATCATCATGGGTTGTTATGGCGTCGGCGTGAGCCGCACCCTGCAGGCCATCATCGAAAAGAAGCATGACAAGGATGGCATCGTGTGGCCTGCGAGCGTGGCGCCCTTCCAGGTGGTCATTGACCTTCTGGATCCTTCCGTCCCCGAGGTGGCCGCCATCGCCGAATCGCTGGAAGCCGAACTCGAAGCGGCTGGCATCGATGTTATCGTGGATGACCGCGAGGAGCGTCCTGGCGTGAAGTTCAAAGACGCCGATCTCATCGGGTTCCCGGTGCGCGTGGTCGTGGGGGCGAAGGGGCTTGCCAACGGCGGCGTGGAAATCAAGCGCCGCGACGAAGACAAGTCCAAGACGCGCATCGTGAAGAGCGAGGAGGCGGCTTCCGCCGTGAAGGCGGCGCTCGCGTTGGGATAGCAATACCATACGATTCGGAGAGATGATGGCTAAATCATACATTGTAGCGGCGGCGGCGCTTGTTGCCGGCGCCGTGTTGGGTGCGGAGTGCATAGTTTCGGGGCGGCCCGGCGGCGAAAGCGAGCTCGCCTGGCAGAAGGAACGTTATCCGATAGGCAACGGCAGGCTTGGCGCGATGCTTACGGGCGGCATCAAGCGCGAGGCCGTGCAGTTCAATGTGGACTCCCTTTGGACAGGCGACAAGAATATCACCGGGACTGTGGGCGAAAAGAAGAGTATTGCCACGGATAATACCGTCGGCGACTACCAGAACTTCGGCGAACTGGTGGTTGAGTTCGACGGCGCGGAGTATGACGCAAGCCCGGAACGCATCGGCTACAAGCGCACACTCGACCTCGCGACTGCAGTCCATACCGTGGAAGCGAGCGCCCTCGGCATCAAGCGCGAGGCATTCGCGAGCGCCCCCGCCGATGTCATCGCCATGAGGTTCACCGCGGCAAGCAACTTCACGGCGCATGTCACGCTCACGGGAGCACATGGCGAAACCACAGTGCGCGCAGGCGAAAACTCCCTCGCCTTCAGCGGCGTGCTGCCGAACGGTCTTGCCTATACGGCGCGCGCGGATATCGAGTTCGCGAAGGATAGGCCGGAGATGATAGTCTACCTCAGGGCGAAGACTGGCTACGACCTGAATCGGGAGGATTTCGGCCTCGGTCAGCCTTGCCAGCCATATGAAACCGCCTTCACGGGCGACTTCAACGCTCTCAAATCTTCGCACATTGCCGACTACCGCCGCTGGTATTCGACCGTAGAACTGAATCTCGGCGATACGCCCGAGGCGGATATGGCAGAGACGCTCTTCAACTTCGGGCGGTATCTGCTTATATCGTCGTCGCGTCCGGGCACGCTTCCCGCCAACCTCCAAGGCATATGGAACAACAAGAACAAGCCCGCCTGGCACTCCGACTACCACACCAACATCAATATCCAGATGAACTACTGGGGCGTGGAGAGCGCAAACCTTTCCGGGCTTTGGCTTCCCGTGACGGATTGGCTGAAGAAGGTCAACGAGCGCACCGCATCCAAGGAGACCGCGCTTGCATTTCCCGGCGTTCCGGGCGTGGCATACCGCACCTCGCTGAACGCATTCGGCGGCGGCGGCTGGAAGTGGAACTTCGCCGGCGCACCGTGGCTTGCCGTGATGGCGTACGACCACTGCCTTTTTATGTCTCCCGACGACCCGGCGCGCAGGGAGTATCTTAGGGAATCCGCCCTGCCGCTCCTCGAAGACGCCACGGCATTCGTCATAAAGAGGCTTGTCGAATCGCCCGGCGGCGAATTGCTCGTAAAGGACGGCTGGAGCCCGGAGCACGGTCCCGTCGCCGACGGCGTGATGCACGACCAGCAGATTGTGGCCGAACTCCTCGCCTGCAATATCGAGGCGCGTGAAACGCTTGGCATGGATGCCTCGGATTTGAAGGCCATCCTCTCCCGCCTCGGCGGCAACAAAATCGGGCGCTTCGGCCAGCTTCAGGAGTGGCAGAAGGATATAGACAAGCCCGGCGACGACCACCGCCACACATCCCACCTCTTTGCCGTGTATCCAGGGCGCACCATCACCCGTGCGGCGACGCCGGAATTGGCCGCCGCAGCGGAAGTCTCGCTTTCCGTGGGGCGCACCACCACGAAGGATTCGCGCCGCAGCTGGACATGGCCCTGGCGCGCCGCTCTCTGGGCTCGCCTCGGCAATGCAGAAAAGGCTCGCGAAATGGTGAACGGCCTTGTCAGATACAATCTGCTGCCCAACTTCTTCGCCACCCATCCCCCGTTCCAAATCGACGGCAACCTCGGCATCGTCGCCGCCATCTGCGAGATGCTGGTGCAAAGTCACGAGACGACGCCAGACGGCAGAATCATGGTGCGTCTGCTGCCGGCTCTGCCGGCCGCATGGGCCAACGGCTCTGTGAAGGGTCTGCGCATCCGCGGCGGAGGCACGGTAGACATGGAATGGGAGAACGGCAAGATAAAGAGTTATTCCATCCGTTCCCGCGAAGGCTTGCGCACCACTGCCCAAGACGGACGCTGGGTGATAGCGAAATAGCCGAGGCTTGCGAGCCTACGCGATTGAAAGCAGCACCACGCCCAGCAGAATCGCCGCGAGCGCTATGCCTTTGCGCAGCAGATTCTTCTCGCGGAATACCGCCCCGCCTATGAGAAATGTGCCGATGGTGCTGCTGCGGCGTATGGTGGAGACGATGGATATGCGCGAGTCCGGCGACGAAACGGCCGAGAAATACAGAAAGTCGCTAATCGCGAGAAGGATGCCGACGGCCGGGATGGTCCAGCGCCAGATGAAGGGGGTTTTGTCTAGTCTTGCGGAGATCAGGGTGGCGGCGGCGTATATTGCGCTCATGGCGCCCAAGAAGAAGAAGAGCACGGCTTTGGGCGGTATGTGGAGCGAGGAGAGAAGGAACTTGTCGTATAACGCGCTTGCGGCGCCAAACAGCGTCGCACCGGCGGCAAGCACAATGGCGCGCGAGTGGAGCGTGAAGCCCTCGCGTTTCGTGGCAAGCGAGAAGGCAATGCATCCGGCAAAAGCGAGCGCGAAGCCGCACGCCTGCAGCCAGGTGGGGATTTCGGCGAAAAGGATGATCGCGGCTATTGTAGTCCACACCGGTCCCGTGGCGCGGATGGGCGCCATCACGGTGACGGGCAGGGTCTTCAAGGCCCAATACGCCAGCGACCAGCTCGCCGATACAATAAGCGCCTTCGCACACAGCAGGGCGATTTCCTTGCCGCCCAGCGCAAGTACGCAATCGAAATCGCCCGTTGCGGCCAGCATCGCCCCCGTGAAGGCAAAGCCGCAGAGCGTGGTAAGCAACAGAACGGTAAAGGTGCGGTTGCCTTCGGCGGTATGCTTTTTGCATATATCGTAGAGCGAAAGCGCGAAGGCGGAGGAAACTATAAGCGGCAGCCAGTGCATTTCGAGTGTTCCGGGCAGGCGTGCAATCAGAGAACGCGGTCGATTACGGAGATGTAGTCCCAGTGCGGGGCTTCCAGCGAACCCGTGGCCTTGAACTCCAGCAGAAGCTTCGTGAACGGCCACGTCACGGGATGCACAATCATGCCGAGCAGGCTTTCGTTCTTCATGAACTGCACCCGCACGGTGAAATCAAGCGAATCTTCGGGTATTGAATACGTGCCCCAGCCCTTGAGCGACACGAGCCCTCCTTCTATATAGAGGTTCTCGGTGGAAAAGACACCGTTGTCCAGCGTGAAGTCGATTGAGCCTTGGGATTGGTTCACGATGTAGCCCACCCCCGGAACCCAGTTGGAAAGAAGTTCGGTAAGGCCGGCGAAGAGCTTCATCTGAAGAAGATGGCCGTCATTCACGGTAACGTGCCCTTTGCCGCTTAGCCGTTTGTGCATATCTTCGCACACAGGGCCGAACAGCTCCACGTTCCCGTTGAGCCTGCCGCTTTTCCCTGCCGTATCGATATCGAAAATCTCCGCGATTTCGGCAATCGTGCCGTCGGTGAGGGAGGCTTTTGCGGAAAAAGACATTCTATCCTCGTCGAAATCCGGCATGTTCACGGTCACGGCGCCCTGTGCGCTGCCGCCGCCAGAGCCGGTGGCGCGTATGTTTGAAAGTTCCAGCACGTCGCGCTTCAAGGAATAATCGAGCTGCAGGTTGTGCACCTTGAAGCCGAATACGCTTCCGCGCAAAAGGCGGGCGCTGCCGCCAAGATCGTTCCAGTCGGAATCCTCCACGCATGTGGCGGAGTGGCCCACGATGGTGATCTCGGGCGCGGTTTCGCATTGCACGAAGTCGAAGACGGATGGATCGATGAAGTCGGCGATGGCGAGCGCGTCATTGAGGTCGAGCCGCGAAAGGGCGTTGTAATCGAGGCGCGGGTATTCGTTTGTGAGATTCACGGCGAAAGAGCCGGAAAGCTGACGCCCGGAATGGTCTACGGCTATAGGCATCGTCACGCCGAAGCGTATGAAGCAGTTCGTGCCGCGCGTTTTGACGTCGAGGTTGAGCCGCCCCTCTGCGCGCGCCATCTTCACGCCGTTGTATCGCCCCATCTCGGGGCGCAGGTCGAGCATCATTTTGAAGTCGTTGTTCACGAGGTTGACATCGAACTCGCCCGCCGACGTTACCGGCGAAGGAACTTCGGTGAAAGCATCGAAGTAGGGCAGGGCGGACGGTATGTCGAGCGCCTCGATGAGCGGACGTATGTGCGGCTGTGTGGCGAATCCCCGCACCTCGCCATGCGCACGCTGTTCGGCAAGGTCGATGCGGAAGTAGCCATCCTCCGCCACGCTCTTCCCCTTGCCGGGCCATTCCACATGCACTTCGTCGAACGAGATGAGATTCTTCTGCACCACCACCTGCGCTGTAGCCTTTGCAGGCCTTAGCCCCAGAATGTCGGGCCGCTCCAGGACGAGGCGGAACACCGGCAGGTTGGGCAGTTCCATGTTCAGCGGCGCACTGCGTTCTGCATAGACGACGCCGTAATACGAGTCCGGCAGACGCGAATAGAATGCATCGCGCGCAGTGACAATGTTCCGGATGGGATCGATGCACACGAGCGAAGCCCCTGCCACGGGGATGGTGGCGTTGGTGGAAGTGAGGTCGTATACGCTAAGCCCGTGCAATGTCACCCCGCGCTTGAATCCGAACCCGGCCCCGGCACACTTCACCGACACTTCCGGCGTGGAAAGTTCTTCAGCCACGCTCTGGACAAAGGAAGCAGGCAGACGGATCTCATGGAAGAACAGGCTGACCAGGAACAGTATCGCACAAAGAGCAAGCCACTTCAACAACTTTCCTGCAAACCCCGCCATTTTGCCTGTAAAACTAACGAATTTCATAGGGTTTCGCCGCCTTTGGCAGCCCCTAGGAGAGTCGAACTCCTCTTGCCTGGATGAGAACCAGATGTCCTAGCCGATAGACGAAGGGGCCAATCTTTGGTGCACCCGGTGGGATTTGAACCCACACACCTTGCGGCACCAGAACCTGAATCTGGCGTGTATGCCAATTTCACCACGGGTGCTACAGGGGCATATTATACCATATTGTGCCGCGAGAGCGCAAGGGGGTATTTTGGGGGTCTCATGGGGACGAACCAACCTGCTACCCTGGAAGGGCGAAATATGGTATAATATCCGCCGGTTGAAAAGATGAAGACCATAGAGAAATACGTGTTTCGCTCGTTCCTGTCGAGCTTTCTGCTGGCATTCCTGGTGCTCAGCTTCGTGCTGACCATCGGGCTGATGGTGCAGATTGTCGGCTTTATCCTTGACGGCGTCTCCATTTCGCTTGTTGGAGAGTTTGCGGCAGTAGGCTTCCCGGAGACGATGCAATGGACTATTCCGCTTGCGCTTCTGGTGTCGAGCGTCCTGGTCTTCTCGCGTCTTTCGGCGGATAGCGAAATAGCGGCGATGCGTTCGTGCGGAGTGAATCTCCTTACGGTGATGAAATGGCCTTTGCTGTTCGCGTTCGGCTGCACGCTGGTGGGGGCGTGGATAAACAACGAAATCGTCCCCAGGGGGCACGAGGTGAGGCGCAGCCTCAAAAGCCGCGTTTCCGTGGATACCGGGCTTGAAATCCTGGAGCCAGGCCTGTGGATCGAAGACTTCCCCAAGGTGAAGATATACTTCGGCGCGAAGGAGGGCAACTGGCTCTACGACCTCATCGTGATGGATTACTCTGATTCGCGCGTAGACAGGATGATACGCGCCTCGAAAGCGCGCGTCGAAAGCGTCGGGCGCGATATCAACCTCGATCTCTATTCCATGACCGTGAACCCTCTCGACGCGGACCATCCCGGGATGGCTCGCATAGCCCGCTACCAGTATACGGTAAAGGACGCTCTTGCCGACTCGCGCTACGCGAAGAAACAGAAGGATATGCGCTTCTGGGAACTCGTTTCGAAAATCGCGGGCATGACGCATCTGAACCGCATGGCGGAAGAAGAGGCCGAAAAGGACGGAGAAACCTCGCCGGAGGAAGTGAAGAGACTCAAAAAGTCCCTTCGCCAGGCAAAGTCCAAGATGAAGACGGAGCTTTCGAAGAGGTTCGTATTCGCCGCCGCGGCCATATGCTTCGTGCTCATAGGCATACCGCTCGGCATACAGTCGCACAGGAAGGAGAGCACGGCAGGCATGGCGATATCGCTTTGCGTGGCGATAGGCTACTACCTCCTCGTGATGCTGATGCTCAACCTCCAGAAGAAGTACACGCTCCATCCGGAGTTTCTGATGTGGCTGCCGGTGGCGATATCGCTGTGCCTGGCGGCAAAGTTCATTTCCAAAAACAGATGAAAGGCTAAAGAAATGGCAAAGATTCATCCAACAGCCATAGTCGAAGACGGCGCGATTCTCGGCGAGGACGTGGAAGTCGGGCCCTATGCGCATATCGGCGCCAACGCCAAGATTGGCAACGGCACCATAATCAAGCAGGGCGCGATAGTGGATGGACACACCACAATCGGCGAAAAGTGCCAGATTTTCCCCTACGCACTCATCGGCATGAAGACGCAAGATCTCAAATACACCGAGGGCAGCGTGAGCTATGTGGAAATCGGGAACCGCACCGTGATACGCGAGTTCGCGACAGTCCATCTGGGCACGAAGGACGGCGAGAAGACGATAATCGGCGATGACGTGCTTTTCATGTCCTATTGCCATGCGGCGCACGGGGTGATACTCGGCAACCATGTGATATGCTCTAACTCCGTGCAGCTCGCAGGCGATGTGCATCTTCAGGATTGGGCGATAGTCGGCGGCTGTTGCGCAGCCCACCAGTTCGTCACGGTCGGGCGCCACTCCATGACGGGCGGCATGGTGAAGATACGCCAGGATACGCCGCCTTTCATGCTGGTGGACGAGGAGGCCGGAGACCAGAAGGTGATCGGCATCAATATCGTGGGGTTGACGCGTCGCGGTTTCAGCAAGGACGTGATACAGGCACTCAAGGAGGCTCACCGCGTGATCTACCGCAGCGGGTTCAACCGTTCCCAGGCGCTTGAACGCGTCGAGAACGATATCGAGCAGTTCGACGAAATCAAGCAGCTGGTGGAGTTCTACCGTAAATCGACGCGCGGGGTATGCTGAGCAAGGCCACATTCGATTCCCGGGCGGTGAAGCCCGGCATGACATTCGTCGCGCTCAAAGGCGAAAAGGCCGATGGGCGCGACTTCATACCCCAGGCGCTCGCCGCAGGGGCGGCGAGAATAATAGAAGGATACGAGGCGCTCGATGCCGCAGCCAGGGAAAAGCGCCGTTCGCTGAAGGCGAAGGTGATAGGCGTCACGGGCTCTGCCGGCAAGACCACCACCAAGGAGCTGCTGAAGGCGTTTCTTTCATGCGCAGGGCGCACTTGCGCCACCGAGGGCAACTTCAACAACCACATCGGACTCCCCCTCACCATTCTCAATTGTCCGGACGATGCGGAGTTCCTCGTCCTTGAGATGGGCACAAACCACCCCGGCGAGATAGCGCATCTCTGCTCGATTGCCGAGCCTGATTCCGGGCTTCTCACCAACGTGGGTACGGCGCATCTCGAATTCTTCCTCACCCGCGAGGGGATAGCGAGGGAGAAGGGCGTGCTTTTGGGGGCGGTGAAAGACTTCGGCGTCGCATCCGCAACGTGTTATGCGCTTTCCGAGCTCCCGAAGGAGAAGCTCGTTTTGTGCGACGTGGCAAAGATGCCCGCTATTCTGAAAGAAGCGGTCTCCGGCATCCTTCCCGGCGAACACAACCTCTCAAACGCCGCTCTCGCTTTCGAAGTGGCGCGCAGATACGGCGTGACGGCCGAGGAGGCGGCAGGGGCGATGCGCGGCTTCACTCTCCCGGGTGCGAGATGGCGCGTTTCTTCCGTAGCCGGCGTCACTTTCGTGGACGATACCTACAACGCCAACCCCGATTCCATGATTGCCGCCCTCGATGCTTTCAAGTCTTTTGGCGAAGCAAAACGCAGAATCGCCATCCTCGGGGACATGTTCGAGCTCGGCGACGATGCCGCCATCTTCCATGCGCGCGTCTTCGATCACGCCTACGCTCTAGGCCTTGACATGGTAATCGCAGTAGGTGCGCAATCCTCGGCCTGCAGGCACGACAGGGCCTTCGAAACCGCGGAAAGTCTAGCCGCTGCATTGCCGGGCATCCTCCAGGAAGGCGACTTTGTGCTCCTCAAGGCTTCCCACGCGATGCACCTGGATGCGGCACTGGAAGCTTTCGCCAAATGACCGCGCCGTGGGAATATGGTATAATATCGGACGATACACGAAAAAGGATTCAAGATGCAAATAGCGAAAAGGACTCTCACTGCGCTTATTACGGCCGCGATTGCGGTCTGTGCTCTTCTATATGTGCCGCTCGCCTGGCTCAAGATAGTGCTGGTGGCGCTCGCAGTGCTGGTGCAGCTGGAGTTCTCGCAGATGGTGGCGAAGAAGTATCCGGTGATGGTGTGGCCCGGGATTGCGGCGGGAGTGGCGTATCTCGTCTCTTCCTTGTATATGTGGAGCGCGGGCTTCCCGATAATCGTCTTCGCTCTCGCTTTGGCCGCGCTTTTCTGCAAAGACCGGCAGCCGATTGCATCTTGGGGGATTACGCTCCTTGGCTTCATCTACATTCCCGTGATGATGGAATACTTCTATATCATCCCTGCGCGTTGGGGCATGACGATGCTCCTGTATGTGATATCCATCGTGAAGATTTCGGATATGGGCGGCTTCGCATTTGGCGTGGCGTTCGGCAAGCACAAGATGTGCCCGTCGATTTCGCCCGGAAAGAGTTGGGAAGGCATGGCTGGAAGCATATTCGCTTCGTGCCTCGTGTCGTGCGCGTTTATGCCGCTTACGCATTTCTCGTGTCCGAGGGCTCTGGCGTTCGGTCTTGCGGCCGCCTTTTGCGGCACGCTGGGCGATCTGGTGGAAAGCGGCCTCAAGCGTGAATGCGGCGTGAAGGATTCGGCCACATTCATGCCTGCGGGCATGGGCGGCTTCCTCGATATGTTCGATTCCATACTCTTCGCCCCCGCAATCTTCTCCTTCTTCCTTTAATCAAGAAGTCTTTTATGGATACCGGAAAGCGCCAGAACGATATGAAACGCCCCCTCCGCGCCACATTCGCAATCGCCATGGCGCGCTTGGGTGCCATGGCTGGCGATTCGGTCGTAGTCGCAGCTGCCTGCATGGCCGCTTTCGCCTTGCGGCTGGACTTCAACGAACCAGCCTTCGGCTGGAGCGCCATGTGGCATTCATGCGTCTCGGTGTGCGTGGTGCACATTTTGGCGCTTCTCGCTTTCGGTTGCTACCGCTCGTCGTGGCGCAGCGTGAAGTGGAAGGATTTGCCGCGTTTTCTGGCGGCAACCGCGCTTTCCTGCGCGATATTGCTCGCTTTGCGCATATCGATGCCGAATCCGGCGTTTGCGCATTTGCGGCCTCCTTATTCCATCACGGCCATCGTGTTCTTCCTCGCGACACCCGCCCTCGTGGTCGCGCGCCTCGCATGGAAAATATACTGGACCGGGCGCCGGCGCGAGGCCGAACTCATCGAACGCGCCGAATTGCGCTTCGACAATTCCGCCGCCGCCCGCTTCCTCGTCGGCAAGACGGTGCTCGTGACGGGCGCAGGCGGCAGCATCGGTTCGGAAATCGTGCGTCAGGTGGCAGGCGCAGGGGCCGGACGCATTATCATGGTGGAGAGATGCGAAAACGCCCTTTACGAGATAGACCGCGAAATGCGCGGCAAGGGCTTTCAGGATAGAATCGTCCCCATAATGGCCGATGTCGGCAACGCCAGTCGCATGGAAGGGGTGTTCGAGAAGTTTGCGCCCGAAGTGGTGCTCCACGCCGCCGCCTGCAAACATGTGCCGATGGTGGAGTTGAATCCCGAGGAGGGCTTCCTCAACAACGTCACAGCCACGAGGACTTTGGCCGAAATCTGCCGCAGGCGCGGGGTGCGGCGTTTTGTCCTTATCTCCACCGATAAAGCCGTCAATCCAGTCTCGGAGATGGGCAAAACCAAACGCGAAGCCGAAAAGGCCGTCATGGCGCTCAATTCCGAATCCGAAATGACGGCAGATGGCGCTACCGGCTTTTGCGCCGTCAGATTCGGGAATGTATTCGGCAGTTCGGGCAGCGTGGTGCCGCTGTTCCGCGAACAGATTGCCAAAGGCGGCCCCGTCACCGTCACGCACCCGGAGATGCGCCGCTACTTCATGACCGTCCAGGAGGCGGTCTCCCTCGTTCTTCAGGCCGCAAGCCGGCGGGAAAATGCGATTTTTACGCTCGATATGGGCGAAAGCGTGCGAATAACGGATCTCGCGGAAGGCATGATACGCCAGGCGGGCTACCTCCCTTACGTGGATATTCCCATCGTCTTTACCGGGATTCGCCCCGGCGAGAAGCTTTTTGAGGAGCTTGATGTATCCGAAAAGAGCTGCTACCGCACCGACATGGCGAAAATCTATATCACCAAGACCTTTGCATGACGGACTTTTGCGGCTCGAGCACGGAGAATGCCTGGCTCGTGTACGCGCCGTAGCATATCGGTGTGGTAACGCGGCGGGCAGGGTCTGCCCGCCCTACCGCCGGGGCGGCGCGGGGGCGTGGTAGGGCATATCCCCCA
>DFGM01000074.1:470-12764 GCA_002371755.1 Verrucomicrobia bacterium UBA3750 | reverse complement strand
CGTGGTCGTGATGCGCATGGGCGGGGCGTCCACGGCGGGCTGGCGCTCGAACGTGGAGATTAACCGTGAAGACCTGCGAGCGCTCCTCTCCCACGGCGTCTGGTCGTGCCTGCCGCTCATCTACCTCAAGTACCTGTTCAAGATCTGGGGCTTCGTGTTCAGGCGGCGGTAGGTGCAGCGGCAGTTTGAACAGGAGGTGCGCGTTTGTTTGCATCGAGCAGAGGCCGTCCTTGAAGGGCGGCCTTTGTTGCATAGTGAAGATGGGTTAGGTTCCGCGGGCGGTTGAGCCAGCTAGATGGAAGACCAAATTTCTTGGTTCTTCCAGTCGGCGGGAATGCCTGTGTGGTGTGCTAGTTCAGGGAATCTATCGAAGAGGGAGTCGATGACGGCCTCAAAACGCCTCTTCCAGTTTGAATGCTTCGCTTTCCCGAAGGAATCATGCGCGAGCATCCAATTTACCAACATCGCTACCGCATACAACTTTTTGTTCGCATTGCGCACGACATCCCATTTCCTGCCGGGCGGCAGTTGTGGAGATATGGCGAACTCCTTGTCCCACAGTCTGCTATGGTGCGCACATATGTTGCGGACATAGACGAAGGAATGCATGCATGAATCCAGCGTCGAAGGTTGAAGAGAATATCTTGCGGCGATAGGTCTCATGTCAAACCGCAGCATATTCTTGAACATCTTGGAGAGTGTTCCGAAGGAGCAAATCTCAAGCGCAGTCCAGATTGGCAGGTCTGGGAACTGGAGATATTTTGCCTCAAAATGTTTGACGAACAATTCGTTTGAGCGCCGTGTTTCAGAGACAAGACCCTCATGCCACTCGTCATAAGCGGATGGCTGCTCTCGACCATTTGCATCTGTCCGGCGCATTATGAATGGACGGACGAAATTTTCCTTTATCGTATGTCCAAAAGGCCCGTGTTCCTCAGCAAAGTGGTATGCAACTGCGGAGCGGAAGCTAATCTCAATCGCGCCGAGGGCATCTGAAATACAATCTCGGAGGCCTTTGTCAATCTCGTAGATGTCGATGATGTCGGAGAAAGAAACTCCATCATTGAACACGCGCTCGCCGGATTCGTCCTTGTGCTGGAATCTGAGGCAGTAGCCAGTAAACCGGTAGTAGTTGGAATAAGCAAGGAACTGCCTGGCAAATTCCACATCCTCGATTTTCAGACCTCGCTTCTTCAGTTTCTCGACTTGGCCGTCATAGGCAAGCCAGCCCTTGGGGTATGATGATTTGACTGTTATCTGCATAGAAAGAAACGCGCCCTTTATGGACATTCCTCGCACAAGGCGGGCAAGCGGTCCGGCGCGTATGTTGAGTGTATTGTAGCAAAAATTTTTGCTGGGCGCAAGGGGGTGCCTTTGAAAAAGTGAGAAAAGCTGAGAAAAAGTGAGAAATCGCCAGGCCGGTGAATGGCGCAGATTCGACTTGGGCACTTGCGCGGCGCGGGCGAGTTATGGTATAATAAGTGCTTGAAAAGCGTCTAAGAAAGCGGGAACGCAGAGAACGGAAAGGAGCACACAGGTCAAATGGCGGAACTCATAGTGGCACTTGACGTGCAAAGCCGCGAAGAAGCGGAGCAGAAGATACGGCTCGTAGGGGATGCGGTATCATTCTACAAGATTGGACTTGAGCTTTTCGTGGCGGAAGGTCCTGACATAGTAAAGGCGGTGACGGGCCTTGGCAAGAGAGTGTTTCTAGACCTCAAATACCACGACATCCCGCGCACGGTGGAGCGTGCAGTTAGGTCTGGCGGGAAGCTTGGCGTCGATTTGATGACGATACACGCATCCGGCGGCAATGCCATGATACGCGCAGCGGCGGAAGCGGCGGCGGAATTCGGCGCGGCCGCTCCGAAGATTCTTGCCGTCACCGTGCTTACCTCCATGGACGAGCAGGACTTAAAGGATATAGGAGTAGCGTCGCGCACGCCTGCCGAACAGGTGCGGGCGGCTGCGTTTCTCGCCGTTGCGAGCGGAGCGAACGGTCTTGTGTGTTCGCCGAAGGAAGTCGGGGCGCTGAGTGCGTCGCTGAAAGCGGGGACGCTATTCGTGACGCCAGGTGTTAGACCGGCGGGAGCGGCTGTGGGCGACCAGAAGCGAGTGGCGACGCCGGCCGATGCCGTTCGCGATGGTGCGACCCATCTCGTCGTGGGCAGGCCCATTCTCGGCGCGTCCGACCCCAGAGCCGCCGCGTTGGCAATATTGGAAGAGATGCGTGAGGCGTAAAGCCTATCTGCTTGCCGGCCCCACGGCCAGCGGGAAGAGCGACATCGCGGCCGCCCTGGCCCGCGAAATGGGCGCTCGCATCCTGAGTGCCGATTCCATGCTTGTATATAAAGGAATGGATATAGGCACGGCAAAGCCTTCGCGCGAAGAAATCGCCGAGTTTGGCATGGGCGGAGTGGATATCGTGACGCCAGCGGAGGAGTTTTCCTCCGGAGCGTGGCTCAGGGCCGCCGCCGCCTGGGCGAAAACCGTGCCCGAAACGACGCCTATCGTCATAGTAGGGGGCACGGGACTCTACTTTTCGGCGTTGTTGCGCGGTCTTGACCGCAAATGGGTGCTTCCGGCTCCCGAATATCCTGTCCTGGACGTGCCGCGCGACCTCCTCAGGGAACGCATCGCGGGGCGGCTCGATAAAATGTACGCCTTGGGACTCGATGAGGAAAAACGGCGGCTTCATGAGAAATACCCCCGTTGGAGCCGCACCGCATCCCTGGCGATAGGATACCGCGAAGGCGACACGAAAGAGAAAATATTCGTGCGCACCTGCCAACTCGCCAAACGCCAAGCCACATGGTTCCGCCACCAGGCGACTCCCATCTGGGTGGAGGCGAGCGTAGATGCCGTCAGGGCGTGCTGGAAGGAGAAGGGCCCGTGGGAAGTCGTTTTCGCCGAGACGGAAACGGAGAGCGCGCAATGAAGCTTTGGCTACTCTACGAGGACAAGCATATCGTGGTAGCCGTAAAGCCGCCGCTCGTATACGTGCACCCCTCGCCCGGCCACGAAACGGGCACGCTCACGGAGGCGCTCGTAAAGGAATATCCCGAAATGGCGGATGTCGGCTCCAAGGAAAGACCCGGAGTCGTGCACAGGCTGGACGCCGAGACGAGCGGCGTGATGGTGTTTGCCCGTACCCGTCAGGCGTATCTCAAACTGCGCGAACAATTCGAGCATCATGGCGAAGTATCCAAAACGTATCTCGCCATACTCCACGGTGCACCAAAAGAATCCAAAGGCACGCTCGAATGCACGATAGGACGCAAACCCTGGGATCCGCACCGCATGGAGATTGGCGCAAAAGACGGCAAGCGTGCGATTACCCATTGGGAAGTCCTTGGAAAGAAAAACGGCCTCGCGCTCGTGCAATTCACCATCGAGACCGGGCGCACCCACCAGATACGGCTCGTCGCAGCGCACCTGGGGTGCCCCGTAGTCGGAGACAAGCTCTACGGGGACAAAATAAAGGATGCGCGCATAAGGAAGAGGGCTCCGCATCTTCTTCTCCATGCCGTGTCGCTTGAGTTCAAGCATCCGATAACGGGCAAGCCCATGGCGTTTTCGGCGCCCCCACCCCCGGAAATCATCTTCGCCGTATGATGAAACGCCTCGCCATACAGGTTGCGGCTATCGCCTTCGGCCTTGCCGCCGGCGCGGGGGATGTCACGTGCGACTTCTCCGAATCGTCCACCAACACGGCAGGCTGGGTCTTCACCAATGTCACGTATTCCCCCGCCGGACGCTTGTATTTCAATGACGCCAACGCCAGCATAGATTCTCCCGTCTTCGACTATCCCGTCACGCAACTCCTCCTTGAAGGCGAATGCGCCTCGGCGAACACGACTCGCACCATCGTGGCCGTGCCCATGTTTGACGGACAGGAAACCGCCGACAGGTCTCTTTGGCGCGACGTGACGCCAGGCGACGGCACTTTCAACCATCGCCTTCTGGAGCCTTGGAATTCCGAAGATGGAGTAAAGGCGTTCCGGCTGAAGAACACCGGCAGAAGTGGATATGTTTATTTCGATTCGGCGCGCGTAAGGTTCGTCTCGCCCCCGGAATGGATGTATGTTTCCCGAAAGTGGCACAATGCAGTAGAAATAGCATGGGAAACGCCCCCGGACGCCGAAAAGATCGTAGTTGAGCTCAGGGAGATAACCAAGGCTTCGAAATGGAACGATGTGGCATATTGGGGCTGGGATAAAGTAGGCACTTTCAAGTCGCCCTCCGCAAGTGTCAACATCTATTACAATTCCGAGTCGAACCGGCTTGAAATAGGCGATGCGAAATCCCGAGGTTATGCGGCGTTCGCGAATCCGCCCCCCAATGCAAAGTGGCTGCGCGTAAGAGCTTGCGTACCCGCAGAAGATGGATACGGCAATACCATGCCCATCTGCATCGTCGGTCCTGACGGCACAAACACTATCGCCAGACTCGAACTCCTCACGGAGATGACGGATTACCACATCCCCGTTTCGTTCGGAACCGGCACGGAATCCATAGTCTTCTGGTCCACCGACAACCATAAGACCAAGTCGACGGTGATGATGGAATATGCACGCTTTGCGGATGAATACGAGCCGGAGGTCTACAGCGTCACAGCTTCGGCCACGGTCACGGGAAAGAGCTCGGTATTATTCACGAACCTACAAGACTGGAGCACCTATTATATATACGCGCACTCGATATCCTCTTTGGGCGCAACCTCGGATGATACCGGCCCTATAGTGTACCGGTCTATGCTGATCCCAGAATGGCTCGACCTGGGCACGCGTGTCATCATGCGCTAACTTCCCACAAGCGGGGCGAAATATGGTATAATATAACCCTTCTTTGAAGGGAGAAAAGGCAATGACTCTCACAGAACTGGAAAATGCCAAGGCCCGGAGCCTTGAAGAGATAGGCGCGGCAAACGATGCGGCGGCCGTGGAAGCGCTTCGCGTCAAATATGTAGGACGCAACGGATTGATACCTGCGCTTGTCAAAGGAATGAAGGACGTGCCGAAGGAAGAACGTCCCGCATTCGGCAAGGCCGTGCAGGCTTGGCGCGCGGAGGCGGAGGCCGCCTTGCAGGCCAAAGGCGCCGGTGCGAAGGGGCAGGGCGAAGCGGTGGATGCGGATCTTACAATGCCCGGGCGCTGGCGCAGCCTTGGCGTAAAGCACCCGCTCACCCGCGTAATCGAGGAATCCGCCGCCATCTTCGGCAAACTCGGCTTCACCGTGGCGGATGGTCCCGAGCTCGAAAACCGTTTCAACAACTTCACAGCGCTCAACACGCCGCCGCACCACCCCTCGATGGACCGTAGCGACACCTTCTGGTTCGGCGACGATTGTCTTTTGAGAACCCAGACCTCGCCTGTCCAGATCCGCACCATGATGGCCAACAAGCCGCCAGTGCGCGTAATCTGCCCGGGCAGGACTTTCCGCCGCGATACCACCGACGCCACGCATTCCGCGAACTTCCACCAGATCGAGGGTCTTTATGTGGACTGCAAGGATAAGCCCGTATCTCTTGCAGACTTGAAGAGCGTCCTTGCGTATTTCGCCAAGGAGATGATGGGGGCCGGCGTGACGGTTCGTTTCCGTCCGCACTTCTTCCCGTTCACCGAGCCTTCCGTGGAAGTGGACTTCTCCTGCCATGTCTGCAAAGGCAAGGGTTGCAACGTATGCAAGCAGTCCGGCTGGATTGAAGTGGCGGGCGCGGGAATGGTGGACCCGAGAGTCTTCAAGTTCGTGGGTTACGACCCAGAGGAAGTATCGGGCTATGCGTTCGGCTTCGGCGTGGAGCGCATCGCCATGATCAAGTACGGCATTCCCGACATACGCTGGCTCTATGAAAACGACGTCAGATTCTTGAGCCAGCTTGGCTGATAAACCTTTTTGCTCCCAATAGAAAGGCGGCGCACCTATGATTGCCATCTACCGCTGGGAAAACGGAGGCCTCAAGGAAACGCCAGAGTTCGCCGAGAGCTGCTGGATCAATCTCGTCGAACCCACGACTACCGAGCTCGAAAGGGTGCTCACGCACTCCAACGTGCCGCGCGACTTCCTTACCGACCCGCTCGATACCGACGAAAGGCCGCGTTTCGATTACGATGACGATTCCTCCATGCTGATCGTGCACGTGCCGTGTCCGGTCGAGGATGAGAACAGCCCCTATCCATACCGCACGGTGCCTCTCGGCATAATCTTTTTCGCCAAGAGCGTGATAACGGTGTGCTCGGCGAAAACGCCTGTGACAACGGCGTTCCTCGACCAGATACGCCGCGTCTGCCCGCCAAGCGACAGCTACCGTTTCGCATTTCGCCTTCTCTGGCACGGGGGAGTGCTCTTCCTCAGGTATCTGAACGACATCCATCTGCGCACGAACGCCTTGGAAGAGGAGCTGCACGAGACGATTTCCAACGAAGCGCTCTTGAAACTCCTCACGATCGAAAAGACGTTCGTCTACTTCACGACGTCGCTCAAGGCCGATACGATAGCACTTGCGAGAGCGAACACGGCCCGTCAGCTCGTCCTTTCCGAGGACGACCGCGACCAGCTCGAAGACGCAATGGTGGAATACCAGCAGGCGCTGGAGACGGCGACGATACACGCGAACATCCTCAACGGCACGCTCGATACTTTCGCATCGCTCATCAACAACAACCTGAACAATGTGATGAAGTATCTGACGGCGGCCACGATTCTTCTCGCGGCACCTACTCTCATAGCCTCTATCTACGGCATGAATCTAGCGACACTCCCCTTCATGCATCACGCGCATTCCTTCGCGATAGTGATGGGCATATCGCTCGTCCTCGCCGGGATTATCGGGGCGGTATTCTTCGTATTGTCGCGGAAAAGGAGATTCTGATGCGTTTTAGTGCGTTTATAGCGGCATCGCTGATTCTCGCTGCGCACATCGCCGTGCACGGCGAAGAAGCCGCGCTCACCGATGGCGAGATATGGAATATGGGCGTCGACATGTACCTCGCGGGGGATTCGACAAACGCTCTTGCCACCCTGAAGCCGCTTTTGCTCTCGCGCGAATATGGTGCACGTGCGGCTGAAGTGGTGGCCGCTCTTGCATACGAAAGAGCCACCACCCCCGGCGCCCAAGACGCAATCCAGAATCTGGAAGAAGCCGCCGCCGCATCGCAAATCGCGCTCCGCGCCAAGCCGGATGACGCGCGGCTGAGGCGCAATTTCGCCCGCGCCGCTGCTTCCCTCCCCGAATTGAGAGAGACTAAGCATATCAACGATGTCATAGCCGCCGCGCAAGGCAAGGATCCGACCGCCATATTGAAAGGAGCGCGCGACGATTCGCGCAGGATCCTCTCCGAATCCGCTTCCTGCCGCACCAACGCCCCTGCAGAGGCGATAGCCGTCTCGGAAGCGCTCTCGGCCCGCACCGAAGCCCTGGCCGATGCTTTCATCCCGATACGCGAAGCTGTGGCGCAGGCCGCAACAAACAACGAGGATGCCGCCACCATCCCGCTCCAGATGGATGAAGCGCGCTCTCGCGCCCTCAAAGCCGCCGTCGAACTCGCCGACTTCAACCCCGAGGCATACTCCACGCTCGCCAGCGTGGAGAGCGATTGCACGCGTTTCCACAAGATGGTGGCCCTGCCGCCAGATTCCATCCGCGAGGATCTCCTGAGCCAATCCAACGCCTGGCAGGATGTGGAGACCGTCAACAACCGCGCCTGGCAGCCGGATGCGCTCGACTATACGCGCTCGTTCCGCGCAAAGTTCCCGGCTTGGGCCCGCCAGTATGAACAAATGGCCCAGGCGGATACCAACAAGCCGCCTTTCACCGCTGAAGCGCAAGCCGAAATCTCCGCCCTCGCCACGCAGCTAGAAAAACTGCAAATCGAGTGCGTGAAAGACATTCTCCCCCCGAAACAGGAGGAGGCTCTAGATATAATAAGGAAGATAATAGAACTCCTTCCAAACGATCCTTCCCAGGGCGGCGGGCAGGGCGCAGGCGGCGCCAATAACGAAAACAAGCCCGACAAGAAGAACGATCCCGCCGAAAACGAGAACAAAGACCAGGGCGACGACCAGCGGCAGAACGAATTCGAGGCGCGTCAGGAAGAGAACCCCGAGCAGAACGAAGAAGCCCAGGGCGAAGAAGACAAGAGCGAGGAAGACAAGGAAGATAAAGATGTCGAAGCCGTTTTGAAGAAGGCGCAAGAGCGCTCCGACGAACACGAAGCGGATAAAAAAGCGAGGATGCGCAAGAGCGCCCTCCCGCCAAACGAAAGGGATTGGTAATGAAAATAGCGGTAGCATGCGGCGGCACGGGCGGTCATGCATTCCCGGGGCTTGCCGTGGCGGAAGAGCTCAAAGCCCGCGGACACGACGTGACGGTGTGGGAATCGGGGCGCGATGTGGAATCAAGCGTGATGCGCTCGTGGTCCGGAAAGGGCTTTTCCACCCACGCGAGGCAGTTGAGCGTGAAGAACGCCTTTGCAATCCTGTGCAGCTATTTCAGATGCCGCAAGGAAATAAAGAAGGAGATGCCGGATGCGATGCTGGCAATGGGCAGTTATTCTTCCCTGCCGCCTGTGCTCGCAGCGCGCAGAAGTTCCGTGCCGGTGGTGCTGCACGAGGCGAATACCGTGCCCGGAAGGGCGGTCGAGTTCCTCTCGCGGTTTGCGAAGGTGGTGGCGACAAGCTTCGAATCGACGGCATCCCACCTGAAGCTTTGCAAATGCGAACTGAGCGGACTGCCGGTGCGTGCCGAAATCGCATGCGGCAAGAGGTTCGCAAACATCCCGGACGATGCATTCGTAATCTTCGTGACCGGCGGCAGTCAGGGTGCACACGCCGTGAACATGCTTGCGAGCGAAGCGATTGTGCTCATGCACGCGGAACTCGCCAAACGCCGCGACGGCTCGGAAAAGAAACTCTATGTAATCCACCAGACCGGACTCAAGGACGAAGGCGAGGTGATGGGAATATACGCCAACGCCGGCATACCGGCGCGGGTGAATGGGTTTGAAAAGGAGATGGCCAACTGTTTCGCCTCGGCCAGCATAGTGGTGGCGCGCGCGGGGGCTTCCACATGTTTCGAGCTTGCTGCATGCGGCAAGCCGGCTCTCCTCATTCCGCTGCCGAGCGCACTCAGGAACCACCAGCACTGGAATGCCGACGCCTTCGTCTCCGCCGGCGCTGCCGATGAAGCAATGCAGGCGAAGTTCTCGTCGCGCCAGCTTTGCCACTATCTCCTCGACAAGTTCGCCAAGCCCGAACGCCTTGCCGCGATGGGGGAGCGCATGAAAGCGCTCGCCACGCCGGATGCCGCGAAGAAAGTTGCCGATATTGTCGAAAAAGTCGCCTCCAAAGCCCTGATTCTCGCAGTTTGCGCACTCGTGGCGTTTGGTGGCGCACGGGCGGCGGATGATGTTAGTGAGGTCGCACAGGCAAGTCCCGTATCCCGGAACGAGGTCGCGCCGAAGGCTGCGCGCAGCGTTCATCTGCGCTATCATCCGACCTCGACCAACGCCGTTATGGCAGAGATGACGCTCGATGTAAAGTCTCTTCAGCCCAACTCCTACTACATGGCGTTAGGCTGGAGCGCCGGCTACTGCGGCTTGCAGAACCTGAAGGACGCGGGGAACGTGTTGATTTTCTCCGTGTGGGAGCCTGGCGACCCCTTCGACTTTTCCGCAAAGCCCGATAGCATACCAGAAGAAAAGCGCGCAAGGGTGGTCTATGCCGAAGAGCACGTGCGCATCTCGCGTTTCGGGCACGAGGGGACGGGCGTGAAAGCCATGGCCTGCTTGCCGCACTGGCAGCCAGGGAAGAAAGTCCAATTCCGCATTGTCGGCGAAGAGGAAGGCGACAAGCGCATGGTGTACACATGCTTTTTCAGGAGTGTCGGGGCGGAAAATTGGCTGAAAATCGCTTCAATCAGCACAATATGCCCGCCCGGGAAGAGGCACTTCGACAATCTTTATTCGTTCGTGGAAGACTTCTGGCGCAACGGGGAAAGCGTGAGACTGATGCGCCGGGCGGAGTATAGCGACATACGCACCTATGATGCGGCGGGCAACTGCGTAAAGGCTAAAGCCGCAATTTTCACGGCCGACGAAACGAAACTGGACAATATAGATGCGGGCCGCACGGCGGAAAACGCGTTTTATCTCCAGACTGGCGGCGGTACGGAACCGCACACCCCCCTCATGAGCTGGATTCGGCTGGATTAGCCGACCGGCAGGGGCGAGTTCGGAATTACGCTCCGTCGATTTCGCCAGACCGGTCAAGCGGCCCTTTGGGACGCAAGGCGCGGTATACACACCTGCGGCTGGTGGTGGATATGCCCTACCGAGCCGTTGTTCGACCAATGCCCATCACCCGGGAATCCAATGCCCATCACCCGGGAATCCAATGCCCATTGGATTTGGATTCAATGCCCATTGGATTCCAACTCAATGCCTATTGGATTTGCGGCCAATGCCCATTGGATTCGAGCCCCATGCGCATTATTGGTCGCACTACCCCTTCGGGCGGGCCGGATTCTCCCTTCGGGCGGGCCGGACAACGCCAACGCCTGTTGCTGATGGAAACTGGCAGGACCGCTACCCTTTACCCGCCGAAATATGGTATAATATGTGGCCTTGAAAAGGAAGGGGCAAAGAGTCTACAGATAATGGAGTCAAGCACAATGGATGACGGAGTAGGCGTAGTTGAGCCGAAAAAGCTCGAACTCAAGTTGCCGGAAGGGGGCTACAGGTTCGAGACGGGCGGCGTTTTGAAGAAAATCGAGGTTGCGTACGAAGAATGCGGCGCGCCGATGAGAGAGGATAATGTCATTTTCATCTGCCACGCGCTCACGGGAGATGCGCATGTCGCCGGCATCAGGCCGGGGGAAACGAAGCCCAGCGGCTGGTGGGAACGGATGGTCGGGCCCGGACGCGGCATCGACACTAGCAGGTTTCATGTAATCTGCGCCAACGTAATCGGCGGCTGCAGCGGCACCACCGGCCCGATGAGTATAAACCCGGATACCGGCAAGCCCTACGGTTCGTCATTCCCGCAATATACGATGAGCGATGCGGTAGACGTCTATCGCATGCTGCTCAGGCAGCTCGGGGTGAAGAAACTCGCCGCGCTTATCGGCGGCAGCTACGGCGGCATACAGGTGATGGATTGGATTACCCGCCATCCAGACGAGATGGAGCGTGCGGCTTTGATCGCTACAAGCGCGAGTCTCAACACCCAGGCGCTTGCGTTCGATGTCGTGGGGCGCGAAGGCATCACGGAAGACCCGAACTGGAACAATGGCGACTACTATGGCATAGGCGACGGGCTCGGACCCAAGCAGGGGCTCACCACCGCCCGCCAGCTGGCCCACATAACATACCTTTCGCGCGAACTCCTCCAGGATAAGTTCGACCGCAAGCTGCAGCAGAGTTTCGTGGATGCCCCCAAAGAAGAACGCGACAGGCGAGACTCGCAGTTCAAGACGTATTTCCAAATCGAGAGCTATCTCGCGCACCACGGCAAGAAGTTCCTCCAGCGTTTCGACGCGAACAGCTATCTGCACATCACGCGTTCCATGGATCTTTTCGACGCCGGCGAGCGCTACGGCGGGCTGGACGGTGCATGCGCACGCGTCAAGGCGAAGTGCCTCGTCGTATCGTACGAGCGGGACATCCTCTTCGCCGAATGGCAATCGAAGGATATAGTGGAGGCGCTGCTCAGGAACAACAAGCGTGTGACTTATTGCCACCTTGAGGCCGGCACGGGCCACGATTCGTTCCTAACCGACATATCCGATCTCTCGCCGCTCCTGGGCGGATTCCTCACAGACCGCACGCGCAAGGTGATGAAGTGGGAGAAGCGCCTTTACCGCCACGTCACGGCGATGGTGCCGCGAAACGCGCGCGTCATAGACATCGGCTGCGGCGACGGCACGCTCCTGAACGTCCTGCGGGATGCCAAGAATGTCCAGGGCGACGGCGTGGAAATCGACATCGACCGCTTCCACGAAGTCGTCGCCGACGGACACGACTGTTTCTGGGAAGATGCCGACGAGGGCATATCGCTCATACCAGACAAGCATTACGACGTGGCGATATGTTCCGATACGCTCCAGGAGGTGAAGAACCCGCGCGGACTTCTCCACGAGGCGCTCAGGGTGGCCGACGAGGCTATTGTCACGTTCCCGAACTTCGCGGCCTACCGCATACGCCTTACGCTTGCGCTTCTCGGACGCCTGCCCGTCTCGAAGGCGCTGCCTTTCAAGTGGTACGATACGCCCAACATCCACTGCGTCACGCTGAAGGA
>DFGM01000074.1:0-410 GCA_002371755.1 Verrucomicrobia bacterium UBA3750 | reverse complement strand
AGGACTTCCGCGAACTCTGCAAGGCCGAGGGACTGAAGATCGTTGAAGTGAAGGCGGAAAGCCGCCATATTCTGGGCAAGCTCTTCCTTGCGCTCGGGCTCAAGAATCTTGGCGCCTCGCGCATCATAGCGCGCATCAGGAAGGAGACGAAATGACGCTCCCCCAGAGGACGGCCCACATCATACGGCACGGGCTTGCCGCGCTTCACCCGTGCGTCTACGGGGAATTGGGCTCCGGCACGGCGCTCACGGAGCTGGCGTCCGATTTGGAACGTGAAATCGCGCTCTTGGACGCCACGAGGCCGGCGAAAGAAACTGTCGCGGCTTTCATGGCGCGCATGCCGGAAGTGAAACGGCTCGTCGAGACGGATGTCTCGGCGGCATACGATGGCGACCCCGCCGCCACAAGCC
>DFGM01000165.1:10746-24963 GCA_002371755.1 Verrucomicrobia bacterium UBA3750 | reverse complement strand
TTCTTGCCGCTGCCGCAGGGGCAAGGATCGTTGCGCCCGACCTTCGGTTCTTCGCGCGTCAAGGGCTTTTCACCCACCATGACGCCATCCTCGAACTTCCAGCCGTCAGCTTCCTTCACGAAAGTCGAAACCTCGTGATGGTTGCAGAACTCGTTGTTCGCAGTATAAGTGGCACGGAACTCGACGACTCCCGTAGTGTCGCCTTCTCCGCCTTTTTCGGTGGAGAGAATCTCCAGCCCATGCCATCTCGCAGCCTTGCTCCAGGCGCGGCATGCTCCCTCATCGAACTCGTCCTGCACCGCTTTCACGGCGCTGTCTTTCAAAAACATGATGTCGCCCGTTACATACGAGCTGTACCGTGCACGCATAAGCGCTTCGGCAGTGGGTGCTTTTGCAGTCCCGGCGATTATCGGTCCGCAGCATTCCCCGAAATTCTTCCCTGACTTGCAGGGGCACAGTTCTTCGTTGTTCATATGGCGGCATATTATACCATATTCCTCGCCCACGCGCAAACGACCCAGCGCCTCTCCTATGGCAAATGAAGCGGCAGGAAAGGCAGTTGCGCAGGAGACGAAAAAACGCTATAATATCCGCCGAAGCTCTGAATGGGGCGAAACCAAACAAAACAAAGGAGACAACCATGGCCTGCAAATGCGGCAAAAAGTGCACCTGTGCAAGCGAGTTCGTGGCGCCAATGAGCGCGTTATGGGAAATTTACGACGGCATCGGCTCTTCTGCCGATGTGGTTGCAATAGCATGGGAGCGCGAAGACGGAAAAGTCTACCGCTACGACCTGCCGATTCCGAAGAGGCTTGATCCCGCCGCAGCGAAGAAGGTTTCGTATGTGGTCGAGCGCATCGCCAAATTCATCGTGTGGTCGGCAGGCGGCTGGAAGCTTTATCTTGCCGGTCCCGATGCCGTGGTGCAGCCCGTCGCAAAGGCCTACACGAAGAAAGGCGCGAGGAAGTTCGATTACGACTTCTTTACCTCTATATACGGCAAGCCCGTGGAGGCGGTGGTTCTCCCCCTCAAGAAGATGCCGGAGTTTTCCGAAAAGACGTCCATTGTCAAGACCGTGGCGGACGGTTGCCGCATCGGTTTCGATCTTGGCGCGAGCGACTTCAAGATTTCCGCGCTCAAGAATGGCGATGTGGTGTTCTCGAAGGAGTTTCCGTGGGATCCGCGCAACAACGCAGACCCCGAATACCACTATTCCATGCTCACGGCCGGCCTCAAGGAAGCGGCGGCCTCGCTTCCGCGCGTCGATGCGATAGGCGGCTCCACGGCAGGCACGCTTGTCGGGCAGAAGATGGGCATCGCGAGTCTTTTCCGCGCCATCAAGGAGAAGAATCCCTCCAAGTTCGAAACGGCTCAGAACATGTTCTTCCGCATCGAAAAGGATTGGGGCGTTCCGTTTGCCATCTACAACGATGGCGACGTGACGGCTCTCGCCGGCATGATCACCATGAACAAGAAAGGCATTCTCGGCGTGGCGATGGGTTCGAGCGAAGCGGTTGGCTACGTCGATCCCAAGGGTGCCATGACGGGGCGCATTTCCGAACTCGCATTCGCGCCTGTCGACTTCAACCCAGCCGCTCCGAAGGATGAATGGTCTGGCGATGCGGGCGTGGGCGCGATGGCGTTCTCGCAGCAGGCCGTCAACTGGCTCGCGGAGAAATACGGCTTCAAGTTCCCGAAGGACATGAAGCTTCCCGAGAGGCTCAAAGTCGTGCAAGCCGCAATGGAGAAAGGCGACGAGAAGGCTCTTCAGGTCTACATTCAGATCGGACGCTTCCTCGCGCACGCCATTCCGTGGTACAACGAGTTCTACGATTACTCGAACATGATGATTCTGGGCCGTGTGACTTCGGGACTTGGCGGTTCCATAATCCTCGAAACAGCCAAGGCCATGCTCAAGGACGTCTATCCGGAATGGGCGGAGAAGATTGACATCTTCATGCCTGACGAGAAGGCCCGCCGTCTCGGCCAGTCCGTGGCCGCTGCGCAGATTCCCGTCATCAAGGGCGCGAAGAAGGCGCCTGCGAAGAAGGCGAAGCGCGCCTGAGCAGAGGGCGGCGAGCCCCCTTCGCCGCCGCAGGTTTCACACCTGCCTCAATGAAAAACGATACGGGCGAACCGCAAGGAGCGCCCGTATCGTTTTTGTTTTCGCAAATCGTCCTCAGCCGCGGATGGCTCCGTCGCCGGTGACAACATATTTATAGGTGGTGAGCTCCTCAAGCCCCATCGGACCTCTGGCGTGAAGCTTGTCGGTGGAAATGCCGATTTCGGCGCCCATGCCGAACTCCGCGCCATCGGTGAACCGCGTCGAGGCGTTGTGGTAGACGCAAGCGGAATCCACATCTCTCAGAAACTCCTTCGCCCGTCCGGCATCCTCGGTTATGATTGCGTCGGAATGGTGCGAGGAATGCGTGTTTATAAAGTCTATGGCCTCGCGGCAGCCAGCGACGGTTTCGACATTCAGATCGAGAGAAAGATATTCCTTGCCCGCTTCGCCGCTATGCAATGTTACACCGGAGCCTTGCGCCCAGGCGCGCACCATCGGAAGAAAAAGCGGCGCGAGCTTTTCGTGCACGAGCAGGCACTCTGCCGCATTGCACGCGCTTGGGCGCTGCACCTTGGCGTTATCCAGTATGGCAAGTGCCATCGGGATGTTGGCTTTGTCATCCACATAGATGTGACAGACGCCCTTGTAGTGCTTGAGAACGGGTATCAGGGCCGCCTCGCACATTGCCGTGATGAGGCGTTCTCCGCCACGAGGTATCGCCACGTCTACGAGTCCCGGCAGGCGCACAAGCTCTCTTACGGCATCGTGAGCACCGAAGTCGACGAGCTGGACGGCGTTTTCGACGTCTAACGCCTTGGCGACGGCATTCGCGAGCGCGAGGTTGCTCCGGAGAGCCTCCTTGCCACCGCGCAATATGATGGCATTGCCTGTCTTGAGGCAAAGTGCGGCCGTATCCACAAATACGTTCGGGCGGCTCTCAAAGACGACCGCCACCACGCCAAATGGTTCGCGCACTTTGGATATGGAAATCCCGGAGGGCATCTCGCGCCGCCATATTTCCGCACCTACCGGATCCGGAAGAGTGGCAATATGCCTGACCCCTCCCACCATGGAGGCAAAGCGCGCATCGGTCAGCAAAAGCCTATCCACCATCGCCGGAGAGAGCCCGGATGCTTTGGCATCTTCAACATCCACGGCGTTTGCCGCCATGATGGAACTTTTCGATTCTTCGAGCGAACGCGCCATTGCTTCGAGCATGGCGTTTTTCCCGGCCTCGTCCAAACGGCGAAGGGCGGCAGCCGCCGCCCTTGCCTTTACTGCCATGCTGCGGATTCTCTCCGCCACATCACTATTGTCCATCGCAGTCTCTTCTTGAAGGATTACTGCTCTGCGGCTTCAGCAGCCTGGACCGGAGCATCTTCGCACGATACGCATTCGCCGCATGTGGCATTCACACGGCAAAGAACCGCAAAGAGTATCGCCACGGCGGCGGCGACGCAAATCGCGATGCGCATGAACAAGGGGTCCCGCGCCGTCTTTGTGAACTCGCGCGCCAGCTTCATGGAGAACCGCATCGGACGGTTTATCGCCCATCCGCTCGCGTTAAGTATCGCGCCGATATCCCTCTGGCGAAGCTTGAACCATGTAAGAATCGCGCTCGGCAGGGAAACGACGAGGACTACAGCTGCGATGGAGACGAGAATTTGCCACCATGCCATGCCGGAAATCGCCGCCATGATGGAAGCGAGAGCCGCACCCATCATGCCTACTCCGATGCCGATGGCCGCGATGCTGGACGCCATGGCGGCGCCTCCCGCCTGTGCGTTCTGGGCTCCGGCATCGAGTTTCGCCTGGGCCGCGTTCTGTTTGTCGCCGAGGAACTTCTTCACGCTGGATGCGATTCCCTCGCCAAGCTTGCGCCATGGTGCCCAGAACGCTTCCGCGAGAGAAACCTCCGCCTCGACGACTTTCGTGACGGTCGCTTCCCAATCCTTGCCGTCGCGATCGTAGAATACGCCGTTGCGTCCGGCGTAGAGTCCGCGCACCGTACCGGCGGTGGCGACTGCGCACATGCTTGCCTCGGCCTTGTCGGCAGGACGCGAAAGCTTCACGTATACGATGCAGCACTTAGACTTCCCGGCAAGCGCGGAATGCGCCGCCTCGCTATCCACATGGAAGCAAAGCTTCATCTCCTTTGCGTCGATACGCAGGACGCCGGTCTGGAAAATGGCGAGGTCGTCGTTGGAATAGAGACGACGCATGTTCACATAGTTCTCGAGAAATTCGACGAGGTGGAGTTTGTATCGCAGGACCTTCTCTTCTTCCACGAGTTTCGCCTTGGCGCCCGCTCCCGCAACGGGCTTTGCAGCGACCCATGCGCGGTATGGCGCGATGGCGCCCTTCACTTTCTTCCATTCGAGCCTGGCAAGTTCCGTCTTTTCCCCAAGGACGGGCTTGACGCACTTTTCGGCGAAATCGAGAATGGCTTCGAGGTGTTTCGGGTTGAGCTTTTCCTTGAGAGGAAGAGTCTTATCCGCTTCTTCCGTCACGAGCGGCATATCTTCCGGCGGAGTGAAATAGCCGTCGATCAATTCTTCGACCGCTTTAAGCGCGGCATCGGCCGCGGCCATATCGTCCAGCGAAGCGAAGCCAGGCGCGAGAGCATCCTTGCCCGCCGCTTCCCACTTTGCGATTGCGGCTTTCTCATCGGCTGTAAGCGGAACTTTCGCGAGGTCGGCTTCCTTGTCCATCACCTCGGCCAGCGCCTTTTCTTCGGCTTCGCCCGATTTGAAGAGCGAATCGAGATCCACGCCTTTCGCTTTGAGGAATTCCACTGCGGCAATCACTTCGGGCGTGCGGATGCGCCCGTCGCCATCCGAATCCATAAGTTCGAGCATGCGGGAATCGAATCTCACGCCTTTGACAGGCATGGAGATGGCGAGCCAATGCTTCTTGTCGAGATTGGCGAGATTGGCGATATCTTCGCCTTTGGAGAGCGACACCTGGGTCATGCGCCCAGCCTTGAACCAGTTCCATTCGTAGTTTTTCATAGGTGGATGTTATTATACCATATTTTGCGCCTTGCGTGTAGTAGGGCAGATGAGGGAGCCGCGCGATTGGCCGCCGCGCCGCAAGCCAATATGGGGTTGAGCGATGCGGCTATATATGGTAAAATACCGTCCATGAACACACCAAAGACACTTGCGGCACTTGCCGCCACTTTTGCACTCTCGGCCTCGTGCCTGGGCGAACAGATTGAAATCACGCTTGGAGACCTCCAAAGCGGCCACGAGGTGCCAAAATCCCTTTGGGGCATATTCTTCGAGGATATCAACTGGGCGGCGGATGGCGGCATCTATCCCGAGCAGCTCATGAACGCCGGTTTCGACTGGGGCCAGGCCGACCACGAGAAGTGGATATGCAACATCGACGGCTGGGAGCCGGATTTCCGCAACGGCGGCATGGCGCGTCTTTCGTTCCAGTATGGTGCGCCGGTGCATCCGAACACCGCCAAGCACCTGCGCATCGAATCGTTCGGCGCTGGACTGGCCGGTGTCCGCAATCGCGGCTACGACGGCATATTTCTGGAGGATGGCAAGAACTACACGCTGTCGTTCAAGTGGCGCGAAATCGAACTTGACGGCATCGACTACAAACTCGGCGACTGGACGGAGTTCGAGACCGTCTTCACCGCCGACGAGAAGAACGTCTTCGACTTCCCCTTCGGGCAGGTTAGAATCTATCGCGACGAGCAGGCGAAAGACGGAAGGCGCATGCTTTCCATTCTCGTCAAGGGGCGCAGGGCGGTGGAATTCGACTGCACGAGCCTCATGCCATGCGACACCATCGCCGGTCTCCGTCGCGACCTAGTGGAGAAGCTGGCCGCGCTGAAGCCCGCGTTCGTGCGTTTCCCCGGCGGCTGCATCGTCGAGGAAGGCGACTTCCAGCACTGGTACGACTGGCGTCGCACCGTGGGTCCGAAGGAGAGGCGCGAATGCATCCTAAACCGCTGGGCCTACCCCACCCCGCCTTACTGGGAAACGTTCGGCCTAGGCTACTACGAGTACTTCCTCCTGTGCGAAGCAATTGGCGCAGAACCATTGCCAATCTGCCTCGCCGGCATCACGTGCCAATTCCAGAAGCCGGCGCAATTCGTGGCAATCGAGGATATAGACTACTTCGCGCAGGTAGCTCTCGACCTCATCGAATTCGCCAACGGCGACGTGACGACGAAGTGGGGTAAAGTGCGCGCCGACATGGGGCATCCCGCCCCGTTCAACCTGAAACGCATCGGCATCGGCAACGAAAACTGGGATGAAGTCTTCCTCGACCGCTACGAAGCCATCCAGAAAATCGTCAAGGCCAAACACCCTGAAATCATCATCGTCGGCTCGTCCGGTCCCGGACCTGACGGAAGCAGTTTCGACAAAGCCTGGGCGCGCCTCACCGACAAGACGGCCGATCTCATGGACGAGCACTACTATCGCGACCCGGAATGGTTTCTCTCCTCCGCCCGCCGCTACGATAATTACGCACGCGAAGGGAAGCCCAAAGTCTACGCCGGCGAATACGCCTGCCACGACACGGAGCACGGAAAGGCCAACAACCTGAAGTCCGCCCTTTGCGAAGCTGCGGCAATGACCGGCTTCGAGCGCAATTCCGATGTGGTGGAGATGGCCAGCTACGCTCCCCTTTTCGCCCGCTACGGGCACACCCAGTGGCATCCCAACCTGATCTGGTTCGACGGCACGAAGAGCGTCGCCACCCCCAACTACTATGTGCAGCAGCTCTTTTCCCTCCATCGTCCCAGCCGCACGATAAAGGCGACCGACAATCTCGCCAAGGACGACAAGTCGTTCTTCTACTGCGCCGGCCACGACGACGCGACAGGCGAAACGGTGCTCAAATTCGTGAATGTGAAGGATGAGCCTGTGACCGTGAAGGCCAATCTCAAGGGCAAGGCGCGCATCATTACGCTAAGGGATCCGCGCGGCGGCTGGCTTGGAGTGAACAATCTTGAATCGGCGCCTGTCGAGCCGACGGAAACCGCAGGCGAGTTCGATGGCGGTATTTCGCTGGAGCCCTATTCGCTCACCGTAGTCCGTGTAGCGGCGAAGTAGGGAATGCGTTTCGCATAAAGGGGTGCGCACCACTCCTTTCGCAAATGACGTCGCGCCGTCACCGGCGCGGCGTCATTTGCCTTCAGGCTCTTCTTCGAGCACGATTGCGGCGGAGCGTCCGCCCTTGGAAGCATCGCCGATATATTCGGATGGGTCGAAGTTGTCGCTTATGACCACGGCTCTTCTAGGAGAAGCGGCATCGCCCATAATCCATGGGCGCGGCTCCGTGAGAAGATATGCGCTCGACGAAAGGTTGCCCAGAGAATCCAGCGTCTTTTCGGGGGCGATCTGGGGCGGCAGCACTTTGCGCGAGAGCGCGAGCGCGGTTTTCACAAGGCCTGCTGCCATAGAAGCTTTCATCGTGTGGCCGATATTGCCCTTGATCGAGCCGATGCCGACGAGTGGCCCGCCAGGCTTGTGTTCGCCCCAAAGCTTCTGTATCGCCGCGACCTCGCGCGCCTCGGGCCCCGGGATTCCAGATCCGTCCGCCTCGACCAGGCCAACCGTCCGCACATCTATGCCAAGGCGTCTCAACGCCTGATAGAGAATCTGCGAACCATCGTTCTCCGGGTTGTGGCCGATGCTTACGGAACGGATGAGAGCGTATATCCTATCGTGGTCGCGAAGAGCGTCTTCACGGCGTTTCAGAACAAAAAATGCCCCGCCCTCGCCGGGGATGGTGCCATCCGCATCGCGCGAAAACGGCGCGAGCGCAGGCTTGGTGGTGAAACGCACGACGCCGGAGAGTCCCTCCAGATAGGCGCGATTGAGAGGCGAGCATACTGCACCCGCGAGCGCCACATCCGCATCGCCCGATCTCAAATCTCGCATCGCCTCCATTATCGCCGCGGCACCTGAAAGATTGCCTGCGTCAAGAATCGTCGCCGCGCCCGAAAAAGAACATTCGCGCGCTATCCACGATACGAAACGGAAGCCGCTGCCCAGAAGGAACGAGGCCGCGTTGGGCGAAGGAAGCGATTCTGCGAGTTTCGCCTTCACTTCCTCTATGGCTCTTTCCGGTGCGTTGGGGAGGAAGCGGCGGAGTATGTCGACGGTCTGATCGAGGAAAGAGGTGTGGAGAAGCCAGTTTACGGTAGAGGCGTTGAAAGGCGGAGCGTAGCCGAGGCGCACCGAGCCGCGCAGCAACTCTCGCGAATGCGGACGCATCGATGCGTCGCCAAGGGCGTCGAAAGCGAGTTGCGTGGCAAAATAGAGGTCTTGGTTCTCGCCGGCGTTTATCTGGCGAGGAAAGTTCTGCATCGCCTGAACGCACGAGAAAAGATCGCCGAGCTGCCCTATGCGCGTCGGATAGGGCTTGTCGAAAAGGCGCTTTGCGCCGAACGGGAGCTCCGTATCGGGTCCCGGAACGGTAAGGGTGCTCCTGCCGTTCATGACGTTGTTCCAGAGTGCGTTCGGCGTCGCGCAACCGGCAAAACGGCAACTCATCCCGACAATGGCTATCGACGAATCCATCGCACGTCATCCTTTCGTTATTTCCCGGGCAATCCGCTCCAAGGCCCCGCCCTCGGTGCGGAGAAGCGCACATGCCGCCTCGAGACGCGCCACTATCCGCGCTTTCGCATCCGGGTTCTCAAGCCACTCCCCGAGCAGGGATGCCAGCGCTTCTGCGGTGAAATCCTCCTGGAGAAGTTCCGGCATGGGGTAGTCTTCGTTCCCGGGAACCATCTTCTCCCAGACGATATTGGCGAGGCCCACGTGCTTTATCTCCTTTATAAACCTGCGCGCCAGGAACGCAAAAAGCGCATTTACCCGATATACAAGCACGGTGGGACATTTGAGAAGCGCCGCCTCTAGCGTAGCCGTGCCGGATGCCACCGCCGCAACTTCGGCCCGTGCGAGAATGGAGCGTGCGTTGCCGTCCAGAATAGTGCAATTCTTCGCACCGGAGGTTGCAAGCATGGCCTCTATGGCCTTTCGTGCAGCAGGATTCGCGGCGGGAATCTCGGCCCTGACGCCTTTGAGCTTCCCCAACGCCTCCAGCATGACAGGCAGGTTGCGGCTTATTTCGCCAAGCCGGCTCCCGGGCAATATCGCAACGAGCCCCTTCTCACGAGGCCTCGCAGACGCATCTGCTTCGGCCATCTCGCACAACGGGTGCCCGGCAAAATGCGCAAAGCCAGGCTTGTAGAGCGCCGGCTCGAACGGGAAAAAGCACATGAGCGAATCGAGCGAACGCTCTATCCGCGGAATCCTGCCCTTCTTCCACGCCCAAACCTGGGGAGAAACCACATGCACCGTGCGAATACCGAGCGACTTGGCGTATGCGGAGAGTTTAAGGTTCATGCCGGGGTAATCCACGGTGCAAACGACGTCTGGCCGCCACTCGATCATGGCGCGCTTCATCGTCCGAATGACTCTGAGGAAATACGGAAGCTTCATGATTACAGGCAGTATGCCCATCACTGCCATATCAGAGACATTGAAGCCATAATCGGCAAAACCACGCGTTTCGACGCCTTTTTGGGCAAGTATCGCCTTCAGAGCCTCGGCGTATATCATGCCGGATTGTTCGCCGGCTAGAAGAAGTGCTTTCATGTTGTCACGGCCTCACGGGTGCATGCGGCAGGCCGGATTCAATGCCAACAATGGTAATACCGTGCCTATCCGCGTATTGGATAACCTTCTCCCGCTCCAGCAGAATGAGGCGCCCGGCCTGAAACGCAAGTGCCGTGGCACCCGACTTGCGCATGGTCTTGAGCGTCTTCAAGCCCACCACCGGGATGTCGAAACGCATATCGTGACCAGTACGCGCGGCCTTGAAAACCACAGACCCCTTGCCGCCCAGCCTACCGCCACGCCTTATCGCTGCGTTCGTGCCCTCGAACGCCTCGACGGACAGCACCATGCCGTCCTTCACCATCACGGTCTGGCCTACATCGTGGCGTCCCATGTCGCCCGCCACAGTCCGGGCATGTGCGATATCGGATAGCTCCCCTTCGGTGGGTGCGCGACTTGTAAGAAGTCCCTCGCCCGGCAACGACTCTTCCATGAAACAGCTCGCCGGCAGCACTTTAAGCCCCATTTTCTCCAGTTCCGCGATAAGTTTGCCGAATATGGTGTGGGCGGTCTTTACTTTGAGCGAGGCGAGCCACCCTTTCACCTCCGGCTCGAATCGGCCGCGGAAAAGAGACAGCGGATTTATCTGCCCGGCGAGAATGATACCATCCGCCCCGAGCGTCGATGCCCAGCGCATGGCGGAGGCGATAGAGCCCACGGTAAACTCCCTAACCTCGTCGGCTGCGAGTTTCGTGCGCTTGGCGGTAGAACCTTTGATGGCAATCACCGTCACGTTTTCGACGCCTGCGCGCTTCGCGCCTTCGATGACCAGCCGCGGATAGTCGCCCGCCCCGGCCGCTACTATTATTCTCGTACTCATGCCGCATGATATTATACCATATTCCACGGCTTGCGTGTAGCGGATAGCCGCAAGCCAGCCCTCCACCCTTCTCAAGGCTCTCTCGGGCACATATCTTCGCAAAACCCCGCGGCGCGGCAGTATTCTGCGCAAATAGCCGCAGGCATCATGCCTCCCTAGGGTAGAGAGCGCCCGGCTCATGCCCATGCCCATGGGTCGAAGTTGGGGTTGCGGGGATAGATTGTCCCGGCTGGACAGCCGGAGGGTTTGCCTTCGCCTTGAAGTCGCGCCGGCTAAGGTTCAGGAAACTTCGGCGATTGCGATGCAGGTTTTGCGGAAGCGGTCGTAAGCATTGAGCAGATCCAGTGCGGCAAGGACGGGAGCCGCCGCAGAACCACCGCCTATACGCATAAGTTGGAGCTGGCGCGCCTGACGAAGCTTGGCTTTAAGCTCTTTCGCAGCCTGTCGCAGCGTGGCCGCATCGCCGGAAGTATCCGCAAAAAGCGCGCTCGACGCATCATGTATATCAAGAACAAGCGCAAGATCCGAGCCTGAAAGCTCCTCGTCTTCCGCATGGATGCGTTTCAGGGCTTTCGCCGCCGAAGCAATCTCGTCGGAAGCCGACTCCAATTCGTCCGCCTCCCTCAAAAGACGCCGCGCCTCGGCCGCAGTCGAAGTGGAAAGACGCGAGAGCATCACCTCTCCTAAGAACTCCGTTACCTCGCGTTGCACGTTATCCAATATCTCTTCACGGCGGAAGATGTGCTGTTCGAGTTTTTCGCGGTTGCCCTCTCCGGAAAGGGTGTCCCGGAGGCTGTGCAGCAGGTCTGTTACGCTTTCCGACATGAATGCGACTTCGCGCGCCGCCTGGGCGCATGCAATCTCCGGGGAGCGCTTCGCATAGGCATTAAGGAGGGAAAGGTGAGGTTTTTCTTCCGCCGGTTCGGGAATTATGCGTTCGAGGAACTTGGCGAGCACACCGGAGAGCGGGAAGAACACCAAGCCGCGCATTATGGAGAATATCGTATCAGATACGGCCACTGGCGCCATCACATTGGCCTGCCAATCCGGGAAAATCGCCTTGCCTAGCGGAACAAAGACGGGCAATACAAGCGGGATAAAGAGAACAGAGCCTACAAAATTCGTCAATGTATGGGCGAGGGCGGTGCGTTTGGCCCCGCTCCCGCCGCCAATCGATGCAAGCCATCCAGTGGCCGTAGTGCCGATGTTCGCGCCAAAAAGAGCGGCTATGGCCGTCTCGTACGTGACAAGACCCTGCGACGCAAATGTCATGAAAATGAGGATGCTTGCCGCAGAACTTTGCACAATTGCGGTGAAAGCCGCCGAAACGAGCGCTACAAAAATGACGCTCTTGAAGTCGGTTGCGGCGAGACGCCCGATAGCCTCGGATAACGCCGGGGATTCGCGGATGGGGGCGACGCCTTCCTTCATGAAGAACATGCCGAGAAAGACCAGCCCAAGGCCGATCATCGCAAGTCCTGCATGGCGTATTCGCGAACGCGGGAACGGGAAATAGATTGCCGAGCCAAGGCAGAGGAATACCAGCCCCAGCATCTCAGGCGAAGGCGCGAACGCCATTATCCATACCGTGAACGTAGTGCCGATATTAGCCCCCACGAGCACGTTCAACGACTGCGCGAGCGTCATGAGCCGCGACGAGACAAACCCGACCAGCATCACTGTGATGATGGAAGAGGACTGGACAATCATCGTGGATACGACACCCGTTGCGACGCCGACGAGGGGGCGACCGGTCGCAAGAGACATGAAACGGCGCAACCCTTCGCCGCTTGCGGCTTGGAGTCCGTCAGAAAGGTGACGCATTCCGAGGAGGAACGCGCCCAAGCCGCCTGTCACCGTGAAAATTACCGTCGCCAGTTCGTTCATGCCGGTTTTGTCTCAAGAAAGTTGACGTTTGCAGGGGCTGATTGAGCCGGATATTTTGCAAAAAGCAAACAAAGACGCAACGCACGAGGCGTTACGTCTTTGTGTTGCGTATCAGGCTTCATTATTACACTCCGCCGCGGCCGCGAAGCGAACCGTGGGAAAGGAAGCCTTCGTATTTGCGCACCAGCAAGTGCGATTCCATTATGCGCAGCGTATCAAGCGCCACACCCACGATGATGAGGAGCGAGGTGCCGCCGAAGAACGATGCAACCACCCACGGCACTTCCATGCCGCCCATGAGCATCATCGGGATAAGAGCCACAATGAGGAGACCCGTGCCGCCGATAAGCGTAATCTTCGTCATGAGAGCGTCAAGATATTCCGCAGTGGCGCGTCCGGGACGGATGCCGGGAATGTAGGAACTCGATTTCTTCAGGTTCTCGGAAATCTCAATAGCGTTGAACTGCGTAGCCACCCAGAAGAACGTGAAGAACATTATGAGCGCGGCATAGACCGTGAGGTGGAGAGGGCCGGGCTCGGAGAGCGCCTTCGCGAACTCGTGGACACGAGAACCGACCGGCGCCACACGCATGAGAAGCGAGCTCGGGATCTGGATGAGCGGCTGGGCGAAGATGATAGGCATAACGCCCGTGTAGCTGACCCGGAGCGGCATGAAGGTTTGCTGCATACCGAAGGAAGCGCCGCCAGAGACCGACCTGCGCGCAGAGTGAATCGGCACTTTCCTCACACCCTGCGTGAGCCCCACCGTGAAGAGCACCACCAGAAGGAAGAATATGACCAACACCGCGATGTCGGCATATTTCGCTTCGGCGAAGTTGCCGCCGCCCAAGTACCTGTCCCACATCGCGAAGAGCGCCTGGGGAAGACGCGAGGTGATGTTGATCATGATGATGAGCGAGGCGCCGTTGCCGATGCCGAAGGTCGTAATTTGGTCGGCAACCCACATGATGAAGAGCGATGCCGTGGTCATGCAGATTACCGTCATGATGTTGAACCCGATGCCGGGATTGATGACAAGGTCGGAGGCCGCAGGATGGGCAATGCCGAGCATGGCAGGGTTGGAAAGCGCCGTCGCAATACCCCAGCTCTGCACAACGCAGAGGACTATGGTGAGATAGCGCGTAATCTGCGCGAGTTGCTGCCTGCCGGATTCCCCGTCCCTCTTGAGCTTCTCAAGGGCGGGAATGACCGAACCGAGCAGCTGAATCACGATTTGCGCCGAGATGTAAGGCCAGATGGAGAGGAAGCCGATGGCGCACTGGCCGAGCGCACCGCCGGTGAACACTTCAAACCAGTTGAAGAAATTATTCTGGGAGGATTGCATATCCTTCATTATCTCGCCAAGCGCGGCAAGGTTCACGCCGGGGGTCGCAATCTGCGCCACAAGACGACACACGAACACGAGCCCGAGTGTAATCAGGATTTTCTTCCTCAGTTCTGGAATGCGGAATGCATTCGAGAAACCCTTCATCATCGCCATTTCTGTTTTCTCCTGTAGATCGGCTCCCCGTTGCGGGGAGATTTCCGTATATTATACCAAAAAAGTGCCTTGCGTTTCAACGGTCAATTTTGCCTGTGGCAAAATACCTCTCGATTTCCTCCAAAGTGCGCCCCTTCGTTTCGGGAAGGAAGAACGCCGCAGTTATGAAGTAGATTACCGTGAAAGCCGCGAGCGAATAGAACACGGGCGCAAAGCCCCACGAACCCACCCATGCGGGAAACACCGAAGCGATAGTCGCCGAAACGCCCTGGTTGATGATCATCGC
>DFGM01000165.1:0-10697 GCA_002371755.1 Verrucomicrobia bacterium UBA3750 | reverse complement strand
TGATGATCATCGCAATCGACATGCCCGTAGCCCTGATTCTTGTGGGCATGAGCTCGGAGAGAGCAAGCCACACGCAAACGCCGGGACCGACCGCATAGAACGCGATGAACATGAAGAAGAAGGCTGTCGCTACAATGCCGGTCGCGAGACTCGCGGCCACGATTCCGCTCTTAATCGCCAGGAACACGGTTCCGACGCCGCAAAGGCCCGCGATTATGCCGCCGGTGCCGAGCTTGAGAAGGAACTTGCGGCCCTTCTTGTCCACGAGCGCGCAGGCGATTATCGTCATGAACACGTTGACGAGCTTGATGGCGAGATCGGAGAAGTTGGCGAACACGCCCTGCATGCCCGTCTCCTTGAAAATGTCGACCGTGTAGTTGAGAACGGAGTTGATGCCTGTGGCCTGGTTGCAGCCGAGGATTATCACGGCGAGGCAGAAGGGATAGACATACTTCCGCTGGAAGAGGCTGTCGCCCTTCGCCACGGCGGCGATTGCGGCTTTCTCCTTTTCCGCCTCCGCATCGGCGGCAATCATCTCTTCCAGGATTTCCTTGGCCTTCGCTTCGCCGTTGTTTGCGGCAAGAGAGGCGAGAGCCTCGTCCTTGCGTCCGCGCTTGTAGAGCCAGCGCGGGGATTCCTTGAGCCTGAACGCGCCCAGAAAGAGGATGAGACCGGGGACTGCCGAGCAGAGGAATATGGTCTGCCATGCGTGCACCCAGGAAGCGAACCTCTCGGGCTCCACCCAGGCACGGACGTTTGCAAGCGTCACTTCCGCCATATCAACGGCGTTTGCTTCCGCCGCCGCCTTGATTACTTTGTCCGAGTCGCCCACAAGCCCGGTCACGACAAGGCCGATTACAGCGGCGAATGCAAGCCCTATGGTGAGGAGAAGCTGGAACATGCCCGTCCCCTTGCCGCGGCTTTCTGAATCGAGGCATTCGGCGAGATACATCGGCACCACCACGCCCACGAGACCGGCGGAAGCGCCCTGCAAGGTGCGCCCGACCGTGAGCAGCACGAAGTTGCCGCCCTCGAACAGCCCCGAAAGACATATCACGGGGATGGAGATAAAGAAGCAGAAGGCGGAGAAGATGATGATTTTCTTCCTTCCGAACCACTCCGCAAGAGAACCGGCAAAGAGAGATGATGCCACAGAACCCCACAATACCGCGCTCACCACGAAGCCAAGCTCCCACTTGCCGTAGTTGGCGGTGTTGCGGATGTAGGGCAGCGCGGCCGCGATCACACCCACATCGATACCGTATATGAGCCCTCCAAGGCCCGCCATTACAAGTAGATACCTCGCGTAGCGCTTCACGCTTGCAGATGTCGTATCGCTCATTTTCTTCTCCTTTTTTATATTGGTGCGAATGGTGTGGGGCGGCTTTCACGAAGCCGTCAGGGCTTTGGCACTACGCCTGTTCGTCGAAAAGACAATCGAGTGCGTCGGAAATCATGTCCACAGCCTCTTCAAGATCCTCTTCCTTGAGGACGAGCGGCGGGAGGAAGCGGACCACGTTGGCGCCGGCCGTAAGGGCGAGGAGGCCCTGATCGCGCAACGCCTGGACGATCGGCTTGGCTTCGCCATCCACGACAAGGCCCAGCATGAGACCTGCGCCACGCACTTCAAGAAGCTTGTCATGCTTGTCGACTTCCGCCTGCAGGGCTTCACGGAACAGCGTGCCGAGTTCTTTCGCCCTGTCGAGGAGCCCTTCCTCTTCGATAACGCCTATGGTCGCGAGTGCTGCGGCCGCGGCAACAGGGTTGCCGCCGAACGTTGAGGCGTGGCTGGAGGGCGTGAAGACATCCGCAAACTTCGCGTTGGAAACGAGCGCGCCCATGGGGAGCCCGCCGCCAAGCGCCTTTGCGAGCGTGAAGAGATCCGGCTCCACACCATAGTTCTGCCAGGCGAACCAATTGCCGGTGCGGCCCATGCCGCACTGCACTTCATCGCAAATCATGAGAAGGTTCTTTTCGTCGCAAAGAGCGCGTATGCCCTTCATGAACTCGTCAGTGGCGGGCGTGACGCCGCCTTCGCCCTGCACGGCCTCGAGCATGATCGCCACGGTGCGCTCGTTCACGGCGGCCTTCACGGATTCAAGGTCGTTGTAGTCTGCATAGGCGAAGCCGACAGGCAGCGGGTCGTAGCCTTCCTGGCACCATCCCTGGGCCGTTGCCGCCACGGTGGCAAGCGTGCGCCCGTGGAAACCCTGGCGCATCGTCACGATTTCGTAGCGCCCGCCGTTCGCATTGCCCCACTTGCGGGCAAGCTTGATGGCCGCCTCGTTCGCTTCAGCGCCGGAATTGGCGAAAAACACCTTGCCGCCAAGACCGGAAAGCTCCACAAGCTTCGCCGCGAGCTTCGTCGCAGGCTCGTTCGCGAAAAGATTGCTGCAATGCATCAGCTGCGCCGCCTGCTCCTGGACGGCCGAGACGACTTTCGGGTGGCAGTGCCCGACATTGTGGATGCCTATGCCGCTCGTGAAATCGTAGAGAATGAGCCCGTCGGCGTCGCGCACCGTCACCCCTTTGCCGCTGGCTATCGCCACATCCGGCGTATACGTGCCCATTACCGACTTGCGGTAAAGATTCAACACTTCTTGTGTATTGTTGCTCATTCGGTTATCTCCGTTCCCACGCCTTCACGCGTGAATATTTCAAGTAAAAGTGAATGCGCCATGCGTCCATCCACCAAATGGACTTTCTTTACGCCGCTTTCAATCGCCTCCACGCAACTGTCTATCTTAGGCAGCATGCCGCCCGAAATAACGCCGTCCGCCTTGAGCCGCGCGACGGAAGAGACATGGAGCGTGGAAAAGAGGGAAGATTCGTCTTCGGGGTTGCGAAGAAGCCCCGGCATATCGCTCACAAGCGCGAATTTGCGCACTTTCAGCACCTTTGCGAGCGCGGCAGCGGCAATATCGGCGTTGATATTGTAAAGATGCTGGTCGGTTGCGCCCGTGCCGAGCGGCGTCACTACGGGAATGATGCCCGCATCGAGCATCTCCATTACAGGCCGCGCATCCACAGAAACGACACGTCCCACATAGCCGCGGTCGGGATCGGTTACCTTTTCCGCACCAAACACCCAGTTGCCGTGGATGGGCCGCGCATTTATGCCGCGCGCAAGCAGCCTGCGCACCAAATCGGGGTTCACGACATTATTGAGCGTCTTCCTGACGATTTCCATCGTCGTCTCGTCAGTCACCCGCATGCCGCCCACGAACTGCGGCTCGTGACCGGACTCGCGCAACGCCTTCGAAATAGCCTTGCCGCCGCCGTGAACGATAACCACCTTCATGCCCACGGAGCGCATGAATGTGATATCATCCATGATCGAATCGAGGTTTTTCTCGATTTCCATCACGGATCCGCCTATCTTCACAAGGACTATCGAGCCCCTGAAGTCGATGATATAGGGCAGCGCCTCGGTGAGAACCGCCGCCTTTGCCATCGCTGTGTCAAATTTGTCCATGGGCAAATATTATACCAAATTATGCCCCGGCGTGTCCATAGGGGAACAGGCACGCTTCAGGGCCATTTGCACGCCGCCAAGGATTATGGTATAATTCCTCTCGTCACACGATACAAAGAAGAAATATGCAGCAATCACCAGCCATCGTTCTGATACCGGCATACAATCCAGACTCCAAGCTCACAACACTCATCCGCGAGCTCAAGGGGCGTTTCGCGGGCATTGTGGTGGTAAACGACGGCTCTGCAACCGGCCTTGACGTTTTCGAAGAACTTCGCGCGCAGTCCATACCCGTAATCGTGCACGAGACGAACCGCGGCAAAGGCGCAGCCCTCAAGACCGGCTTCAAGTGGATATTGGAAAACCTTCCAGCCGCCCCTGCCGTAGTGACGGCCGATGCAGATGGTCAACACACTCCGGCCGACATCGCCAAAGTGGCCGAAGCCGCCTTGTCCCACCCGAAAGCCCTCACTCTGGGCGTAAGGGCGTTTTCCGGCAAAGTCCCCTTCCGCTCCCGTTTCGGCAATTGGTGGACGCGCCAGATATTCTTCCTCATGACGCGCCTCAAGATTGCCGATACGCAAACAGGTCTTAGGGGAATCCCGCGTGCGCTCTTCCAGCGAATGCTCACGCTCCAGGGCGACCGCTACGAGTATGAAATGCGCATGCTTGCGGACGCGAAGCATCACGAAGAATATCCCGTCCAGATTCCCATCGAAACCGTATATATAGAGGAGAACGCTTCTTCGCATTTCAACCCCCTCAAGGATTCCATCCGCATCTACGGGGCGCTTGTAAAGTTTTGCATATCCTCGGTAGGGAGCTTTTTCATCGACAATGCGGTCTTTTCGCTCGCCTTGTTCGCTTTTGCGCGCTCTACGGACTGGAAACGCGCCACAAACGTGCTTGTCTCCATCATCATCGCCCGTGCCGTATCCGCCACTGCGAACTACATTTTCAACAGAAAGCTCGTATTCAAATCGAAAGTCGCCAAGAGCGCATCCTTCTTGAGATACTGGACGCTTGTCCTTTGCATAATGGCGGCCGGGTACGCCTTGACAGCCTCGATTTCGCGTCTCGCCGATGCCCAGGGGTTCTGGATCACCCTCATCAAGATAGCGGTCGAAACGGCGCTTTTCTTCTGTTCATACAACATCCAGAAGAAATGGATATTCAAGGCGTCATGACTTCTCCCCTTCCCGGAGTGCAAACGCTTTTGGCGGATTTCTCGATTGTTCTCCTGCGGCCCGAGATACCGCACAATACGGGCGCAATCGGAAGGCTGTGCGTTGGGCTCGGCGTGCCGCTCAATCTGGTAAGACCTCTCGGCTTCGCACTTGACGACCGGTCCATCGCACGCGCCGGCTTGGATTACTGGCCGCACCTGGACATCCATATACACAACACCTGGGAAGATTGCCTTGCCGCCATAAAGCCGGCCAGATTGCATTTCCTCTCGACCCATGGCAGAAAATCGCTCTATGACTGCCGCTTCCAGCCGGGCGACGCCTTGATTTTCGGCAACGAATCCTCGGGCCTGCCAAAAGAGTTCTATTCGCGCTACGGGGAATCGCTTTTCAGAATTCCCATGCCAGGCGAACACGCACGTAGCATCAACCTCGCAAACGCGGTCTCCATAGCCGCATACGAGTGCTACAGGCAATTGTCATCTTCCATGGTTTCCGCCTGACGCCTCCCCCGCGCCAGGACAGGGCTCTTCTTTGCCGTATTATATATACGGGACGAAGCGTGACTTGGTTTCGAAGATGTTGACTCGTTTTATGTGCCTTACTTCGGGCTTGCCGCCTTCCGGCACGCCATAGACTTCGATTACGTCGAAACGGTAGCCGCCATCCCATGGATGCGCTCTGAGCCAAGCGCGGCAGGCTTTACACATGTTCTGGCGCTTTTTCACATCCACGCCACGCGTATCGCCTTCCCATTCCCAATGTTTCGAGTGCTGCTTCACTTCCACGAACACAAGCGTGCCGGTCTCTTTCTCGTAGGCGATTATGTCGATTTCCAAACGCCTGTCGCGGCTATATGGGCGAACATTGCGCGCAAGAATCTCGAAGCCCTCGCTTTTCAGCTTCAAGGCGGCCATATCCTCGCCCCATTTGCCGTGCTCCACGCCTATGTTGGCGACGCTATTGCGCGGCTCCGCGTTTTTCTTCATCCAGAACATCTGCTTCATTCCTTTGAATGCGCATCCTAGTCTGGCCGAGACAGGCCAGACCTCCCCGCGCTTGCGTCTTCAGAGTCGAAAACGACAGTAAAGACCGTCTTTTCGCCCGGATTCGATTCGCAGCGCACCGTGCCGCCGTAGGAAGAGACAATCGCCTTGACCAGCGCGAGTCCCAACCCGTTGCCCGGCAGCGAACGGCTCTTTTCCGCGCGCCAGAAGCGTTTGAAAATGTGGGGCAGTTCGTCCGGACGGATGCCCTCGCCAGTGTTGGCGACGACGATTGTGACGGGATTGGGCGAAAGCGAAAGTTCGACTTTGCCGCCGCGCGGCGTGAATTTCACGGCGTTATCGAGCAGATTCCCCAGGATTTGCTGCATTCGCACCTTGTGCGCGGTGAAATACACGCTTTCCGGCGGCAGCGCGAGCGAAAGCTGTATGCCGGATTCTTCGGCGAGAACGGAATACAGTTCCACGACATTTCGTGCGAACGCGCACAGATTGATTTCCTCGCGTGGCGTTCTTTCCGGCAGGTTTCCGGTGCGTGAAATATCAAGCATCGTGTTTATCAATTCAAGCATCGAGGCAGTCTCCTCCGAAACCGTCACGGCGAGCTGGGGCGGCACGGAGCCGGCATTGAGCATTTCAATCTCGGCGGCGGCGCGCAGGCGCGTGAGAGGTGTGCGCAGGTCGTGGGCGAGGTCGTCGGTGAGCGTACGCAGGTCGGAAATAATCTTTTCGTTCTCTGCGGCCATGTGGTTGAAGGCGTTTTCGAGTTCCGTTATTTCGCTGCCTTCGCCCGAGACGCTCACACGAGAGGAATAGTCGCCGCCGGCAAGCCTCCGCGCCGCTGCGGCCATGCGCGAAAGCGGGGCTGCGAACCGCCGCGAAATCCCGATTCCCAGCGCCGCTCCCACGAAAAGCGCCACCACGAGCGACGCCGCCAGAAGCGTGGCTTCGAGTATCACGTGCTGCTCGGCTTTGGTGACGTTGTAGCCAACCGAAAGAATGTTTCCGTCTGCGAGGCGGGTCTTGCGCACGCGGATTGCCTCTTCGCGACGGTTGCGGCATTGCCGGACGATGCGGTAGGTGGAAGGCTTCTCGGACTGTGCTCTTGCGCGCATCTGTTCCAATACGCTTTTACTAGAGGAGGCGGCGGACACCACTTCGCCCGCGGGCGTCGTCACGAGCAGGAAAAGATTGTCCGTTCCGCACGTTTCGGTATCTTCCTTCATGATGAGCGTCATCTTCGCCGCATCGCGGGCGGATTCTTCATATTCGTGCTCCAAGTCTTTTGACACAAGCGAAAGGGCCTCGTGGTATTCGGCCGTATGGTAGCGGATTGTCGCGACCAGCACCCCGGCATCGACTATGGCGCACAACAGCCCGAAGGAAGCAAATGCGCGCAGCGCAATCTTTTTCCATAGCGGTTTTTCAGCCGAGGACATAGCCGAACCCCCTTACGGTGTTGATGAGCTTCTTATCGGCATTGCGGTCTATTTTCTCGCGCAACCGGTATACTCGCGCTTCGACCACATTCGCATGCGGATCGAAATTGTAGCCCCAGACGCGTTCGAGGATCGTATTTTTCGACACCACCCTGCCTTTGTTGCGCATCAGATATTCGAGTAGTGAATATTCCAGCGGCTGCAAGTCGAGCTTTTCGCCCGCGCGCGTGACGCGATGTGAAACGAGATCCATTTCAAGGTCGCCGACTTTGAGAACGCTCGTCTCGGTTTTACGGGCGGATCGGCGCAGTATGGCCTGGACGCGCGCCAAGAGTTCCGCGACGGAAAAAGGTTTTGAAAGATAGTCGTCCGCGCCGGCTTCGAGCCCGAGGATTTTTGCATCCACATTCCCGCGCGCGGAAAGGACGATTACCGGCAGCGTCTTGCCGGACGCGCGCAGTTCGCGGATGATGGAAAGCCCGTCTCGCTTCGGGAGCATGACATCTATGATGGCGACATCGTAGCCGCCGCACAAAGCCGCCGCCGCGCCGCTTTCTCCGTCCGCACAATGCGTGACTGCATACCCAGTCTGGCGGAATGCGCCTGCGACGAACTCCGCCGTGCGAGCGTCATCTTCTATTATCAATACATGCATCGACACTATTATACCAATTTTCGCGCCGCATTGCACGGGCAAATATGAGCCAGACGAGTTCGAAAAGCGCCGAGATGCCGACTTTCGACCCCGGGACATCGTACCAGGCCGTCAACGGCAGCTCCATCGTCTCCTTCTTGAGCCGCCTTTTCCCTATGCGCGCGAGGATTTCCACATCGAAAAGCCACTTTGTGCGGAACTTGTCGCGGAAGACCTCGGCAGCCAAAGCGCGGGAGAATATCTTCGCGCCGCATTGCGTATCCCACACTTGCACACCTAGGACGCGGCGGATTGCAGCCTTGGCGAGAATGCTCGCAAAGCCGCGCGAGCCTGAACGCCGAATATCGGTGCCAAGGTGCGGCCAGCGCGAACCGAACACCGCCGCCGGTGGATTCACGGGGCGCTCGAACGCCGCCATGAACGAAGGGATTTCCTCCAATGGCGCGGCCAAATCCGCATCCCAGAATCCAACCAAATCCGCGTGCGTGTTTGCGAGGATATGCCTCACGCCGGCGCGGACGGCCTCGGCTTTGCCCATGTTCCTGGAAAGGTATATCGCGTGCATCGCAGGCGATAGTTGCGAAAGATGCGCAAGGAGTTCCGCCGTCGCGTCGGTCGAGCCGTCGTCCACGAAACAGAAGGAAATCCATGGCCATGTCTCGGCGGCGCGTATGAATGCGGTCGAATCGAGCCTGAGCGCTTCGTTGTGGCACGGAATCACTATGGCTAGCGTTTGCATGGTGCTCCTTCGCCCCAAGGACCGTGATAGAATTCATAGGAGAAATAGTGGTCGCTGACCTTTGGCGGGGCATCGGGTCCCGGGAGTTTGCGCGGTTTTGCAAGACGGGTGCCGCCCAACGTCGCGCCAAGGGCAATGACGCTTATGAGTGCCGCGCACGGCAGCATGTGCCAGAGCAAGCGTCCTGTCGCGGGAGTCTGCGAGGCGTGAAGCGCGATATGGAGCGAGACAAGCGGCACGATTGGAAGAAGGTATGTGGGCGGCACCCGGCTTGTCAGACACCAGAAAAGCGTTATCGCCGCAGCCGCCCCCAGTGCCGTGGAATAACAACAACGCCGCACTTCGCCACCCGGCACCGCAGCGCCGTATGCCGCCAGCGGACTCATCTTCTTCCTAAGACGCGGCAAAAGCCCTTTCAACGGCGGGAGGAACTCGGCCACCAGGAACGGCGACCACGGCAGCGTGACGAGAAACGCCCAAATCGCCGCCATCCCGCGGAACGATTCCCTGCCCGCACCGTACTTGTCGCCGTAGTCTTTCACGAGAAAGCGCAAAAGGTTCTCGTTTATGAAGAAGTACTCGAGAAATCCGTTCTGCCGTCTTTCGATAAGCATGAAGTAGGGTATCGCAAGGGCGAGAAACACGGCTATGGCCGCAGCAATGCATCTAAGCGGAGGCAATACCTTCTCCTCTTTAAGAGCGTAACGCCGCCATAGGAAGTCCACCCCTGCGCCCAACATGAACAAAAGCGGCGAAATCGGACCTTTTATCATCATTCCGAGTGCCAGGAGTGCGCCGATCGCCAGTGCCGGGCCGAGGGTGCGCGCTCGCCATGCGCAGTATACGAGAAGTGCGCCGGATGTGCAGCAGACAAGCGGCAAATCCGTCATGCAAAACCCAGCCGCCGCGTAAAACGCCGCACTGCTCGCGCATATGCCCGCCGCCAGACGCGCCGCCCCGCCGTCAACCCCCTCGTCGCGCGAAAGCTTCTTCGCCGAAAAATAGAGAATCGCGAGAAGCGCGAGAAACGCCGCAAACGACGGAAGGCGCACCGCGAACTCCCCTGCGCCCCCAAGCATGAGCGCGCTAAGCGCCGACGCCTGGAATGCAAGCGGCGGCTTGCCCGCAAACACTTCCCACTTGCCTTTGTAGGTAAACGCCGGCGCAAACCAGTCTCGCGTCAGCGCCATATTCGCCGATATCGCCGCATAGCGCGACTCGCTGGGCTCGAACACGTATGTCGTACCCATTATGACGAGCCGCACGCCCAACAGAAACGCCAGCGTCACGAAGAATATCCTTGTTCTTGTCTTCATGGCGCATATTATAGCATTCCTATATGACGGCCTTATCGCCGCTACATGATTTTTCGGTCATCTTTCCCCGCCCCCTTCTCCACCCCGCGCACCTCAGATTCGTTTGATGACTTTTGCCGGAACGCCGGCGACAACCGTGCGCGGCGGCACATCCTTGGTCACGACAGCGCCTGCAGCGACGATTGCCCCCTCGCCAATAGTCACGCCGGGGCAGATTGTCACCCGCGCGCCCAGCCACACCTTGTCGCCGATGACAACAGGCTTTGCAAACATGCCGCCGCGCTTGTCGGGATCGGGATCGTGGTTGAGCGTCGCGACAATCGTCTGCGGACCTATAAGCACATCGTCGCCAATCGTTATCCCGCCCTGATCCTGGAACTGACATCCGGCGTTGATGAACACGCGCTTGCCGATGCGTATGTTCTTTCCGCAATCCGTGTGGAACGGCGGGAAGAGACCGAACGACTCGTCAATCTCGCTCGCCGTCAGCCGCGACATGAGCGAACGCACTTCCTCAGGCGTATGATATGCGCCATTCAACTCCGCCGTGATTTTCAGCGCCTCCTGCGAAAAGGCGTGAAACGCCTGATGAAGTTTACTCCCGGCGGGAATGTACTCCACCTCGGCCATCGTCTTTCTGAACTCTTCGACCTTCATATCCTATTCGTCAGTTTTGACTATTTCGCGCAGAGCGCGGAGATGTAGAGTATGCAGAGGTCTTTTGCCACCCAAGTCATAATCACTGCTCTGCGCACTCAGCCTCTCGGCACCTCTACGCGAGAAGCGCTCACTTCAGGTGTTTTCTGTAGAATGCCTCGATGCGGTCGAAGGGAATCGCGTTCTTCCCGCCTCCATCATAGAGGTCGCAATGCGACGCGCCGG
>DFGM01000020.1 GCA_002371755.1 Verrucomicrobia bacterium UBA3750 | reverse complement strand
GCTTCAGCACGCAGTACCACGACCGCGAGACCGGCATGGTCGGCTATCAGCAACGTGTTTATCAGCCAGTCTTCGGCCGCTGGCCCAATCGTGACCCAATTGAAGAGGATGGGGGCGAGAACCTTTATTGCTTTGTGATGAATGCTCCATCGTGGTATTTCGATTTCGGCGGAATGCATACGTTTGAATACACTGATTTAGGTTGGTCGTATGCGGATGTCTATTCGGGAAAATTAAGAACTAAACGTGGTGACAAGATAGAGTCAGCACTTGGTGTGACTCCATACTTTTTGACAACAAATTTCATTTGTAAGTGTTCCCTGGGGAAATATGTTCCTGATTATACATTTAAACTTGAAGTATACACTCTAATCCAGAATGCAGCTGATAAAATCTGGGAGAATGATAGCATCGTGAAAGATATTAATGATCCCAGAGTGAAAAACAAATGGAAGTCTTTTTGGTTTTTCAAGACTTGGCGTCGTAGAAATCTTGTCATTGAACATGAAGAACGCCACAGAAAACATGCCATCAAGAACTACAATACGGCTATAACGTGCTTGAGTCGAAATGAGCAATATGAGACAAGAAGTCAATGTGAAGTCATGGCTACTGCGAATTTGAAAGCCGCTGTTTTTGTCTTTGGAATGTCGGATAAAGAAGATTATGAAAAAGTAGAGCGAGGTGATTTATGAAAAATGGTCTATTAATGGCGTGTTTTATCTTGCTGCATTTCATAACAGGAGGATGCCAGAGTACAAAAGTGCCTTACTATGGTTCGCCGGATATGTATCATTTTGTAAAAGAGTTAGAGATGGAGACTGGCATCCTAGAAACAGAATCTGTTCCTGATACATCAGATCAGTTAGGGGAAATGCCACCGGATTATTTTGACTTTAGACGGGCTGCTGAGGCATACGAAATCGGTAGGAATAGAGGAATGCTCCTTGCAAATTATCCAATCAATTGCTCATTGTCAATTTATAGTGAAGGGGATCTTGTGGCTCAAGCCTTTCGCGATGGCTTTGAAGAACAGATGGTACGAGAAGTGGAGGCCGTGAAGACTCGAAATGAGATAAGAAAAGCGTGCCAGCGCCATTTCTGGGGAGTCTTTTCTTCTGAGCAAGGGCAAAACAAGGACGCAAACACTGACGGTGGATTGATAACGACAAACTGCTATGTCCATTTACTGTCATCATACGTAAGGGGGTACCGCAATGGCTATCGGGTGGTTGCGAAATTAAAAAAATCACCTATTGCTACATGTTCCTCCATTGGAGGCGTTAATCTTAGTTCTGATCCATTGAAACGTGCGTATGTATATGGTTGGTATTTCGCGTGTTATGATTTTTTCAAGACATATCCCGACGTGTATTATGCCAATAGTATTCAATATAGCATGGATCCCCGAATATATTATTGGAATAAGATTTCACATTTCAGACGAGTAGAGGAGCGTTTCCTATCTTGGATTGCTGAGAACAAGAATGTTGTAACTGAAATCGCCGAGGCGCTAAATGATTGACTCTCGCAATAGTATTGGCATATAGTGAGTTTGAAAGGAGTCCAGAATTGAACGACAGTCACATGAGGGGGAGATACCAATAAGTAGGAGGTGCGAAATGCTACGCCAAATAGGCAGGAGAAATTTTCAAATTATGTACGTAATGACCGTCGGCTTAGCCCGACTTTCCACGTTCGACCCCGGTTTCAATTTTTTTCGTGGGGATAACTTGCAAAACGCGGCTTGCGGCGCAGGGATCATGCGCCTATCACCACGAAAAGCCGTGTAGTGAAGACCTGCCCCCTTGGAAAGGCGAGCCGGATGTGAGATAATACCGGCATGTTTCTTCGCGCGACAAAGAGATTCAAGGACGGCAAGCTCCACTACTACTGGAGTCTGGTGGAGAGCGTTCGCGTCGGCAGGCGCGTGTTCCAGCGGCGGGCGCTCTACCTCGGCGAGCTGAACGACTCGCAGCGGGAGGAGTGGCAGCATGCGGTCGAGGCGCTCGACGAGAAGGGAAACGTGCGGCAGCTGAAGCTGTTCCCCGAAGACCGTGCGCCGGAGACGGATGACGGACAGGTAGTCCGGATCCGCATGGACAGCCTCGCGGTGAAGAACATTCGGAACTGGGGCGAGGTCTGGCTCGGGACGGCGCTGTGGGACAAGCTCGGGCTGGATGGCTTCTGGGCCTCGCGTCTTCCTCCGAGCCGCAAGGGCACGGACTGGCTTGCGATCATGAAGGCCATCGTGATGTACCGCCTGACGGATCCCGGCAGCGAACTCGACATGCACACGAACTGGCTTGCGAACACCGCAGTCGCCGAGCTGGTCGGCGCTGGCGCCCTCACCGGGCTTTCGACGCTCTACAGTTGCCTCGACCGCGTGATGTGGCCGACCGAGGAGTGGAAGAAGCCACGCGGCGAAAGGGACCCTGCGCTGTCGTTCAAGGACGACCTGTTCTTCTTCCTGCGCGACCGCTGGGCGGGTCTCTTCGGCTCGACGTGCGACGTCGTCCTCTTCGACCTGACGAGCACCTACTTCGAGGTGGACGGCACGAAGGCGCTCGACAGCGATCTCCAGCGCTACGGCTACAGCCGCGACAAGCGGGGCGACTGTCTCCAGGTCGTGATTGCGCTCGTCCTGACGCCGGACGGATTCCCGCTCGCCTACGAGGTGCTGCCCGGCAACACGAGCGACAAGGAGACGCAGATGCCGTTCATCCGGAAACTGGAGGCGAAATACGGCAGGATCGGCAATCTCTGGCTCATGGACAGGGGCGTGCCCTCGGAGAACACCCTCGCCGAGATGCGCAAGGACGGCTACAGGTATCTCGTCGGCGCCCCGCGTGGCCACCTGAAGGTCATCGGGAAGGAACTCGACGAGGCGCCATGGGAGCAGGTCCAGGACGGCATATCGGTGAAGGTGGCGAAGGCGGCAGACGGCGCGGGCGACACGTTCGTCCTGACGAAAAGCGCGGCGCGTTCGCTCAAGGAAACGGCGATGCGCGTGAAGAAGATTCGCGGCGCAATGAAGACGCTCCGCGCGATAGACGAGCGCCTCGGCAGGTCGAGGTGGCGCAGAATCGAGCCGTCGAAGCGCGAGCTCGGACGCGACGAGCTGATCGCCCGTCTCGCGGTCGCGGAGACCAAGGCGGGGCGTGCGTGGAAGATGATCGACGTCACGACACCCAGGGAAGGCGAAAAAGTCACGGCCGAATCTTTCTCGTGGAAGCTCGACTGGCCGCGGATCAGGGAGGCGAGGGCGAACGACGAGGGCACGTATCTCCTCCGCACGAATCTCCCGGAATGCGACCCGAAGACGCTTTGGAAGAAGTACATGATCCAGGGCGAGATCGAATACGCATTCCGTGAACTCAAGAACGATCTCGGCCTGCGCCCGGTCTACCACCAGCTCGAAGACCGCATCGAGGCGCACATATTCACGGCGTTCATGGCGCTCTGCCTCCTGCAGACGCTGCGGGCCATTGCCAGGGAACACGCACCCGGACTCACGCCCCGCCAGATCATCGAAAAGTTCCGCATGGTCAAGATGGTCGATGTCGTGATGCCGACTACAGACGGAAGAATCGTCACGCTGCCGCGCTACGTCGAGCCGAAGAAAGACGTCGCGATTCTTTTGGGCCGGCTTGGCCTGACGCTTCCAGCCCAGCCCCCGCCAAAGGTCTCAAGCCGCCTCGCTGACACGACGAAAGCAAAGGTGTAGTGAAGACCTCTGGCCCAAAACCCTGAAAATTCCGGGATGTTTCAAACGAACGTGGAAAGTCGGG
>DFGM01000090.1:13363-15305 GCA_002371755.1 Verrucomicrobia bacterium UBA3750 | reverse complement strand
CGCGTTACGCTCTATCCGGGAAGTGTCAGCATAAAATGAACTGATCAGCGACCCTGCAAACCGCGCGGTTTACAGGGATTTCCGCGATGTGGCAAGGCCGCCCCGGCCTTTCAGAAAGTGCGAGGCACCCTTGCCACATCCGTTTTCTCTTCGGAACCGGAAGCGCCCCGCGAAACGCGCGGTTTCAAGGATGCGGAATAGACGCGGTGCCGCGTTGAATCTGCCGCGAAAATATGGTATAATACTCGCAAGATGCATGCAAATGTCGACAGCGTGGCTCGGTTGAGCAGCAAAGCGGATTACACCATATTTTCGTATGGCGGCAGATCAATCCGTTTTGCCGCTCCGTACAGTCTGCGCCGGTATCTGCGAGTCAAGAAATGGCACGACGGTTATTTGGAGGTCGAGGCAGACTACGGCGCTGGCACGGAAGAGGACTACATCGACCTGCGGCCGGTGCTTCGGAATCTGATGATTGATCCGAAGAAGTTTCTAAAGTCGGTCAAAAGAGTGGAGGTGTCGTATGCCTAAGAGAAAAGCAAAGGCAATCGCCGATGCCGCGGAGATGGTCGTCGACGGGTTCGCGGTGCTGAAGCAGGAGGCTGGATACAAGATTGCCAATCTCAATTCCGGGAATGTGGTTGTCGTGTCCGACAAATTTAAGGTGCTTGAATCGAGCATGGACGAAATCGAAGAGACGATTGCAGTCCAAAACTTGATCGACAACCTCGAGTTCATTGCCGCGTAATATGCCAAAGTATTTTGAAGATAAGGTGTTCAACCACTACCTTTACTTTACTTCCCACTGCATCGTGGAGGCCATGCACGTTCACGCCGGAAACGAAGAACTGTCGGAGGAGTCCTCTGCAAAGTTCTTTGTCAGGGCAGATGGAAGCTCGGTTATGAAGCGGAAGGGCGATTTGACCCGAAAAGAACAGGCTGGGATTCAGCGTTACATCAAGAAGCATTATCTTGCGATGTATGCGAAATGGTCCCGTAAGTCTAAACAGGGTTTTTACGCAGGATAAAACCAATCGTTGGGAATCGTTGGGGCCGGGCCTTGCGAAACATGCAGTTTGCATTATTCCATCGCAAGATGAATTCGTGGGGACAGAATTCGTGGGGACAGACCCCGCGAAACGCGCGGTTTGCAGGGATTTCCGCGATCTTAACCCGCTGAATGGCCTTGGAATCGGGTAGCTCCCCGCGAAGCGGCAGTTCCCGGGCGGCAATTTCGTCGTTGACTACGTGCGGGTGTACGACATGGCGGAGTGAATCACGCGCTGCAGGGCGCGTTTATCTCTGACAATCGGCGACGGAGAATGACGAAATTTGCTGTGTGTGTCGGCATATTTCGATGGAATGTGCCAAGAGTGGTGGCATATTCCGTTGACGGATAGGCGCAAAATTTGGTATACTATGTACCGAGAAAGGAGAAAAAGGAATGTTTATCGAACGAAATCTGAAGTTGGCCGATGTCTTGAAGAGGAAGTCGGTCTTTTTGTTCGGTCCGCGTCAGTGCGGGAAGTCCTCGCTTGTCGAACATGAGCTTGCCGACGCGCATGTGTTCGACTTGCTTTCCTCAGATACGCTTATTCGCCTTTCCAGCGACCCAGGCTACATCGAAAAGACATGCACGGACGGACGCATAATCGTAATCGACGAAATACAGAAGTTGCCGTCCTTGCTGGATGAAGTCCATAGACTGATCGAACGGCGCGGTTTCAGGTTCTTGCTGACTGGTTCAAGTGCGAGGAAGTTGAGGCGAAAGGGCGTCAATCTGCTCGGCGGGAGGGCTCGTGTCAAGCGCCTGCACCCGTTTTCCGCATCGGAGCTCAAGGATTTGTTCGATCTTGACAGGGCGGTAAACTACGGGCTTCTTCCGCCCGTCGTATTTTCCGACGAGCCGGAGGAGGAGCTTGCCGACTACATCGACGAATAT
>DFGM01000090.1:0-13223 GCA_002371755.1 Verrucomicrobia bacterium UBA3750 | reverse complement strand
CGTGCACCAACGGCGAACAGATCGACTACTCGGCCATTTCGCGCGATGCGCAGGTTCCGCGATCGACGGTGCAGGAGTATTTCAGGATTCTCAAGGAAACGCTGCTGGCGGACGAGGTGCCGGTATGGAAGCGGGGCGCAAGGCGAAAGACGGTCGAGACTTCGAAATTCTATCTCTTCGATTCTGGTGTTGCCCGCCGCCTTTCGCGCAGGCGCGAGACTACTCCGGGATCCCCCGAATACGGACATCTTTTCGAGACGTGGGTGCATCATGAGCTGAGGTGTTATCTTGATGCAAGAGTCCGCGACGGCGAGATTGCGTATTGGAGGACGCCTGCGGGCGTCGAAGTTGATTTTGTCGTCGGGAACGCCGCAATTGAGGCAAAAAGCGCGGATCACATCGACAATCACGACTTGAGGAATCTGAAGGCTATTTCAGAAGAAGGACGTTTCGACAGGCGCATCATCGTCTGCCGCGAACCGAAAGCCGCGCACGTTGACGGCATAGACATCCTGCCCGCTCGGGAGTTTGTCGAAAAACTGTGGAATGACGAGCTATTGGATGCATTGTCTTCCGCTGCACTCATGAACTGAGAGTTTGGAAGCGGAATGGGAACGGGCGTCCCGCCCGTTTGAGGGCATACGCGGTTTGAACGGGCGAGATGCCCGTTCCCCCAGTTTCCTGCCCGCCCTACCGCGCCGGGGCGGCATCAATACGCCGCGGCTGACTGATTGGCGATCGAGCATATAACGGCACACAGAAATGGAACGGATTCAACAATATCCATCGCGGCAACATTTCTCGCGTTCGCGGCGGTTCTGCCGCCGCGTTTGCCGCCTGCACAGGAAATGCGAAATATGGTATAATATGCGCGTGCGGCGCGTCAGGGGCAACGGTGCCGATGGCTGGACGCCGCAAAATGGAGAAAACAAATATGTGCAAGATTCTGAAGGGAGCATTGGTTATGCTTGGACTTTTTGCAGGTTGCAGTGAAAACGAAGCTACTGCGCAGGAGCCGGTGGAAGTAGCCAAAGGCAAGGTGGCTGTAATCTATTTTTCGTGGAGTCCAGACGGCAACACGCGCTTTGCCGCAGAGACGATTGCGAAGAAGGCAGAGGCGAAACTCTTTGAAATCAAGGCGAAGACCCCTTACAACTCAGATTTCAGAGCCTGCTGCGACGAGGCGAAACCCGAATGCTACGGCAAGATTCTCCGTCCGATAGAAAAGATAGAAGGGCTCGACCTTGCAGCCTACGATGTCGTTTTCTTCGGTACTCCCAACTGGTGGGGCACCATTGCTCCGCCGCTGAGGACGTTCCTCGCCGAAAACGCCAAGGCGCTTGAAGGCAAGACGGTGGCGCTCTTCCAGACGCATGGCGGCGGCGGTATGCAGCGTCTCGGCAAGGAATTCGCCGAAGCGGTCGGAGAAAAGGTCAAGGTGCTTGCGCCCAAGGCGTTCCCCGGCTCGTCGGTGCGTTCGGCGACAAAAGCGCTTGAAACATTCGTGACAGACCGCATTTCCATCAAATAAGCATTTCCCCGCAAACGAAGCAAAGGAGCAAGAAAATGGTATCTGGCGATTACATGGTGTTCTCTGGAACGGCCAATCTGCCGCTCGCTGAAAAAGTGGCCAACTATCTCGGCCGTCCCCTCAACAAGATTGACATCCGCCATTTCCCGGATGGCGAGACGTTCTGCCAGATAGACGAGACCGTTCGCGGCAGAGATGTTTTCGTGATACAGTCCGGCAGCCCCAGGCCCAATGATGCCTACATGGAGCTCTTTATTATGATAGACGCCCTGAGGCGCGGGAGCGCGGAACGCATCACGGCCGTTCTTCCTTATTATGGATACGCGCGTCAGGACCGCAAAGACCAGCCGCGCGTGCCGATTACGGCGCGCCTCATCGCCAATCTCATCGAAAGCGCCGGCGCCTCGCGCGTTCTTACGATGGATCTCCACGCCAACCAGATCCAGGGCTTCTTCGACATACCGCTCGACCATCTGCACGCGGAGCCGGTGATTCTCAAGTACATACGCGACCAGCAGTTCTCGCGTCCTATTGTGGTTGCACCCGATACGGGCGGCGCGAAGACGGCCTACGGCTACAGCCGCAAGCTCGGCACCGGCCTTGCCATCGTTGCGAAACAGCGCACGGGCGACTCTACCGTCGACGCATTCTCCGTGGTTGGCGATGTCAAGGATTGCAATGTCATCATGATTGACGACATGACGGCCACCGGCGGCACCCTTTCCGCCGCAGCAAAACTCTGCCGCGAACATGGCGCCAAGAGCGTCCACGCTTTCGTTTCGCATTTCCCGCTCACCGCGAAGGGCGAGGAGAGGCTTATGACCGAAACGCAGCTCGACGAGCTCGTGGTCACGGATTCCATTCCGCTCAGGCCCGGCTTCGACCCCTCGAAGCTGCCGTTCAAACTTACGCAGCTCTCCGTGGCGCCGTTGATTGGCGAAGCAATCAAGCGCATCCACTCCGATGCTTCCGTGAACGACCTCTTCAACCACGAATGACGAAGATTATCGCGGGACTCGGCAACCCTGGCGCGCAATATGCCAACACCCCACATTCCGTCGGATTCGAGGCGGTGGAGGCTATTGCGCGCGAAATCGGGGCCGCATGGGAAGAAAAGAAAGCCTTCAAATGCCGCCAGGCCCGCGGCAGATTTGCAGGCTTTGACGTCATTCTCGTCGAGCCGCTCACATTTATGAATCTCTCCGGCGAATCGGTGGCGGGAATCGTGAAGTATTCCAATTCCACTGCCGCCGATTTGCTCGTGATCCATGACGATATCGATTTGCCGCTCGGTCGCATCAGGGTGAAAAAAGGCGGCAGTTGCGGCGGTCACAATGGCGTGAGGAACATCATCGAACGCTTAGGCACACAGGATTTCGCCCGTCTCAAACTTGGAGTCGGCAAGGACAAGAGCGACGTAATCGGGTTTGTGCTCGGCAAATTCGACCCTGCATCCCGTTCCGTGATGGACAAGGTAATCGAAGTTGCGCCCAAAGCCGCAGAATCCGTCTTGCGCTTGGGTTCGGACAAGGCCATGAATGCCTGGAACGGCTGGCAGCCGGTCTAGCCAGGGGGTGGGGCGGTCTGCGGACGGCAGAACGCGCATCTTGCGCATAAGCCGCCCCCAAAAAACGACACCTCGCCGAAACTCTCGCTTCTGAGACGAAACGCACTTGCAAGCCAGCACCCGTCTGTAATTATTGACTAAAAGGAGGAATATCGACAATGAATCCCGAAGAACCGGCGCTTATCGCCTCGTTTCAGGTAGACCATACGAAAATCGTGCCTGGAATCTACGAATCGCGCAAGGATGATGTGGGCGGCGATATTGTGTCCACCTACGATATCCGCATGAAGATTCCCAACGGCGAGCCTGCAATTCACCCCAACGCGATGCACACCATCGAGCATGTGGTCGCAACCTTTCTCCGCAACGACCCCGAATGGAAGGATAGGATTGTCTATTGGGGCCCGATGGGGTGCCTTACCGGCTGCTATTTAATAGTAAAGGGAAATCCCAAACCGCAGGAACTCCAGCCTCTGATGCTCAGGGCGTTCGAGCACTTGCGCGATTACGAAGGGGCTGTGCCCGGCGCCACGCCTGTCAATTGCGGCAATTACCTCCTCCACGATCTGCCAATGGCCAAGTGGGAGGCGGCGAAATACGTGGAAATCCTCAAAAGACATCCCTGCTACGAATACGAAAAGACTGAACGCCTTGCCACTTCCGCCGGCACCTTCTACGATTCGTAAGCTCCCCGCCCGCGAAATGAACCCCCTGAAGTTTCACTTGACCGCCAGGGGGCAAGTGTGGTAAAATACGCGTATCAAAATCTAAGAAGGATGAGGTGACTTATCGCACAGTTCACTCGCGTAAACTACAAGATCCGCGTTCCGCAGGTACGCGTGCTTGACTCTATGGGGCAAATGCTGGGCGTCATGCAGACGCGCGACGCACAGCGCATGGCCGAGGAGAGAGGTCTCGATCTCGTCGAGATCACGCCGAATGCCACACCGCCGGTGTGCAAGATAATGGACTACGGCAAGTTCAAGTACGAGGAGTCGATCAAGGCCAAGCAGCAGCGCAAGGCCCAGAAGGTGCAGAAGGTGAAGGAAGTGAAGTTCCATCCCGGCACCGACACGAACGACTTCAACTACAAGCTGAACCAGATACGCGGTTTCTTGGAAGACGGCTCTAAGGTCAAGTTGACTTTGCAGTTCCGCGGGCGCGAAAACGCCCACCGCGAGATTGGCGAGGATGTAATCAGCCGGGTGCTGGAGCAGCTCAAGGACGAATGCTTCATCGAGCAGGCGCCCAAGACTCTCGGCCGGGTGCACGGTGCGTTGATAGGGCCGCCCAGAAAGAAATGATGGAACCTGATTTTTCCAACAAGGCGTATCTCCTGCCGCACATAAACCGGGAAGGGTTCAAGTTCGGCATACTCGCACTCGTCATCACCGTTCTCGTGGCCGTGGCGGCGTCGGTCTTGCCCATTCTGGGCTGGCTTGTGATGCCGCTATTGCTGCTGAGCTACGGTGTGTTCCTCTTTTTCCGCGATCCCGAGCGGTACGCGCCGGAAGATGAATCGCTGCTTCTTTCGCCTGCCGACGGGCGCATATGCCTTATAAAGGAGAGGGAGCTGCCCGATTCGTTTGGCGAGCTGGAGGAATACCGCGGCAAGAAGTTCTGGTGCGTGAGCGTGTTCATGAGCGTCTTCAACGTGCATGTGAACAGGATGCCGACGGCGGGAGAGATTCTGAAGAAGGAATACGTGGCGGCGGGAAAGTTCTTCAATGCATCGCTTGACAAGGCGAGCAAGGAGAACGAGCGCTGCAACTATTTGGTCAAGGCCGGGAACGGCCAGGTCTACGGGGTGACGCAGATTGCGGGACTCGTGGCGCGCAGGATTGTGCCGCAGGTTTCGGAAGGGCAGAAGCTTGCCCGCGGCGAACGGTTCGGGCTTATCCGGTTCGGTTCGCGGCTTGACGTGTATCTGCCCGAGGGCGTGAAGCCGTCCGTCCGCGTTGGGCAGACGATGGTTGCGGGCGAGACGCCGCTTGCGAAGCTCGCGTAATAAGGAGAAGCCCGGGGACAAAGCGATGGGAAAGTTCAGGCTCAGGGGAAGGCGGCGCAAGAGGCGCGACGCCGAAAGATCCGTCGAGAGAATACCGCTTAGGGCGATTGTGCCCAACCTTGTGACGAGCATGGCGGCATGCGCGGGCATGACGTCGATATCGCTTTCGAGCGAGGGGCGCTACAAGAGCGCACTCTTCGCGCTTCTTGTGGCGTGCATATGCGACGGGATGGACGGCAGGATCGCGCGCCTTCTGAAGGCGAGCAGCAAACTTGGGGCCGAGCTTGATTCGCTTGCCGACTTCGTGAACTTCGGGGTGGCGCCGGCGATGTTCATGTACTATTGGCTCACGGGCGGGCCGGTGCACATTGGCGCAAGCGGTTCGATTGCCCATGCCACGGTGCGGCTCGTTCTTGGCGGAGCCTTGTTCTACGCGCTTTGCGACTGTTTCCGTCTTGCGCGTTTCAACACGATGCTGGAGCAGCCGCCGCTTCCGTACTGGAAGCATTTCTTCACCGGGGTGCCGGCGCCCGGCGGCTGCTGGATGGTGCTTTCGCCTGCCATGGCCGCGATAGAGCTCGACGCACTGGGCGTCGCTCCGGGGCTTGTCGCGTTTCTGCGGCATCCGGCGACCGGCGTGTTCATGCTCGTATTCGTAGGCATGCTCATGGCTTCGCGCCTTCCCACGATTTCGCTCAAGTCCGTTCGCATAAAGAAGAAGTTCCTCCTGCCGGTGATGGCGGGGATTCTGCTCCTCGTCGTGCCGCTCGTATGCGATTTCTGGCTCACGCTGAGCGTAGTGGGGCTTCTTTACATATTCACGGTGCCTCTTACGGCCGCGATATTCGTCAAAGTCCGCTCTTCGTATCAAGGGGGGTTGACTTTTGAGGCCAATAAAGGGTAAAATATCCGGCAACCTTTCATCAACCAAGGAGAACAACAAAAAATGAAGACATTGAAGATAACCTTGGCCGCACTCGCAATGGCGGCCGCAGCAAGTTCTTTCGCGCAGGAAGCGGAGGAATCGGAAGGCCCTACCGGCTGGACGCCTCTCGCGGTCGGCGTGGCAACCCCCGTGCAGCTCCCCTGGGGCATCGACCGCTGGGACATCAAGGGGCTTGACGTGAACCTCTTCTACGCAGACGCACCCAACCTTCAGGGTTTGATCGTGTCTCTCGGCGGCACGCAGGTGCGCCGTGAATTCGCGGGCGCAGCCGTTGGCGGGCTCTTCAACTGCTCGCGCGGCGACGTCTACGGCCTCAGGGCTACTGCAGGTGCTAACGTGAACCCCGGCGGCATCTATGGTGTCGACGTCGACGCTTTCGGCATGCGCGACAATGTGCACGGCGTTGACGTGAACATCCTCGCCTCCGCCCAGCGCAACCAGTGCGGTCTCCAGGTCTCCGGTCTTGCCAACGTGACCGCCGTCGAGAGCTACGGCTGCACGATAGCCGGTCTTGCCAACCTCGCCCGCACGGCATACGGCCTCCAGTTCGCCATTGTCTACAACATGACGGACGACCTTCACGGCGCCCAGATCGGTCTCGTGAACTATGCCGACAACTGCCTCAACGGCGGTTTCCAGGTGGGCCTTGTGAACATCATCCTCTCCAACAAGATCAAGGTGCTGCCGTTTCTCAACGGCTACTTCTGATCCTAAAGGCGATGTCCTCGAAGAATCCTTATCTCAAAAAAGCGACAGGGGCTGCGAAAGCCCCTGCGCAAGCCGGCAAAAAGTCCGCCCATGGTCTGCAAGGTCGCGGGTTGGATGCCCTCTTGAGCCAAAACGCGAAGGCGGTGCCCACGCATGTGGCGTCGCCAGTCGCCGAAAGCGCGTCTGCGGCGTCCAAAAGCGCCGTGCCTGCCGTCAAACAGCAGGAGATTGCGCCCAAGACGGGGCTTGTGGAGCTTAAAATCCTCGATATCGAGCGCAGCCCCTACCAGCCACGCCGCGACTTCAAGGAGGACGAACTCAAGGAACTCGCCGATTCAATCAGAAACAACGGCCTTGTGCAGCCGCCCACCGTCCGCAAAAACAAGGAAGGCCGCTACGAGCTGATCGCCGGCGAGCGCCGTTTGCGCGCAGCTCTCATTGCCGGCTGGAGCAAAATCAAGGTCAATCTCATCGAGGCGGACGATTTGACGGCCGCAGCGATGACTGCGACCGAAAACCTCCAGCGCGAAGACCTCAATCCGATCGAGGAGGCGGTAAGCTACAAGACCTTGCTGGACACGTTCTCTCTCACCCAGCAGGAGGTGGCTGACAAGGTCGGCAAGGGACGTGCAACGGTCGCAAACGCCCTGAGACTCCTTGAGCTTCCCGACGAAGTGCGCCAAATGGTGGAAGAGCGCGCCATCACGGTGGGGCATGCGAAGATTCTCCTCTCCTTGGACGACGAGAAGACCCGCACCCTGTTCGCCCGCGACGTGGTGAACGATCAGCTTACCGTGCTTGCGCTCCAGCGCAAGGTGGAGCGCTACAAGTCCCCCGTGCCCGAAAAGCCGCGCGGCGTCCCGGATTTGACGGATGCATACATCCGCAACCTCCAGGACGCGATGCGCCGCCATCTCGGCTGCGCCGTGCGCATAAAGAGCGGCATTACGCATTTGAGCGGACGCCACGTGAAGGGCCTTCTGGAAATCGACTTCTACGATAACGACGATCTGGACCGCATCATCCGCATGATCGGCGTAACGGTGGAGTAGTTCGCCGTGCTGCCGGCTGCGCTTCTTGCCGCCTCGCTTTCCTTTGCCGCTCCGGATGCGGATATCGCGTTCTCGACGGCAAAGGAACTTGTGGTCAAATATACCCCGCGCAACGCCGGCACTTTTCGCGGTAGATTCGCAGCGGGGTTCATTTTGCGCGAACTTTCCTCCCGTGGCGTGAATGCGCGCATAGACCGCTTTTCGGCACCCACCCCAAACGGCGAGAAGCACTTCCACAATGTCATAGCCGAATGGGAGACTGTTCCGGACGGCGAGTGGGTGGCAATCCTCTCCCACTTCGACACGAAGACAGGGATCGAATGCCCCGGCACCAATGATGGTGCTTCCACGTCCGGCCTGCTCGTGGCGCTCGCGGCGATGCTGGAACGCACAAAGCCTTCGGGACTCAATATCATGTTGGCATGGCTGGACGGCGAAGAGTGCATGCATTCCTATTCCGCCGCCGACGGATTCTGGGGCTCGCGCCATGCGGCCGCCAAACTGAAAGCTTCCGGAAGGAAGGTGAAAGCGGTCATATGCCTCGATATGCTGGGCGACAAGGATCTTGGCATCTCCATCCCCGCCAATTCCACGCCCGGGCTCGTCTCTGCGGCTCTGCGCGCAGCCGCAAAAGCCGGCGCCGGCGACAAAGTCCGCAAAATCCCCGAATATGTGAAGGATGACCATCTTCCATTCCTCCAGCTCGGCTTCCCGGCTATCGATCTCATCGACTTCGAATACGGCAGTGCGCCCGGTCTCAACGACTACTGGCACACGAAGGATGATACCATCGAGCATATCTCTGCCGATTCTCTGCTCGTCGCAGGCGGAATCGTCGTGGAAATGTTGAAGGAGCTTCAGCAGTGAAAAAGGAGAATACGAGCGAAGCCGCCGGCCCGAAGAAGTCCGGCGAGGGCGATTTCAGCTTCAGGCGCATGGTCCTTTCCGCGCCGAAACCCGGCAAAGACGGGATGCTGGAGCACTACATTGCCGTGCAGTTCAGCGACATTCCTTCAATAGGCCGCTTCGCGATAACCCAGGCGATATTCGGAGACGACCCCGAGGATGACAGCGAGGAAGCGGAAATCGCATGGCAGGAGAACAAAACCCGCGAGCTATGCAAAGAAGTGCTTGAATACCTCGTGGGCATCGTGGCTTCCGGCTCGGAAGAGCTCTACATCATGTCGCCCGGGAAGTACAGCGCGGTCTACAAGCTTTGCATCAACCTGTTCCGCCTTATGCAGTCGAAGCGGCCTGCCGTGGTGCAAAGCGCCCACGCTGGATTGCGAAACTTCCTGAAGGTGCTCACTTCTCTTGCGCGCCAGATAGATTCGCCCGCGAGAGAGGAACTCCTGGAAAGATACATCGACTTCCGCGGCATCCGCGCCTTCAAGCCCGATGCGGCCAGGGCGCTGGCAGATGACATCGCCCGCTGCTGGAATACGGTTATGGCGGAAATCGAGCTTCTCACGGCGCACGACAGGCTCGCGCTGCGCACCCCGGAAATCCCGGATATCCTCCCTGACCCCGAAAGCACCGTCCTTTATCCCCGTGACGGTCTGAGTCCGGAGCAGGCGACTTTGCACAACAAGGAACGCGCGATTGCCGTGCGCGAGGCGGCGATGGACGGGTATTCGAAGAATCTGGCGGCAGTCGAAGGGGATCTCGCGCCCCTCGAAAAAGCCGCGCAAAGCCCGGAGGCGTTTGCGGCCGTGACGGACGCGCTCCGGCGCAAGCGCGAGTTCAGGCGCGTTTTTACCACGGATCCGGACGTGGCCTACATCGGGTTCGCAGTGCGGAAACACGGCGACATGGAGCGTACAGTGTTCCGGTACGTTCGCGAAAAGACGGATGAAACCGCCGCCTTCGAGCGGGTGTATGAACTGTTGTGCGCCTATCTGCGCAGGGCGATAGAGCTTGCGCGTTATGTCGATTCGCCATCATCCGTCGATTTCCGCAAATGTCTGCAGATAGTGGAGCGCAACAACGGACGCTTCCACAAGTTCATTGAAGACGGTCATGGCGAGGCGCTCGAGCGGGAAAAGGATTTTGCGGAGCTCGAGCGGCTCTTGGATGAATCCACCCGGACCTTGATAGAGGCCTGCGGTGCGGCGTTGAAGAAGCCGCGCGAAGTGGTGGAGCTGGGCGAGGAGACGCGCGCCGCATTGGGCAAGAAGAAAAAGAACGCCTCCGGCAAAGGCAACATGGGCAGAAAGACTTCCCGCATGGCCAAACAGCTTGGCGTGTTCATAAAGTATATGGAAGGGAAAAAGCCGACTACGGATAAGGATGTCATGAAAAGGCATGCCGCCGCCTGCTGGCTCGAACACAAGAAGGAGTGGGATGCCGCCAAGACCGCCAAAGACGACGCAAAAGGCTACGCCACCATCTACGCCCTGCGCGACGCCTATATGGCCTGGATAGGCAGGTAGCGAGGCGGCAGGTAGAGCCGCAGGCGGCGGATTAGCGCACGAGCAGCATATATAGCGCCGTGCCGCCGAATATGGAAACAAGGCCGCTTTGGAATTTGAGCTGGAGCGCTACCGTCAGTGCGCCAGCGAGATAAGGCGAAAGCGTGCGCCATTCCAGTCCGGAATATGAATAGACCACCAGCATCAATATTATGGCCGGGGAAAGCCACTTTTCCGTCGCTTTGAGAAAACGAGAATCGGCCGCTCGCTTGCCGAATGCGATGAAAGGCAGCGCACGGAGCGAGAATATGACGGCCCACGAGACCAGCACGACGCATATATTGTGGAGTGTGTCGTTCATGATGCGCGCTCCTTGCGCCAGCCGAGATAGAGCGCCTTTGCCTGGTCGGTGAATATTGCTATGAAAAGCGCAACCATGGCGAACTCCATTCCCTTGTCGGGGATAGGGAGCTTCTCGCCGGCGAGCGCCCCAAGCGTACACCCGCACGTCCAATAAGTGAGGGTAAAGAGGCATAGAGTGAGCGAATAGCGCACGAAATCCGTTTGGCGGGCGAACTTTGCGGCGGATTCGAGCGCGAAGTTTTCGTCCGTGAGGCACCAGATAAGGAAGATCTTCTTCCAGAGCGTGATTCCCGAAAGGCGCGCCAGGAGCGTAAAGCCATATAGAGCGTAGCGGAAGGAAATGGCGAGAACCAGCAAGGCTATGGCCCAGAGAGAGGCGTTTTCACGCATCGGATCGGTTATGGCGAACTGGAGCGTGCCGGAAAACGACGTGACGGCGAGCAATCCGCTCCAGACGGCGGGGGTCTGGGCTGCGCTTCTCGCCGCGATAAGCACGCCCGCCGCAAATCCCATGCTGCCGTATCCCATCAAAATCGGCAATGAATCCTTGAACGCCCGAATGGCTATGTATCTGCCTTTTGTCATGAGGGCGCGTATTATATCATATTCCGGGAGTTTCGGGTAGCGGGTTTAGGGCAGGGGGGCTCACCGCCCTACCGCCGCCGCGCCCAGGCAGGATAGGGGGCGAGGTTGGCTTTTCTGTAGTCGCGCATGGTCATGCCTGCGCGTTTCATGAAGAAACGCTTGGCAAAGCCGTCCGATTCGTAGCCGCAGCGTTGCACGACCAGGGCGATGGGAAGAGAGGATTTGGAGAGGAGCTCGCACATTCGCCTGAAGCGGAGGTCGTGTATTTCGTCGAGAATCGACGTCCCGGTCTCTTTCCTGAAACGTTTTGTGGCGAGCGAACGCGAACAGGACATTGCGGCGGCGACCATGTCGATGGAAAGCGTCGGCTCGAAAGCGTGGCGGCGGATGTATTCCTTTGCTTTGCGCACCATGGGACTTAGGCCTGGCAAGAGCATGGTCGAGCCGCGCCGGACGAGACGCAGCGGGCCGTAAAACTCGGTCCGCGCACCTCCGTTGCCGGTCATCTCGGCAGAGAGCATTTCGCCCAGCATCAATCCGGCCCGCTCGAAATCAGTCTCCACGCTGGTAAGTCCTGGCGAGAGAGCTTCGCAAAAGGTTTCGTCGTTGTCTATGCCGGCGATAAGCACGTCGTCAGGCACCGATAGGTCTGCTTTCAGGGCGGCATGCCACGCTTCGATGGCGCAGTAGTCGTTTGCGGCGAGGATTCCGCATGGTTTGGGCAGGTCTTTCAGGGTGGAGGCAATCGAATTGCGCTGGAGAACGGCAAATGGTTTGCCGGTCGCGGATGCCAATTCCCTGAAGCGTTCCAGTCTTGCCGTGTCCCAATGCACGGTTTTTCTGTAGCCAAGATAGGCGTAGGATTTGCAGCCTTGCGAAAACAGCTCGCCGGCCGCAAGTGCGGCGCACGCGGCGGAATCGTGGAGGAGGCAAGGGTGTTCCGCCGAAGCCTTTTCGGGGCTTTGGTCCAGGTATACGGTGGGCATGCCCCTGAAAAACATGTCCGGTGCGCGGGAGTTCGTCATGGCACGGTCTACGATGCAGCCGGCCGGAGACCAGTTTGCGATGGCCCTGCGCACATCGCGGGCGGCAGCATAGCGTTCTACCACCTGCACAAACCAGTCGTGCTCCTGCGCATAGCGATGCAGTCCGTGCAACTTCTCGAACCAGCTTTTGCGTGTTGTCGACTGGAAAAAGAGTATAATCTTCATCGTGCGCGGTAGTATACCATATTTTTACCCGATAGGCTATGATATTTTTGCCCGAAAGGCTATTTGTCCGAGGCGGGATTATGGTAGAATATCAGTGAAAACACGACAAGGGCGACAGGGATGAACAGAAAACTGCTTTTTTCAGTAGCGATTTCGATAGCGGCGTTGGGTCATCACCTTGCATTTGCGCATGAGGTGAAGATGGCCGAGGATAGGATTGTCTTGCCGACGTATAGTCCGGGCGGATACGATAAGACTCCTCTTTTCTACACCGGGCGCGTCTATCAAGGGGCGCAAGGGAGGGTATATCCCTATCCGATGCAGGATGTGCTCCATGACGGGAAGGTGGACGAGGAATACAAGTATCTCACGCTGGAAAACGACTGGCTGCAAATGGGGCTTCTGCCGGAGCATGGAGGGCATCTGCTCAATTTTACCGACAAGGCGACCGGGTTCGAGGCGTTCTATCGCCAGCATGTGATAAAGCCGGCGCTTATCGGCATGCTGGGTGCGTGGATTTCTGGCGGCGTGGAATGGAACTTCCCGCATCATCATCGCGCCACCACGGCCATGCCTATAGACTGGCGCCTCGAAGCGCGCGAGGACGGCGCCAAGACAATCTGGATTGGCGAAACGGAGCTTCGCCGCCGCCTGAAGTGGACCATCGGCCTTTCGCTGATGCCGGATCGCGCCGTCCTGCGGGCCGAGAACATCTTCATGAACCGCCAGCCTTGGATAGAGTCCATGATCTATTGGGCCAATGTTTCGGTGCATTGCGGCGACGATTACCAGATCCTGTTCCCGCCTTCAATGCATCTCGGCTTCGACCACCACAAGAACT
>DFGM01000046.1 GCA_002371755.1 Verrucomicrobia bacterium UBA3750 | reverse complement strand
GCACTTTCTATTTGACAAACTGGGACTCACGAGGGGTGAGGTAGGGGTGCGCCGGACGACGCGGCGGCGAGGGGTCTCGCCGCCCTACCGCGGCGCCGGACGACGCGGCGGGCAGGGGGCTCACCGCCCTGCCGATGTCGTTGTGCGTCCAATGCCCATGGGCCGGGAATCCAATGGGCATTGAACCGGAATCCAATGGGCATTGAACCGGAATCCAATGGGCATTGAATTGGAATCCAATGGGCATTGAATTCGCGACCAATGGGCATTGGATTCCCGACCCATGCCCATTGGGTTCAGGGTCGGTGCGCTTTGCCTCAACCAAGCGCCGAGAGGACTTCCGGGAGGAGTTGCTTTTTACGGGAAAGGACGCCGGGCATCAGGAAAGTGCCGTCCGGGCCTTTGCGGTAAGGGAGAGCGCGGGAGACGGCTTTGTCGCCGCGGAAAAGGAGTTCCGAGTTGCCGCGGACGGGGTCCGTGACCATAAGCGCCATGAAGTCGAGGGCGTTGGCCGCGATGGATTTATCCATCGCGTCAGCCAATTCGGCGGCGTGTTTATGGAAGAGGGCGAACTTTGTCTCCTCGATCTGGGCCAGCATGAAGCGTTTCCCGGCCTCGGCATAGAGCTTGGAGTCGCTTGCGAGGGCCTGGTCGGCGCTCATGGAGGCGAGCGGAGAATCCACGGCCATCATGCCCGCCATCACCGATTCGGCGGTTTCGGCGCATATTTTCTCGAGCCAGGTGCTCATGGAGCGGTCTTCCGCCGTGGAGGTGGGGGATTGGAAAAGGAGAGTATCTGCGACTATACCCGCCAAAAGGATTCCGGCGGTCTGCCTGGAAGGGCGTTCGCCGGCGGCACGGAACATTCTTGCGACTAGGGTGCAGGTGGAGCCAACCACATCGGCTGTATAGCGAATGGGCGCTTTTGTGGCGGCAAAGGCGATACGGTGATGGTCCACCACCTCTACGACCGGCACTTCCTCCAGTCCCGGAATGCCCTGGTCGGTCTCGTTATGGTCGACAAGAATCATGCGGTAGGGCGGTTCTTCGGCGAAAGCGCGCTTCAAGACGGTGCCCACGAGCCTTCCCGCCTCGTCCACCACGGGGAAATGGTTGTGCGGGTTGCGGATGCATATCGAGCGTATGTCATGGACTTTATCGCTATCGGCGAGCACTTGCGAACAGTGGTGGAGGGGAGCTGCGCCCACGGGAATGGTCAAATCGGCCTTTCCTATAAATAAGGATAAGAGTTTGGCTGGCGAAAGCATACCGATAAAGACACCCTCGCCGTTGCGGACGGGGAGGGAGGATTCGCCGGAAGCTTCAAGCTGGCGGAGCGCATCGACGAGGGGGACCGAGGAATCGATCATCGGCAGTCCCGGGGTTATGAGGTCGCGCACTCTTACATATACATCCATTTTTGCCCTTACGGGCTCCACGCCAAAGTGTTCAAAGACCCATTTCGCTTTCGCCGGGAGGCGTCCTGCGCAGATTGCCTCCACATCATCCATGCCGGTGCGCCGCCTCAGATCGGCGAGCGCATAGGCGCTCGCGACCGAGTCGGTATCGGGGTTGCGGTGTCCGCAAATGAATGTTTTCATGCGAAACGGGTCCTTTTTGTGCACTTTAGAGCGTTTTCTTGAGGCGTTCGATGGCCTCAAGCACGTTCTCGCGCGAATTGAAGGCGGAAATACGGATATAACCCTCGCCAGCGCGCCCAAACCCGGCGCCCGGGGTGGTCACGACATTCGCTTCCTTGAGGAGCTTGTCGAAGAAATCCCATGAAGAACCCTTGACATCCACCCAGATGTAAGGCGAATTGTCGCCGCCTGCAACTGTATATCCGAGGTCCTTGAGGGCGTTTTTGACGAGTTTGGCGTTTTCGAGATAGAAGTCGATAGTCGCCTTTGTCTGTTCTGCGCCATCCTTGGAATATATGGCCTCGGCCCCGCGCTGGGTGATGTAGCTGGCGCCATTGAACTTCGTGGTCTGGCGGCGAGTCCACATCGGGCGCAATTCCACCTGGGAACCATCGGCCGCATAGGCCATAAGCCCCTTCGGAACGACGGTGTAGCCGCAGCGGATGCCCGTGAAGCCTGCGGTCTTCGAATAGGAGCGGAACTCGATGGCGCACTCCCTCGCACCTGTGCACTCGTAGATGGAGTGTGGGATTGCGGGATCGCGGATAAACGCCTCATAGGCGGCATCAAAAAGGATAAGAGCCTTATTCGCCCTGGCCCAATCGACCCATTCCTGGAGCTGGTCGAGAGTGGCGACGGCGCCGGTGGGGTTGTTCGGGTAGCAAAGGTAGACGATGTCGGGCTTCGGCTGGGCCGGATCGAGCGAGGCGGGCGAGGGCACGAAGCCGTTTGCCGCGTTGCACGTCAGATACTGAAGGCCGGAATATCTGCCGCCTTCGTTCTTTCCGGTGCGGCCAGCCATTACATTCGTATCCACATAGACGGGATAGACGGGATCGCCCACGGCGATGGCGACATCGTCTGCGAAGAGTTCCTGAATGTTTCCGCAATCGCACTTGGCGCCGTCGGAAATGAAGATTTCGTCGGCCTGGATATCCACCCCGCGCGCCTTGAAGTCTGCTTCCGCGGCTTTTTCGCGCAAAAAGGCATAGCCTTGCTCGGGACCGTAGCCGTGGAAGTGCTCGCGCCCGGCTTCGTCATCCACCGCCTTGTGCATGGCTTCCACGACGGCAGGTGCGAGGGGTTCGGTGACATCGCCTATTCCGAGGCGGATTATCTTCGCGCCGGGATTTGCCGCCTGATGCGCTGCGACGCGATGCGCTATTTCCGTAAAAAGGTAGCTCGCCTGGATTTTCGAGTAGTTTTCGTTTACATGGAGCATGTCGGTGTTTGCCTTTCGTTGTTATTCTTCTCGCAACTTGGGGAGGAAGCCGTCCATTGCCGCGAGTTCCACAAAGAAGAGGGTGAGCACGGCAGGACTCCTGAACGGGCAATCCCCGAAGCCGTGGATAAAGGAAGCAACCGCCGCGGCGAGTATGCAGAATACGGGCGCGGGCAGCACGAATATCGCCACCGGTTTGGGCGGCTTGTGCCGGGAGGTGGAGAAGCGGACTGTGTTCATGAGCGCCCTCCATACCCTGCCGAGCGGCCAAACAAGCATCACCACAATCGCCACAAGGCAGCCAAACCCGGCAATACCATGCTCGGCAAGGAACTGGAGATAGTCGTTATGGACGTTTACGCCGCCCACCTGCTGGATGTGCTTGAGTTCGTCTTCGGTCATCTTGGAGAGGCACAGGTGCTTGTAGCCCCAGCCGCCTATGCCAAAGAGGGGCGCGTCTTTCCAGAGTTCGGTCGCCACGCGCACATGGTATTGACCCTTGCCGGTGACGCGTTCGAGGACTGCATCCGTGTTTAGGGTGTCCACCTCGTTCTGCAAATCCTCCGGCATGAACATCACGACGGACAGTAGAATGCCTATAAGGGCGAAGAGACTCCACGCGCAAGCCTTTACGCGCTTTGGCTTGGGGAGTGTCACGAATATGCACATGAACGTATGGGCGAAGAACAGTATCGCAAGCAGCGTCACGAGGATGATAGCCGCGCGCGAAAGCGTGGTTAAAGCCGCGAAAAAGCAGATTACCGCCGGGATGAGCATGAAATGCTTGCGCCAGAAGACCTTGTGCCCGCTCTTGCCGCCGCTGCCGGAATGGGATTTCGCGTCCTTGCGAATCTTGTCGAATCTCCAGCGCCAAAGTCCGATGGCGAGGGCGAAAATAGTGGTAAAGTAGTCGCCGCCCATGTTCGGATAGCCGAAAGTAGAGAAGAAATATGTGCGGCGTTCGCCGAAGATGTCAGACCAGAGGGGGGTCTCTGCGCCTAAAACCTGCTGCACGAATCCAAGGACGGCGAGAAGTGCGCCGCTCCACACCACAATCTCGATTACGAGCCTCTTGCCGCGCTTGGCGAGGCAGTGCTTTGTGGCAAGCATGGCTGTGAGTGCCGGAATGAACCACATCACCACGTTGAGATGGTTCCACCTGTTGACGCACCACGGCAGGAACGGCACTGCAGGATCGGGCGATACGCCTTGCGCGATAAGCGGATAATCGCATATCGGGCAAAGCCCGGTGTTGACGAAAGGTATCAGCAGAAGCAGCGAAAAGCCCGCCACGACCCATGTAAGAGGATCTTTTTTGAGGGTGCGCCAGGCCCTTTCGCGCGCCACATACGAAGTTTCGTCGGAGTGGCGTTGCGGGAAGCAGAGCATGCATTCGAGGAGAATCACCCAGATCCAGGGAATCGTGCCCACGAGCGAATCCGCCACTATTCCACCGAACAGCCACGCATAGGTGCACGCCAGAAGCGCCACCATGATCGCCACAATGTTATCGCAGAATATCAACATATTCCATCACCTTTCGTACGGCGTCCTCTTCGGATACCTTTGCAACCGCTTTTCCTTTTATATAGAGGAGAAACTCCCCGGCGCCTCCGCAAAGAGCCACATCGGCGCCTTTCGCCTCGCCGGGTCCGTTCACGGCGCACCCCATCACCGCCACATGCGGCACGGCGCGATCGGGGTTCGCGAGACTGTAGGCCTCCATGGCGTCTTCCACTTGCGCGGCAATCCGGAAAAGATCCACTTTCGTCCGTCCGCAGGTGGGGCAGCTCGTTATTGCAGGGCCCGGCTCGCGCAATCCCAGCGAGCGCAATATTTCGATTCCCGCCCTCACCTCGCGTTCCGGCTTGTCCGTGAGCGACACTCTGAGCGTATCGCCTATTCCTTCGGAAAGGAGTATTCCTAGGGCTACCGACGAACGGATTGTGCCCGGGAAGAGCGTGCCGGCTTCGGTGACTCCGATATGAAGCGGGCAATCGGTCCTTTCCGCCAAAAGCCTGTAGGTGGCGAGTGTGGAGGCAACATTGCTCGCTTTGGCCGATATTACGACATCGTAGAATCCCTCGTCCTCCAGAAGCTTGAGGTGCCTCAACGCAGATTCGGCAAGCGCCTCGGCAATGCGCCGCGGAGTGGTTTCGCCCGAATAGAGCCTATCCGAAAGATCGCGTTCGAGGCTTCCGAGATTTACGCCTATTCTTATCGGGATGCCGCGCGCCTTTGCCGCGCGCGCCACTGCCTGAACCCTGTCGCGAGAGCCGATGTTGCCGGGGTTTAGGCGAAGCTTGTCCACGCCGGCCTCAATCGCGGCCAGGGCGAGACGGTAATCGAAATGTATGTCGGCGACAAGCGGAAGGGGGCTTTCTTTGCGGACTTCTCCGAGCACCTTGGCGGCCTCGAGATCCGGCACTGTGAGCCTGAAGATGTCGCAACCGAGAGCCGCGCAGGATTTCACTTGCGCAAGAAGCGCCTTGGCGTCGTGCGGGTCGATGTTGGACATCGTCTGCACGCTTACCCTGGCTCCGCCTCCGATTGCGAGAGAGCCCGCTTTCATCGCCCTACTTTGACGCATCTTCCGCCCCCTCGGATTCGACCGCCTTTTCCAGAACCTTTTCAAGTTCTGTCCGCCCGTGCGTGTGTATCCGCCACGAACGCATCGTATCGCGGTATATGAGAAACGCCATTGCGGCCATGAGAAGATACATAAAGCCGGTTGATAGCGCGTTCACCACCTTGTCTGGCACGCGCCGCCTGAATATGAGCGCTATCAGCGAGAAGAGTATGAGCCCGCCGTCGAGAACAGGTATCGGGAGCAGGTTGAGCACGGCCAGGTTCACATTGAGGAAACGGAGAAAGCCAATGCCGTCCCAGAAGTTGCTCCGGACGGAGGCGTATATACCCTCCGCTATCATCACGGGGCCGCCAAGGGCCTTGCCGGTCGATTTCATTTCGCTCGGCGTTGCAAGCCCCTTGAGGACGCGGAATATGCTCCCTGCATCCCAGGCAAGCTGCTTGAGCGGGTTGCGGTTCGGCATCCAGCCTGCGCTCTTGTGCGCGTTCGTGACGCTGAAAGCCATTATCAGGCACGAGCCTGTGACCTCGTCGCGCTTAGGTGTGACGAAAAGTTCCTTTTCCTCGCCGTCGCGCAGGATGGTGAAACAGGTCTCGTGCTCGTCGGCAATCTGCACCTCGGTTTGCATTTCAGTCCAGGTGCGCACATCCCTGCCGCCCACTTTCACCACCCTGTCGCCTGGCTGCAACCCTCCATCGTGCGCAGGGCCGCCTTCCACGACCTTGCCGATTACGGCCTCGAGCTCGCCGAACTTCGCCCCCGGCGCCAGCGAAAGGACTATCGCCAGCACCACGGCAAGAACGATGTTCATCGCAGGGCCTGCCACGGCGACCAGAATCTCTTTCCACGCAGGAATCCGGTTCTTTTTGGCTTTCGCCTCTCCTTCTATTGCTTTTGTCCCCTCGGGATCTACGTCCGGTATGGATACATAGCCGCCCAGCGGTATGGCGCTTATGCGGTATTCGATGCCGTTTACGGTCTTCTTCCAGATTGCCGGACCGAACCCGATTGAAAACCTCTCCACGTCGAGCCCGAGCTTCAGCGCCACGATGAAATGCCCGAACTCGTGTATCGCTATTGCGAGCGAGAAGAACAACAGGCAGAGAATTATGTATCCTATCGTAATCAGTATTTCCATGAGGCAAGCTCCTTGTCTACCCACTTCACGGCCTCGAAGATGGCTTCTGCCGTATCGCATGGGAAGTCTGGTGCGGCGTCGAGGCACTTTTTGATTGTTTTCGCGATGTCGGTGTAGCCGATTCTGCGGGCGAGGAAGGCGTTTACGGCCCATTCGTCGGCAGCGGCCAGCACGGCCGTGGCGCAGCCGCCTTTCCTGGCCGCTTCCTTGACGAGTTTTAGGCACGGGAAGCGCCCGGGGTCGGGCGCCCGGAATGTGAGAGAGCCAATTGCGGCAAGGTCGAGCTTCGCGCGTTCCGCCGGAAGCCTCCCGGGCGCCGAAAGCGCATACTGTATCGCCACTCGCATGTCGGGCGGCGAGAGCTGCGCCATCGTCGCGCCGTCTACGTAAGTGACGAGCGAATGGACTATGGATTCCGGATGCACCACCACGTCTATGCGCTCCACGGGAATGCCGAAGAGCCAGCGCGCCTCGAGGATCTCAAAGCCCTTGTTCATCATGGTGGAGGAATCTATCGTCACTTTCGGACCCATTTTCCAGCGAGGATGGTTCAAGGCCTGCTCCAGAGTGACGGTGGATAGGTCGTCCGGCGTGTCAAGGAAGGGTCCGCCGCTGGCCGTGAGGATGAGCCTGTCCACGGCAGAAGCAGGGTTGCCGGCGAGACACTGGAATATGGCACTGTGTTCGCTGTCCACGGGAAGGAACTTTACGCCTTTTTCGGCAGCCTTGCGCGTGACAAGTTCGCCCGCCATGACCATCACTTCTTTCGTGGCAAGGGCTATATCCATTCCTTTTTCTATGGCGGCGAGGGTCGGGGCGATGCCGCTCGCGCCCACTGTCGCCACAAGGCATATGTCGGCATCGTTTTCCTTTACCGCGCGCACCGCCGCATCTTCCCCGGCATAGACCTTGGCGCCAAACTCCTTTGCCAGCTTTTCACACTCTGTGCGCGAATTGCGCACGGCGAGAGCGACCACGCTGAAGTCGTCGCCGTGGGTCCTTGCCACGTCCAGCGCGTTGCGGCCTATGGAGCCGGTTGCCCCCAGGATTATCAATCTTTTCGCCACGTGAAGCTCTCGTTAGTTCTTTTCAGACATTATGGACGTCGATCTGCGGGAACGGTATGGTGACGCCGGCCTTGTCGAATGCCGCCTTCACATTCTTTATGACAGAAGCATGAACGCTCCAGTAGTCCGCTGTCGCGACCCAGGGACGCAGACATATCGTAATGGCGCTATCGTCGAAGGAGACGGGCTCCACGCGAGGCGCGGGTTCTTCCAGTACGCCGGGGACGGCCATCACCGCCTCGCGCGCAATCTTCACCGCGCGCTCAATGTTCTCGCCGTAGGCTATGCCGACCGTCAGATCTACGCGCCTCTGGCCAAGCGCCGAATAGTTCGTTATCGGCCCTCCCCATACGGATTTGTTGGGGATTACCACCTTCTTGTTGTCGGGCGTGGAAAGTTCGGTGGCCATTATGCTCACTTCCCTGACAGTCCCGGAATGTCCTGCCACTTCCACGAAGTCTCCTGTCTTGAAGGGCTCGTTTATCGCAAGCATCAGCCCGGAGGCGAGATTGCCGAGCGACTCCTGGAATGCAAAGCCGAGGATGAAGCCGGTGACGCCGAGACCGGCGATAATCGGACCTACATCCACGCCAAGGCGCGAAAGCGCCATCACCGCGACTATCACCCAGAGAACTTTCTCCGTAGTCTGAGTGGCGAGGTTCACGAGCAACGGACGCTTCTTCATCCCTTTTTCGAGAGCCTTGCCAACCGCCTTCTTTATGGGCGAGATGGCAAAATAGCCGACCAGAACTATAAGCGCGGCGTAGCCTGCGTTGACGAGCCAAACCTTGGCGAAAGCCACCAGATCTTCTGACATTTTCTTTTATCCTTGCCTTTTTGTGTTACATATAATGGAGTGTGTGCGCAGATGCTCTTTAATAGATGAATAGCATCTGACGGTATTTGGGGAGCGGCCACCGGTGGTCGTCCACGAGAAGTTCGAGCCTGTCTACGGTGCGACGGAGGTCTTCCATTGCGGCAATCGTCTTCCCTGGGGTGGAATCGATGGCCTTTTCGAGACGTTCGCACTTGACATGCAGGTCGTCCAGGCCCGCGCCAAGCTTCTGCGAAAGGGCGCCAAGGCCGCGCAGCCCCGCCTTGAGCCCATCCTTCCTGGCCTGCCCGATTGCAGTAGCGAGGCGGCTGAATTCGTCCGCCACCACGGGCCTGACCATCGAGCGCGCTATTTCGAGCGCCACCCTGCCTTCAATGCGGATGCGGTTGGCGTATCCTTCAGCTGCTATTTCGCGGCGGCTTATGATTTCGTTCTCGTCGAGAACGCCGTATTTGGCGAAGAGCGCCCGGTTTGCGGGGTTGTCCAGCGGCTCGATTGCAGCAGGGGTATCCTTCAAATTGGGGAGGCCCCGCTCCGCGGCTTCCTTCTGCCAGTCGGCGGCATAGCCATCGCCGGAAAAAAGCACGCGTTTGTGCTTGCGGATAAGCCGCTGGAGGAGTTTTTGGAGTTCCTCGTTGAAATCGCCGCCCAAAGCGTCGAGCTTGTCGCAGATGGCATCTATGGATTCGGCGACTATGGTGTTTAGCACCATCTGGGAAGCGGCGCAGTTCTGCGACGAACCCGGGGCGCGAAACTCGAACTTGTTGCCGGTGAAAGCGAAAGGCGAGGTGCGGTTGCGGTCCGTGGCGTCGCGAGGAATGGGCGGCAGGGTGTCCACGCCGATTTTCATCGCCGTGCGCCCGGTCTTTTTCGCGGTCTTGCCAGTCTCTATTTCCTTCATTACGGCCGAAAGTTCGTCCCCGAGGAATATGGATATGATGGCGGGCGGCGCTTCGTGCGCCCCAAGACGGTGGTCGTTGCCGGCGCTTGCGACCGACATTCTGAGCAAGTCGGCATGCAAATCCACCGCCCGTATCACTGCGGAAAGGAAGGTGAGGAATATGGCATTGTCGCGAGGATTGTCGCCGGGCGAGAGCAGATTCCTGCCGCCATAGGCTATGGACCAGTTGCAATGCTTGCCGGAGCCGTTCACGCCTTCGAAAGGCTTTTCGTGGAGAAGGCACACGAGCCCGTTCGCTTCCGCCGTGAGGCGCAAAACCTCCATGATGAGCATGTTGTGGTCCACCGCGAGGTTGATATCCTCGAACATCGGGGCGAGCTCGAACTGCGCAGGCGCAACTTCGTTGTGGCGCGTCTTCGCAGGCACGCCGAGCCGCCATAGCGCATCTTCCGCTTCGGACATGAATTTTAGGATGCGCGGACGTATCGACCCGTAGTAGTGGTCGTCAAGCTGCTGGTGTTTCGCAGGGGCGGCGCCGAACACGGTGCGGCCCGTCTGCAGCAGGTCGGGACGCTTCAGATAGAATGCGCGGTCTATGAGGAAGTATTCCTGCTCGGCGCCGAGTGTGATGTCGATATGCTTGCCGTGCGAGCCGAACTTGTTCATGAGGCGCTCGACGGCGCGCTTCACGGCCTGGATGGATCTCAAAAGCGGCGTCTTCATATCCAGCGCCGCGCCTGTATACGCGCAGAACGCCGTCGGTATGCAGAGGGTTGCGCCGTTTTCGTGGCGCTTTATGAACGCGGGACTTGTCGGGTCCCACGCCGTATAGCCGCGCGCTTCGAAAGTCGACCGCAGCCCGCCAGAAGGGAAGCTGGAGGCGTCCGCTTCGCCGCCGATCAGGTTCTTGCCGGAAAACTTGTACATCGCCTGCGCAAGCCCCGTGGGCTCCAGAAACGAATCGTGCTTCTCCGCAGTCCCGCCCGTCATCGGCTGGAACCAGTGCGTGAAATGCGTCGCCCCCTTTGCGAGTGCCCATTCCTTCATGCCGTGCGCCACGGCGTCTGCTATGGAAGGATCCATGCTCTTCCCGTCGCGCATGGTTGCGATAAGCTTCGCCGCCGTCGTTTTCGGCAGATACTGGCGTATTTCCCTCTCGGAAAACACGTCTTCGCCATATGTCTTGAGACTCGTGTCAATCATGGTTGCATATTATACCAAAAACGCCGCCCCCTTTCCAGTGCCGATATGGCTTCTCCGCCGGGATTTGCACGCTCGCTTTCCTGTCCGCTTTGGCTACTGGCGCAGGAGGGCGGAATATGGTAAACTATGCGGCGTATGAAGTTGCTGCTTGCCATAATCACAGCCTTGGCTACTATACTCGCCGCCGATTGCGTGGAACAGCCCGGTTTCGCTCCAGACGGAATCCAGCATCCATTCGCCAAAGCGACACTGCGCGGAACGGCGGAAAAGACGTTTGCCAAGGTCGGCGAGGCCATCCGCTTCTCCTTGCGTCTCGAAGAGGCCTGCGACATTCCAGAAGGCGAGTACTTCATCCGCTGGAAGATGTTCGATGACGACGGCAAGAAGTCGGAAGGCAAAGAGCCTCTGCCGCTCGCCAAGCCGCTCGTTCTCGAAGATATTCTCGCGAAGCCGGGGTTTGTGCGCGTTTCGGCGTGCGTTGTGGATGCGAAAGGCAAAGAAGTTCGTGCGCACGCAAAGAGCGGCAATGGAAGACTGTTCTTCGAAGGTGGCGCCGGCGCGGATGTCGGCGGCATCCGCTCGCTTGTGAAGATGCCTGCCGACTTCGACGGATACTGGGCAAACCAGAAGAAGCGCCTTGCGGCCATGCCGGCTGAAGTCATATCCAGGGAAAAGCGTCCGTCGGGCAACAAGAACCTGGAGATTTACGCGGTGAAGGTATCCTGTCCCGGTCCGCGCCCCGTGACCGGCTACCTTTGCATGCCGACGGAAGAGAAACTCGCGAGAATGGGAGGCAAGGCCCCGGCGAGGGTGTTCTTCCGCGGCTACGGCGTGCACAACGAAAGCTCTCCGGTCTGGGATGATGACGGCTTCATATCGTTCCACGTAAACGCTCACGGTTGCGAACTGGACATGGGCGAGGCGTACTACCGCGAGTTGAAAGAGTCGCTCGCAACCACGGACTCCAAGGGGCGACGCTATGAATACGGACTCAACCCTGAGGAAAATGCAAATCCCGACACTAGCTACTTCAACGGCATGGCTCTACGGGTTGTGCGCGCACTGGAGTTCGTGAAGTCGCTCCCGGAATGGAATGGCAGGGATCTCATCACAATCGGCGGTAGCCAGGGCGGGGCGCAGTCCATATGGGGTGGTGCACTCGATAAGGATGTCACGTGCATTCAGTGCGAAATCCCGTGGTGCTGCGACATGGGGCCCAAGGATTCCGGGCGAATCCGGCAGGTCTGGGGCGCCGAGTGGGCGGACGGACTTTCATATTACTCGGCTGTCAACTTCGCGCATCTCATCAAGGCTCCCAAGCGTGTCGAAATCCTCCGCGCCGCATTGGGCGACGAGCTTTGTCCTCCCTCCAGCGTCGCCGCGTTCTACAACGCGCTAAAGTGCCCCAAGTCCATCAAGTGGGTGCAGGGTTCTACGCACGGCTATGTGCCCCGGCCGCCGAGGGAAGAGTTTGTCATAAAGGAGTAGTATGGATATGGGCAAAATGGTTCTTGCCGCAGTCGTGGCAATCGCAATGGCAGGCGCCGACGCGGAAGATTTCGCGGAATGGTCGCCTACGCCGCCTATGGGATGGAACTCGTGGGACTGCTATGGATCCGCCGTGAACGAAGCGCAGTTCCGCGCAAACGTGGATTGGCAGGCGAGACACCTCAAGGAATACGGCTACGAATATGCCGTGGTGGACATCCGCTGGACTGTTCAGAACGAGGGGCTGCTAGGCTACAATCAGACCAACCCTCTTTATACGCTCGACGGATTCGGCCGCTATCTTCCCGCGCCAAACAGGTTCCCGTCGGCTGAAAACGGCGCGGGCTTCAAGCCGCTTGCGGACTGGGTTCACTCCAAAGGACTAAAGTTCGGCATACACATAATGCGCGGCGTGCCGAAGGAGGCCGTTGCGAGAAAGTGTCCCGTGAAAGGCGCGGATGGCGTTACGTGCGACCAGATAACGGATAGCCGCATCGAGTGTTTGTGGCTGAGGGACAACTGCACGGTGTTCGCCGGCAGGAAGGGTGCGCAGGAGTACTACGATTCGATTATGGAACTGTATGCGTCGTGGGGGGTGGACTTCGTGAAGTGCGATGATCTGAGCGCACCCGTCTACCGCAAGGACGAAGTGGAGATGCTGCGCCGCGCGATAGACAAGTGCGGACGGCGGATCGTGCTTTCCACATCGCCCGGAGAGACGCCGCTCGATGAAGCCGGGCATCTTCAGAAGCACGCCAACATGTGGCGCGTCGTGAATGACGTATGGGATTCGTGGAGGCATATCGCGCATCTCGTGCCTATCATGTGCGAGTGGCTGAAGAAGGATTGCCGCCAGGGCACGTGGCCTGACTGCGATATGATTCCGTTCGGGAAGCTCGGTGTCACGGGGCACTGCTGGAGCCTTGACACTGCGAGCGGCCGCAAATGCAATCTGACGCGTGACGAGCAGCGCACGCTCATGCACTTTTTCGCGATCTGCCGCTCTCCGCTCATGATCGGCGCAGACCTCCCGCAGCTTGAGAACGACCCGGAGGCGCTGGCGCTTCTGACAGACAAGACCATCCTTGCCGCCCAGCGCGACGGGCGCAACCCCAAGCCGATTTTCTGCACAAAGGAAGAGTGCGCCATCGTCTCCGACAACGCTAGAGGCGGCAAGTTCGTCGCAATCTTCAATCTTTCCGGGACTGAGCGCGAAGTCTCAGCTTCCGGCGTGGCACGCCGCCTCGCCCCGCACGCTTCCGTGCTCGTGGAGGTGGAATGATGAAACGCTCTCTCGCATCTGACGTCGAGTTCGCTGCCCTGCCGTATTCGCTGGATTTTGCGACTGCCCCGGATACAAGGAGGAAAGAATAAATGAAGATGGCAGTGTCGATGTATGCGGCCCTGATGGCGGTCGGTCTTCAAGCGGCAATGGAGGGACCTGCGGGGGCGGTGGCGCTTTTCCCGCTGTCGGCGGTGGAAGTTTCGGAGGCAAGCCTTTTCACCCCGGCCGTCAAGGCCGATGTGGCGTATGTGAAGGAGTTGGACCCCGACAGGCTGTTGGCGCCGTTCCTGCGCGAGGCCGGTTTGCCGAAGAAGGCTGAAAGTTACGGCAACTGGGAGAGTTGCGGACTTGACGGCCATACGCTGGGGCACTATCTGAGCGCACTCGCCAACCTCGTCGCGTCCGGCAACGATGCCGACGGCGAATTGAAGAAGCATTTGGACTACTGCGTCGACGAGTTGGCGCGCTGCCAGACCGCGAATGGCGACGGGCGTTGCGACGGAGTTCCCGAAGGCGCCGGAATGTGGGCGAAGATAAAAGCCGGCAACGTCGAAGAAATCTTCAAGCGCTGGGTGCCGTGGTATAACGTCCACAAGACGATGGCGGGGCTTCGCGACGCCTGGGAGCAGACGGCGAACGAGAAGGCAAAGGCCGTTCTGGTTGGCATGTGCGATTGGGTGATAGGCATCACATCGCAGCTTGACGACTCCAAGATGCAAAGGATGCTCGACCAGGAATATGGCGGCATGAACGAGGTGTTTGCAGATGTCTATGCAATCACCGGCGAGACGAAATATCTCGACGAGGCGAAGCGCTGGGAGCACAACCGCGTGTTCGACCCGCTCTACCGTCACGAGGATAGATTGACGGGACTTCACGCGAATACGCAGATTCCGAAGTTCGCCGGGCTTGCCCGCACGGCGCAGGTGGCGGGCGACGAAAGGCGTTGGGATGCGGCGGATTACGTATGGCGCGAAATCGTCACGCGGCGCAGCGTTGCGTTCGGCGGCAATTCCGTAGGCGAGCATTTTCACGAGCTTGACAGCTTCAAGAAGCTGATGGCCGACCGCCAGGGTCCGGAGACGTGCAATACATACAACATGCTGCGCCTCACAGAACGCCTCTTCGAGCACGATCCCAGGCCCGAATATGCGGCATTCTACGAGCGTGCGCTTTACAATCATCTGCTCGCCTCCGTGAATACTAGACATCCGGGATTCGTGTATTTCACGCCGACGCGCCCCGCGCACTACCGCGTGTATTCCACCCCTGCCAACTGCTTCTGGTGCTGCGTCGGCACCGGGATGGAGAATCCCGGCCGCTACGGGCGGTTCATATACGCCCATCGTGGAGAGAACGAGATTTTCGTAAACCTTTTCATCGACTCCGCCATCAAGGGTCTGCTGCGCCAGACGACAGATTTCCCCGAGTCCGGCACGACCACGATTGAATTCCTGCGCCCCTTCCGCGGTGTCGTCCATGTCCGCGAGGGCAACCATTATGCAACATACAAGGGCGAATGGAAGAAGGGCGAGAGAATCCGCGCTTCGCGTCCGATGGAGTGGCATGTAGAGATGCTTCCCGATGGCAGCGACTGGGGGGCGGTCATGCGAGGGCCTATCGTATACGGCAAGGAGTGCGGCAAGGACAGGCTTGACGGTCTCTTCGCCGACGATTCGCGCATGGGGCATGTCGCGTGGGGTCCGCTTGTGGATGCAGACAAGGTGGAGTACCGCGAAGCAGGCAAGCCGCTGGAGACGAACGGCCTGGTACCGTTCTACAAGCTGCACGAGTGCCGCTACCAGATATATTGGGAGTTTACGACGGCGGAAAAGATGGCGGAGCGCAGGGCCGCTCTTGAGGAGTCCGCCGCAGCGGAACGCGAACGTGAACGCCGCACTCGCGACAGGGTTCAGCCGGGAGAGCAGCAGCCGGAGACGGAACACGATCTCGCCGCATCGAAGAACTCGGACAAGGGATATCATTCGGGACTCCACTGGCGCCACGGCTCGTACTTCTCCTATACGCTCGACCCGCACGGCGCGAAGAATTGCGAAGTCGAAGCGACTTACTGGGGTGATGACCGTGGGCGCGAGTTCGATGTGATTGCGAACGGCGTCGTAATCGCCAGCGTGAAGCTTGAAGGCAGGCATCATGGCGAGTTCTTCACTGAGGTATACAAGGTGCCGGAGCAAGCCATGAACCGCAAGGACGGGAAGATTCGTGTCACTTTCGCAGCCGCCAATGGAGGCCTCGCGGGCGGGCTGTTCGGGCTCAGACTGCTCGGCGACTGATTTGAAATCGCCGGTTTTGCGTGTGCTGCGCTTGCGCGGAAGCGGAAAAAAGAGTAAAATATGCGGTCAAATGATTTATAACAACATATTGGAGGCTGTAGGCGGCACGCCGCTTGTGCGCCTGAACAGGATGGCCACGCCGGACATGGCGGAGGTATTGGTGAAGTTTGAAGCGCTGAATGTGGGAGGCTCTATAAAGACCCGCACCGCCCTTAATATGATTGAAGATGCCGAGGCCAAGGGGCGGCTCAGGCCGGATTCCATCATCGTGGAGCCGACGAGCGGCAACCAGGGTATCGGTCTTGCTCTCGTAGGCGCCGTGAAGGGCTATCGCACCATAATCGTGATGCCGGATTCTGTGAGCGAAGAGAGGCGCAAGCTTGTGAATCACTACGGGGCGGAGGTGCGGCTGGTCCATGATGCCGGGAACATAGGCGATGCGATTGCCGAATGTTGCGCCATCTGCCAGCGCATGGCTGCGGAAGATCCGAGGGTTTTTGTGCCGGAGCAGTTTTCCAACCCGGCAAATCCCGCGGCCCATCGCCACGGCACCGCCCTTGAGATAATGGCACAGGCGGCGAAGCCTATCCATGGTTTCTGCTCCGGGGTCGGCACGGGTGGCACCTTGAGCGGCATTGGCGAGGTGCTCAAGGCGCAGAATCCTTCCATTGAAATATGGGCTGTCGAGCCGCAAAACGCAGCGATTCTCGCCGGCGGCACGGTGGGCACGCATCTCCAGATGGGAATTGGCGATGGGCTTATCCCAGACAACCTCAATACGCAGATATATTCGCACATTTGCGTCGTTACCGACGAAGAAGCATTGAATTGTTCGCGCGATCTTGCGCGGAAAGAGGGGCTTTTGGCCGGTATTTCCGCCGGGACAAACGTCTTTGCGGCGCTAAAGCTCGCAAAGAGGCTCGGTAAGGGCAAGACGGTGGTTACCATCCTCCCGGATACCGCTGAAAGATACTATTCCACCCCGCTTTTTGCATGATTCCACCATATGGAAGTCACGATAGAATATCGAGTGCCGTATGCCGATACCGACCAGATGGGCGTGGTCTACTACGGCAATTATCTTACTCTTTTCGAGCGCGCGCGCAATGAGTTGATGCGCAAATGCGGGTACACATACCGCGAGTGCGAGGAAGAAGGGTGGATGCTGCCAGTCATACATGCCGAGTTGGATTACAAATCGCCGGCGCGATATGACGATCTTCTGGAAATCACGGCCAGTGTGCGTGCGTTGAAGGGGGTCAGGATGGAAATCGCGTGCATCGTGCGCCGGAAGGGAGAGGAAATGGTGCTTGTGGAGGGCTTTACGCGGCATTGTTTCGTTTCCTCCGCCACATTCCGCCCAGTCCCGCCCCCGCAACGCTTCCTCGATTGCATTGCCCAGTAGCAGGCGGGGGCGTTTCCTCGCCTTCGTGTCCACCGCAACGCTCCTTTAATTGTATTGCTCAGTAGTGCCGCGTCCGCATTCGACGCGTTTAATTGCCGCATTCGGTCATCTTCTCTGAATCGCGGTTTCCTGCAGATTCTGGAGTTTCCCCATTCGTGAAGTCAAAATGGGTTATCACCCAATGTGTATTGGGGCGATGTGATTTAAGGAATGGTATTCTGCGCGGCTAGCGGCTCGAGCGGATAAATTACAAAACAAATGAAGACAAATATAAAAAAATAATCGTTGACATTGATGGAGACAATGTGCTATACTGTTGCGCGTATGCTGAAGATAGGCTATATAATTGCGCAAGTGCGCAAGGGGAAAGGCATGGGGCAAGGTGAGCTTGCCATTCGTGCGTCAATGTCACCCGCGCAGCTTTGTCTGGTCGAGAAGGATCGTGTGAGCCCTACAATTCGGACGGTCGAACGCCTCGCAGAAGCGCTTGGCATATCGTTGACCGACTTGTTCAGTGCCGATTCTTCTTCAGATGCCAAATCGCAACGTGAAATGATTGCAACGCTTCCTGGTGATTATATCGCACTGCGGAGGAATGAACCGGCGGCGGCCAAAACTCTTTCTGCAATCATAAAGGATGAAGAAGAACTCGGAAATATCGAGGATGAACGTGGCATTTCTTCCGCGTGCGATATTTTCCCCAAATTTGCAAGTGCGCGACTTGAGGGCAAAGGCGCTGCAATAGCCGGTGAAGTGCGCAAGCTTCTCGGCACCGGATTGGCTCCATTCGGCGACCTGGCCGCAACTCTTGATTTCAGGGGTGTGCGCATCTACAAAATCCCGCTCCAATACCAGGCGCAGAGCGTGGCCTTGTGGAACAAGTCCCGCAAATCCTTATCTATCATCCTTGACGAAAGGAACACGCCGGAGCGCGACCTCTATAGGCTGGCATATGAACTCGGCTCGGCATGCATCTTTATCGCCGAGGCGTTCACCCCGATTGAAGATACGCATGCACAACATCGCTTCCTTTCCGATTTCTCTGCGGAATTCCTCATGCCCGCCGCCACAGTCAGGCAGTTCGTGGCGGAAACGGGAATTTCCAGGACTTCATGGACGCTTGAGGCCGTCTGCGCACTGAAGGCAAGATTCGGCGCTTCGGCAGAGGCCTTCGCCCTGCGCCTCGAAGAACTCGGCCTGATCGACCCCTCTCTCCGCATTCGCATCCGTGACTCGCTGCGCGAACATTACGCCGCCCATCCCGCCTGCATGGAACCCGCCCCTTCCATTCCTCCACTCAACATCTCCCCCCGCCGCGCTCTGCTCGCCCAAACCACCTCCGCTGCAAAACAAATATTCAACCATGCCTGAAATATACGCACATAGCCGGCCAAGTGGAAAGAACATCTCTTGGCAGACCCTAGACGAGCATTCCTCTGGAACCGCTGAACTTGCCAAGCAATTCGCGACTTGCTTCGGCTGTGATGAATTAGGCTGGGTTTTGGGGGAATTACACGACATCGGCAAGGCGAGAGCATCGTTCCAATCGTATTTGCGCCGTTGCAATGGTTTGGAAGATGCTGAAACGGACGATGGAAATCATTCCCATTCAAGTGCGGGTGCCATTTGGCTAGCCAACAATTTGAAAGGTCTTGGCAAAGCCCTTGCATATTGCGTTGCCGGGCATCATGCCGGTCTGCCCGACTGGTCAGGAGGGCAAACACCAGACGGGGCGCTTGTACAACGTCTGAAGAACGACGCCGCGCTACTAAGCGAACCTCCAGTCCAGAACTGGGTGATGTCTCATGCTGCGCAATGGCTAGGCAGGAAATGTCTTCCGCCCTTTCGCTTTTCCCGGGACGATTCTTCGCTCTCTTTCTGGATTCGGATGATGTATTCGTGTCTCGTTGATGCCGACTTTCTCGACACCGAGGCGTTTATGGATCCCGAACGAGCGGCATTGCGGCCTTCGGCTGTTCCGCTAGCCACACTTGCGGAGCGATTCTTTGCAAAGCTTGACGAGAAACAACACTCGGCAACGGATACTCCCGTCAACCGGATTCGTTCGGAGATACGCACGGCATGTGAATCTGCGGCCGAAATGCCGCCGGGTCTTTTTTCGTTGACAGTGCCCACAGGCGGCGGCAAAACTCTGTCAGGGACTGCATTTGCTTTTAAACATGCGCTCCGCCATGGATTGAAACGTGTCATCTACGTCATTCCGTACACATCGATTATCGAGCAGACTGCCGACATCCTGCGCGGATATCTGGGCGCGGAAAATGTTCTTGAGCATCATTCTAACTTCGATCCTGAAAAGGAAACGCCGCAGTCGCGTCTCGCCTCCGAGAACTGGGATGCTCCGGTCGTGGTCACTACGGCTGTTCAGTTTTTTGAATCTCTTTATGCCTGCAAGTCGAGTCGATGCCGCAAACTTCACAACATCG
>DFGM01000103.1 GCA_002371755.1 Verrucomicrobia bacterium UBA3750 | reverse complement strand
GTGTTTGTGGAGTTGCCGAAGTTCAAGCCGCAAAGCATCGCGGAGCGCAAGATGGCGGTGTTGTGGCTTCGTTTCCTGACCGAGATAAACAAGACCACCGAACGAGTCCCTGACGAGTTCATGGAGTCGAGCGAAATCAGCCAGGCCGTGAAACTTGTCGAGGAGTCGGCCTACACGCGGGAACAGTTGATGGGGTACGATCTCTTTTGGGACGCCGTGCGGGTCGCCAAAACTCTTGCCTCTGCCCCCGAACGCAGCTACAAGGCTGGACTTAAGGATGGCGAAGCAAAAGGCAAGGAAGCCGGTCTGCGCGAAGGCAAGGAAAAACTTCTTCAGACAGCCCACAACCTTAAGGCAATGAATCTTGACGTTGAACAAATTGCAAAGGCTACTGGTTTGACAGTCGAGGAGGTTGTATCGTCATGACTGCCCAATGCATAGATGTCCCTGCTGATGAAGTAGATGCCTTCATCAGCGAAAAGATGATGGATTATGCGGGGGATTATGTAGATATGCAAAGGCTGTTTGAAATTTGCGATAATAAGCCAATGATTGAAAGGGAACGAAGAGCCTATCGCAATACGATTGATTCTTTGCGGGATAGCCTAATGCTAGAACAACATTATTTAGAGGGTGCATTGGGCGCAACCGTCAAGAATACATTGATAAACGTGTTCAAAAAGCTTTTTGTCGCAGGAGAGCATCATGGTAAATTGTCTTGTTTACGTAGCATGAAAGCCGACGGCATGGCCGTGGAAACTATCGCCAAATACACCGGCCTCGCCGCACCCCTCATTGAGACGCTGTAAGCGCTCGCTTCGCTCGGGGGATATGACGAAATCAACGCGCTCTAACACCAATCTCAAATCGTGGAAACTGACAATGAAAGGAGAAAGCCCATAGACAGTTAAAACGATAAGGCGGGGGTAACCGCCCCTTGCGGGGGTTCGCGACCCATGGGGAGATGCGCCTGCGACGAAGTCGTCAGGTTGGCCGAGGCCGAAGGCCGAGCCGCGAAGCGGTCGCAAGAGCCCGCGCGAACACGCCGAGCGGGAGCGAGAGCCGAGAAATCCGCCGACCTCCGCAAGGAGGATAGACAATTTGCGCTGCAAAGCCGTCGCCGTGAGAAATGGGATAGTTTCAAGTTGGACGACACTATGCAGAGAAAGCGCACACGCGCTTGCCTCTTTTGTGTTTCCAACAAGGTGTCTATCACAACCTCTCACGGAACACGAGAGAGGTTTTCTTTTAGCCTCAAATCGTGACCGGCTGCAATGCTGCAGAAGGAGGCACGATGACGCACAGAGAAAGAAAAGAAGCAATTGAAAAGGTGAAGACACAGAAAAACATTCGCAAGTACGAGACCTATAGACTTGCGTGTAGTGTACACCTGGTCAACCAGATAGATACGCAAGTCGCGTAGAACGACAACAGTTTAAAGAGGAGTTTTTGAGATGAGAAAGTTCACACATGTCGTGATCGCAGGGCTTGCCGTTCTTTCGGCATTAGCCGTTCAGGCCGACAAATGGACAGACCCAGTTACGGGCTACACATGGACATATCGCATCAACGGCGGCACAGCAGAGATTTACAAAGGACATATTAGTGCAGCCATCTCACCCAGCCCGACAGGTGCCGTGACCATTCCTTCCACGCTCGGCGGCAAGCATGTGACGAGCATTGGGGATTGTGCGTTCTACCGTTGCAGCGGTCTGACGAGCGTGACGATCCCGGACGGCGTGACGAATATCAATAGCAATGCGTTTTATGATTGTAACGGGTTGAAGAGCGTGATGGTGCCGCATTGTGTGCTCGAAGTGCGAATTCGTAATGTGTTTCCATTTCAATATTCGTCACTCACAAATGTATCGTATTCTTCGGTTGTTACCAATATCGGGGATTCTGCGTTTTCCGGTTGCAGTGGCCTGAAGAGCGTGACGATCCCGGTTGGCGTGACGAGCATCGGTGACTCTGCGTTTTCCGGTTGCAGCGGTCTGACGGAAGTGACGATCCCGGTTGGCGTGACGAGCATGGGGGACTCTGCGTTTTCCGGTTGCAGCGGCCTGAAGAGCGTGACGATCCCGGACAGCGTTATGAGCATCGGGCATGATGCGTTCCGTGGTTGCAGCGGTCTGACGGGCGTGACGATCCCAGTTGGCGTGACGAGCATCAGGGATTCTGCGTTTTACAATTGCAGTGGTCTGAAGAGCGTGACGATTCCTGCCGGAGTGACGAACATCGGGGTTTCTGCGTTTTACGATTGCATTGGTTTAAAGAGTGTGACGATTCCTGCCAGTGTGACGAGCATCGGGTGGGATGCGTTTCATGGCTGCATAGGCCTGACGGACGTGACGATCCCGGACGGTGTGACAAACATCGAACCTTATGCATTTACATGGTGTAGCAGTCTGACGAGAGTGTCGATCCCGACCAGCGTGACGAACCTCGAGGGAACGGTGTTTTATGGCTGTAGTCGGCTCACGAATGTCACAATCCCACAGTGTATATGTGCCAATCCGTTAAGTAATGTCTTTTCGTCGTCTTACACGAACATTACAACAATTACCATTCAGCCTGGCGTGACGCGCATCGGGTCTTCTGCATTCTCCGACTGCAGTCGTCTTAAGAGCGTGACGATCCCGGACAGCGTTATGAGCATCGGGTCTTCTGCGTTCTCCAACTGTGATAATTCGTTGTACGATACTAAAACAGTTCCGGGGGTGCGTCTCGTTGATGGCTGGGTCATTGGAATACAGGGTTCACAGGCTTCGATTTCTGGTGCCTTACATCTGACAGGTGTACGTGGTATTGCTGGAAATGCATTTTGGCTTTGCAAAAATCTCACTAGCGTTACGATGCAGGATGGCATAAAGACCATTGGGGCGTCGGCATTTTACAAATGTACCAAACTTTCAAGCGTGTCAATTCCTGATAGCATGTTGAACATTGAAAGAGAGGCGTTCGAAGAGTGTAATAGCGCATTGTTTGATACAAAAACAATCTCAGGCGTGAATCTTGTAGATGGATGGGTTGTTGGCGCTACGGAGTCTCTGCCTGGCGAATTGGATTTATCTGGTGTGCGTGGAATAGGGCAATATGCTTTTTCTGATTGCAACGGACTAACGGATGTGACCATTGGTAATGGCGTTGCGGGTATTGGTAGTTATGCATTCAAAAACTGCGCCTGCCTTATGAACGTGACAATCCTTGACGGTGTGGCATATGTTGGGGATGAAATGTTCTTTGGGTGCGCTTCTTTGGCGTGTATTTCGATTCCCGCAAGCGTTACAAAGGGAAATGTTGTTCTTGATGGCAGCAGAAATCTTGGGATGCTGAAGTTAGGATATGATGGCTATGGTGCAAATACTCCAGTGAAATTATACGTAGATGACGAGTTGCTGCTGTCTTCTACAGGGGCTGATGTATATGAATGGAGACCCCGATTGGCTGGTGTTCATGTGCTTAGGCGTGTGACAGGCCCGAATGAACTAATAGTATCCGTCAACAGCACAAATCTTCTTGAATTTGCACGTGACCCGGAGCCGAATCCGCCGGGGGCGGTGGACACCACGATTTCGCTTGCGCAGACGTCGAAGACATTCGCAAGCGCGAAGCGATCGGCAAACACGTTCGCCTTAACTTCGACTACGGGTTCGGGAACTTGGACGGCAAGCGCGTCGGACGACTGGATTTCGCTCTCGAAGACCTCGGGGGCGGTGACGGAGAAGGTGTCGTACATTGTTGAGGCAAATACGAGCGCACAGGCGAGAATGGGATATGTCTATGTGAGCGGGCATGTCCATACGGTCATCCAGCCGGGAACGGGCGTGTCGATCTCGTCCGACAGCATCGTGGTTGATCATCGCGGAATAGAGCAGGAGATCGTGATTGACACGACGGCAGACGGGGCCTCATGGTATGCGCGGCCCGAGGCTCCGTGGATTTCGGTGTGGCCGACGAGCGGCAACGGCGATGACAGCGTGGCGGTGCAGGTCGCGCCGTTCTATGAAGTGGCGACGAGGACGGGTTCCGCGACGATTGCGGGCGAGACGGTCACGATCACCCAGCGGGGACGCGACATGCAGCTTATGACCTATACGACGAACGTTACGGCGGCGGCACAGTTCGCGACGTTGGCGGTCGCGGCGCTTCCGGACGTGCCGTGGTCTGTCGTTTCGGGCGCAAGCTGGATAACCGTATCATACGCGGGGAGCGGACTCGGCAGTTCGACGATCGATTTGGCGCTCGCTGCGAACACGAGCTACCTGTCCCGGACCGGCATGGTGGTGATCGGCACCGAAACGTTTACCGTGACGCAGGCGGGCACGACAGCACTCTCGTTTGAGATAGCCGCCTCCTCGGTGTCCGTCCAGGCGACCGCGACTGCGGCGAAGACGATCAAGATCACGGCCACGCCCGATCTGCCGTGGACGATAACGAGCAATCGCGACTGGCTTGCGCCGATCAGCAACTACCGTACCGGCGCGGGCACGAAGACGGTTGCCTATTCGGTTGCGGCGAATCCGACGCTAGCGTCGCGCACCGGCGTGCTGACGTTTGCGCCTGCGGCGGAAAGCGGACTCCCTTCAAGGACGCTGACGGTGACACAGACGGCGGCGGTCTCGTCGATTGCTCCGGAGTCTGCGTCGGTTTCGGCTGCTGCGACGACTGTGTCCGTCGAGGTGACGGTCGATGCTGTCGTCGGTTGGACGGTCTCAAGCGGTTCCGGCTGGGTGACGTTCGAGGGCTCTGGGTCAAGGACTGGTCCCGGGACCGTGGTGCTGCATGTGGGCGAGAACACGTCGCTTGCCGCTCGCGACGGGTCGGTGACCATCGCGGGGCATGAGTTCCCCGTGCATCAGGCGGGCGGCACGATCGGTATCTCGGCGACGAGCAATTCAGTGAGTTCGGCAGGCGGCAACCTCTATATAGGCGTCACGGGCTCTGCGAATCTGAACTGGTCAATTCAGAACGCCACTGACTGGGTTACCGTGGAGGGGGATGTGTCACGCACGGGACCGGCGACGCTCGTCATCCGCGTCGCCGCGAATACGGGGACGGAGGCTCGCAGCTGCGAGATCATGATCGGCGGGCAGAAACTGACGATCGAGCAGGCGGCGGCGGGAACCTCGGTAGAGGAGGATGTGCTCGTTTATGGGGCGGATACGGACATTGGCGGCTTCCATGTGAAGGCGCCAGACTACCTTACGTGGCGGACGGAAACGGAGGCCGACGACTGGATTATTCTGTTCAGCGAAGAGGAATCTACCGGTTCGGCCGATGTGGAGTATATTGTTGACGAGATCGACGCCAGCTGTTCTCGTATCGGCGTCCTTTGGGTCGGCAGCACGCCGGTGTATATCTGCCAGAGTTCGTTCACGACGAGCCTTTCGGCGTCTGGCAGGGAAGTGTCGAGGCTGTCCGGGAATGGGCAGGTCTCGGTGACGGTCGGGAGCGGAAACCAATGGTGTGCGGTCTCCACCGTGCCGTGGATCACGCTCATGAATTCGCAGGGGACGGGGAATGGCGTCGTCCAGTTCACCTACGACGACAATACGACCGGGGCAGAACGCACTGGGCGCATTATCATCGCCGATCAGGTGTTCACGCTTACGCAGACGGCCGCGGATCCGTCCGTGCCGAGGTGGACGATAACCTACCAGAACACCAAGGGCGCGGCGAATCCGAATCCGAACAAGTACGACGAAGGCAGCGAGGTCTCGTTCCTTGCGCTGGCGAATGTCAACGGCTACACCTTTGCAGGCTGGACGCCAAGCGCCATTTCGGCTTCCGACAAAGGGAACAAGACAATCACGGCAAGCTGGACGCCGAATGTGTACAGCATTGCCTTTGACGCCAACGGCGGGGAGTCGGCCATGGACAGCCTGCCCATGGTCTATGAAGTTCCAGCGCAACTGCCGCAGAATGCCTTCTCGCGGACCGGCTACGAATTCGCCGGCTGGGCGACGAGCGCGCAGGGGAACGTAGCGTATGCGGACAGGGCGACGGTCAGCAACCTTGCCGTGGTCGCGAACGCGACAGTCACGCTGTATGCGAAGTGGACGCCGATCAGCTATTCGATCAACTATGCAAACACCAAGGGCGCGGCGAATTCGAATCCCGCGACATACACGATAGAGGACGAGATCGTGTTCGCGCCATTGCCGAATGTCGGTAACTATGAATTCCTTGGATGGTCGCCGGCGTCTTTGCTGCCCGGTGGAACAGGCGAAACTACGGTGACGGCGCAGTGGCGGTTGAAGCAGGAGTTTTCCCTTGACGAGCTACTCAACGAGCTGGGCGTAGCCACAATGACCAAGGGAGGAAACGCCAATTGGTATTCTCAGACCTCTGTGCATCATAATGATTCGAGCGCATGGCGCAGCGGATCAATTGGCCATAGCCAGTCAACATGGATGGAAATTTCCGTCAGAGGCGCGACGTCGGTGTCGTTCTGGTGGAAGGTCTCGTCCGAATCGGGCGATGACAAACTCTCGTGGACGCTCGACGGAACGCAGCAGGAGGTGATTTCCGGCGAACAGGCTTGGGCGCATATCACGAAGTCGCTTACATCCGAGGCGCACACGATTCGCTTCACGTATGCAAAAGACGGCAGTGCGACCGGCGGTGACGATTGCGGATGGGTCGGAGACGTACTTTTCGAATGTCAATGTCCGGAAACGGTGTCCCTGACATTCGATCTTGATGGCAAGGGAACGCGGATGGGCGGCGGAGAGCTGGCGCAGACCCTGCCGTTTGGCGGTACGCCGACTGCGCCCACGGTTCAGGCAGATTTTGGCTGGCAGTTCGATGGCTGGTCTCTCACGGAGAGATACTACAGCGACGCTACGATCACTGCAACATATACGGCGATTCCGTATGCGACAGTCGATGCATCGGTTACGGGCGGCACGGCCATCCGCGTCAATGCGGAGTGGGTGGCCACCGAGCTTGACCAGCGGTTCGGGGCCGGCAGGAAGGAGGCGTTCGTCGCGAAGTTCGGCAGCGATCTTGCCTCCGCGCTCACGAAGAAAACCGGTAAGGTTGATGGCTCAGGAAACGAACTCGCGGTGTGGCACGACTATGTAGCGGGCACCGATCCGACGGATATCAATTCGACCTTCAAGGCGAAAATCGAAATCCGTGATGGCGTGCCGGTGATTGAGTGGGAGCCGAACCTGAACGAAGGCGGTGAGGTGCGTGCCTATGCTGTCTATGGCAAGGCGGGGCTGAAGGACGGATGGCATTCTCCGACGAATGCGCTGGATCGTTTCTTCAAAGTTGATGTCGCAATGCCACCGACTAGGACCGTGACGTTCAATGTCGGTGGCGGATCTGCGATCGAGACTGTCGATATTCGCGTCGGGCAGCCGATTGGAACGCTGCCGACGCCGACGTGGCAGGGGTATGACTTCCTCGGCTGGTTCACGGAGGCGGAGGGCGGTGCGGCAATCACGCCCGAGACGATTGTGACGGAAGATCTTACTATTTATGCTCACTGGGAAAGAAATGTCGCCGTCGATCTTGTCCACCGCTGGTCGTTCAACGGTGACTTGACGGATTCAGCCGGCGGGCAGACGGCGACTACGGTTGGGGGCGTGACAACTGACGGGAGTGTCTATTCGACGCCAGGCGGATTTTCGGGCAGCGCATACATAGATTTGGGAAATTGGATTGTGCCGACAAATGGATCTCCTGTCACCATTGAGATGTGGGTGAGGCAGAACGCCAGTGTAAGCTATGGAAGAATCTACTGCTGGGGCGCGATGCCGACGGAGGGAGATTTTAGCGGATCCAACGAAAACGCTCCAGAGTGGCTGCAGATGCGTTGGGATGGTGTCTCTACAGGATGGGATAGCGAAGTCACGCTGAAGTCGTATTCCGTTGGTGTCGAGTATCATGTGGCAACCGTTATTGAACCTCTTGGCAACGGGACTTGGAATGTGACGTTCTACCAGCAGGAAGCAAGTACAGGTGCGACATTGTCTTCTGGAAGTGTCACAACCAAGAGCGGTTGGAATCTCCAGAACTGGCGGCAGACGGACATGGTTTTGGGACAAACTCTTACTACATGGGATTATTGTGCGAAGAACAGTTACAACGAGCTACGTATCTGGAGAAAGGCTATGACGGAATCGGAATTGACGGCCAGCGCAATCGCCGGTCCCGACGCAGACTTGTGATTGATCCTTCCGTTCGGTATTCCGCTCTTCACGAATCGATCATCTTCCCGTCGAGCGAGAGGGTGACAACCTGCCAGGGGATGAACTTGCCGGAATCGAGGACTGCGGCTGGTTGATCAGGTCGCATGGGCGCCGCTCGTGGGCGACAGCGATGTGCCTGTGGCGTGGCTCGAAAACCTCGGTATGGTCGCGGCGGGTGTGAGTGCAATGGACGCGGCGAATGCCGACCCTGACGGCGATGGTCTTACCACGGCTCAGGAGTACGTGGCGGGGACAGATCCGAATGACCCCGACTCAAAGTTGACGGCCTATATTGAGATGGTGGATGGAGAACCTGTCGTTACCTATGCGCCCGACCTGTTAAACGAGCGGGCGTACAAGAAACTCGGCAAGAAACGCCTCGATGATCCCAACGAGGAATGGGTCGAGGTCAAAGATGACGAAGAAGGTAATTATAACTTCTTCAAGGTGACTGTAGACATGCCGTAACTTATTTTGGAATGCGATATGCAGAGCACGAACCGTGCTTCTTCCTTGCCCTCACTTTGCCGCCGGAGAATCTGATCCGGCGGCAATAAAAATCTTATGTCCTGACGCGGCAAATTACCGCCGATTTCAGGAGCGCGAGATGCTCGCGTTTTATAACAAAATCCGCCCAACCGCGCAAGGGGGGCTCCCTAGCGCGTATTCGCCCCATGCGCATCGGCCTGGAAACCAATGGGCATTGGGCGGGCGACCAATGGGCATTGAATCCGGATTCAATGCCCATTGGATTCGAATTCAATGCCCATTGGATTTCAGAGTGATGGGCATTGGATTTGCGGGTCATGGGCATTGGCCGGGGTTGCCCTCCCGGCGGGCCGGGTAACGCCTACGGGCGGGTCGGGCGCCCCCTGGTGTTCATAACTTTTTTCACTTTTCCTGATAATGGACCCCCGAAATTTTGATTAGACAGGTGAGAGGATTGGGTTGAGGGAGGTCGATTGCAATCGAGGCGACACCGGCTGAAAGCCGGGTGTCGCCGCAACTAAGGAGGTAATTATGG
>DFGM01000102.1:3779-4695 GCA_002371755.1 Verrucomicrobia bacterium UBA3750 | reverse complement strand
TACGACGCGGCGGGCAGGGTCTGCCTACCCTGCCGGGAAAACCAGACCGGCGAACGTCGCCGCACACCAGGCCAACACCGTCTGCGCCTTGTTGCTGTGGGAAGAGTTGTAGGTTATGCCACTATTTGACAAAGCTGCGGGGAAACCGCGCAATTTGACGCATCGGGAATTGGCGGATTTGATCGCCTGGCCTGACGCCAAAGCGCTTTTTGCCGCCGCGTATGCCGTCAAGGTTCGCGAAACAGGAAAGAAAGTGTCCTTCCGCGGTCTCATCGAGGCCGGAAACATCTGCGAGAAGGACTGCTATTACTGCGGCATAAGGAAATCGAATGCCAATGTCAACCGCTACAGGATGGATGCCGGCGAAATCGTCCGCGAGGCGGAATGGGCGTTCAAGGCGGGATACGGCAACCTTGTGATCCAGTCCGGCGAATTGACCGGCGCGGCGAACGCGGCTTTCTTCGAAGACGTCCTCGGACGCATCCACGCGTTCGGCGGCGATGCGTTCGGCGTCACGCTCAGCCTTGGCGAACAGACCGAGGAGACATACCGCAGATGGCGCGAAGCGGGCGCGCACCGCTATCTCCTGCGCATCGAGACGTCGAACAGGGAACTCTACGCGAAGCTCCATCCGCATGATCATTCGTGGGAGGCGAGGCGCGATTGTCTGCGCGCACTGAGGAGATGCGGCTACCAGGTTGGGACCGGCGTGATGTGCGGTCTGCCCGGACAGACGTTTGACGACCTCGCGTCGGATATCGAGTTCTTTGCGGCGGAGGATGTCGACATGATCGGCATGGGTCCTTACATCCCGCACGCGGATACTCCCTTGGGCAAGGATGCGGAATGGACGGTGGAAAAACAAAAGGAACGTTTCGAGCTCGGGCTTCGCATGATCGCCGCGACGAGGCTCTAT
>DFGM01000102.1:0-3726 GCA_002371755.1 Verrucomicrobia bacterium UBA3750 | reverse complement strand
TGCACGACGTGAACATCGCCGCCGCTACGGCGTTGCAGGCGCTCGATCCGGAAGGCCGCGAGAAGGGTCTTCTCGCGGGAGCGAACGTCGTAATGCCGAACATCACCGACACGCGCTTCCGCGCCGACTATCAGCTTTACGCGAACAAGCCCTGCCTCGACGAAAATTCCGCTTTGTGCCGTGAATGCCTGAAGCGGCGTATCGCTTCGACAGGCGAGGAGATTCTTTGGAACAGGCGCGGCGATTCGCCGCATTTCGGAAAGAAGAACGCAAAATGAAGGAAGATGGAATTTCACGCGAAGAGGCGTTGAGGCTTCTCGCGCCGGGAAACAGGGAAGAACTGCGCGAGAGGGCGCACGAGACCACGGAGCGGTGCGTCGACAAGCGATTTTATTTCTGTTCGATAATCAACGCGCGCTCGGGCCGCTGCACCGAGAACTGCAAGTGGTGCGCACAGTCGGTGCACTGGAAGACGGGTTGCGAAACATATGGATGGGTCGGCACGGACGCTTGCGTGGAAGCGGCAAAGGAGGCGGAGGCGAACGGCGCGGACAGGATCGGAATCGTTACGTCCGGCCGAAGCCTTTCTTCCGGGGAAGTGGATGATGTATGCGCGGCGCTGCGCGAAATGCGCAAGGCTTGCGCGAAGATAGGACTTTGCGCTTCCCTTGGACTCGTTTCCGGGGCGGATCTTGCCAAAATGAAAGAAGCCGGCCTTCAACGCGTCCATTGCAATATCGAATCCGCGCCTTCGCTCTTTCCGGCGCTTTGCACCACGCACACGTTCGAGGAAAAACTTTCCACACTCCGCGCCGCGAAGAAACTCGGCTTCCAGATTTGCTGCGGAGGAATAATCGGCATGGGCGAGACGGACGAGGAACTCGTTGAATTTGCATTCGCGCTCAAGGAAATCGGACCGGATTCCATACCTGTGAACGTACTCCATCCTATAGAAGGGACTCCGCTAGGGGATTTGCCGATACTCGACCCAGAGCGCGTGATCGACTCGGTGGCGCTCCTTCGTCTGGTGAATCCTTCGACTCCCCTTCGCTTCGCGGGCGGCAGACGCGACATGTCGGATGAAACCGCTGCGAAGTGCATATACGTTGGCATATCGGCCGGCATCGCAGGGCCGCTTCTCACAACGCCGGGCGCGGATTTCGACGACGACCGCGAACTCGCTTTGCGGGCGGGCTACTCGGTCGGGTGCAGCCGCGGAGGAGGCAGATGAAGATAGCGGTAGGTCTTTCGGGCGGGGTCGATTCGGCGGTTGCCGCCCTTCTGCTGAAACGAGCCGGGCACGACGTGACAGGCGTCACAATGAAACTGTGGCGCGAAGGACGCTACAAAGGCGGCTGCCGCGACGCATGCTTCGGTCCGGGCGAAGACAAAGACATCTCGCTTGCAGGCGCTTTTGCGAAGATGGCGGGAATCGAGCACCGCGTATTCGACTGCGCCGACGAATACGAGCGCACAGTCATAGAATACTTCCGCCGGGAAAAGGCCGCCGGACGCACTCCCAATCCATGCGTCGTGTGCAATGCGCTCGTCAAGTTCGGAGTGCTCGTCGAAGCCGCGACGCAAAGTTTCGGGTTCGACCGGTTTGCGACCGGACACTACGCGCGAATCGTCAGCCACGGCGGCAGGCTCGCCGTAGCGCAGGCGTGCGACTGCACCAAGGACCAGAGCTACTTTCTCTGGCGGCTTTCACAGGAGCAGCTGGCGAAGGCAATGTTTCCTCTCGGCGAGCTGAACAAGAAAGACGTTCGGCGCATCGCGGCCGAGGCGACGCTTCCGATGCACGACAGACCGGACTCGCAGGATTTCTACGCGGGAGACTGCGCAGAACTTGCAGGCATGGCCGAGCGTCCGGGCGACATAGTCGACACGGCCGGCATGACGCTCGGCATGCATCGGGGATTCTGGCATTACACCGTCGGACAGAGAAAAGGAATCGGCGTCGGCGGCGGGACGCCGCTCTATGTGCTGCGCGTTGACAGGACAGCCAACAGGATCGTCGTCGGCCCGCGCGAAGAGGCCGTGCGCACGAGGTTCCGCATCGCCGGCATGAACTGGATGGGCTGCGAACCGGCGCGACGGCCGGTCGAGGGATTCATAAGGATTCGCTCGAACGACCGCGCCGCCGTTCCCGCTACGCTTGAAAACGGCGTGGTAAAAGCGCCGGACGGGATTTTCGGCGTCGCCCCGGGGCAGTCGGCAGTCCTCTATTCGACGCAGGGATTCATCATCTGCGGCGGCACAATCGAAGAATGATTTCATGAAAGGAATACAGAATGAAACTTACATATCAGGGCAATGAGACGGAGGCGGCGCCTTCGACCGTCGCAGAGTTCCTTCAAGCACGCGGCGTCGCCATAACGGAATCGGTCGTGGAACTCAACGGCGAGATTCTCACAGGGGACGACGCCCTTTCTACGGCGCTTGCGGAAAACGACGTCGTCAATGCATTCCACATTGTCGCCGGGGGCTGACATGCCGGCCAACACGTATCTTATCGAACGCGAACGCAGGGTCCTTGAGTCTGCGCGCGTAGGCATAGCAGGCGCAGGAGGGCTCGGCTCCAACGCCGCCATGCTGCTTGTGCGGGCGGGAATGAAGAACCTCACAATCGCAGATTTCGACCGGGTGAACGAGTCGAACATCAACAGGCAGTTCTTCTTCCGGCGGCAGATAGGCCGCAAGAAAATCGACGCCCTAGCGGAAAACCTGCGGATGATCGAGCCGGACGTGAACCTTGAAATGCTTGACATGCGCCTGACGCCCGCCAATGCGGTGAAAGCGTTTTCGAGATGCAGCATCGTAATCGAGGCGCTTGACTCCGCCGACGCGAAGAAGATGCTCATAGACGCGCTTCTGCCTTCGGGCAGGCCTCTCGTATCTGCGGCGGGCCTCGCCGGATGGGGCAGGTCGAACGACATACGCGTTCGCAGGGTGGGGCGCAATCTCATCCTGGTCGGCGACCAGACGCGCGACGTTCGCGGCGGGCTGGCGCCTGTCGGAGTGCGTGTGTGCATAGCCGCCGCGATGGAGGCCAACTGCGCCGTGTCACTTTTACTTGGAGAGGAACTATGAGACAACTCAAAATCGGAAACAGATCGTTCACGAACCGCTTCTTTCTGGGAACCGGCAAGTTTGCGTCGAGCGAACAGACGAGGGCCGCGCTCGACGCCAGCGAAACAGAGCTCGTCACCGTTGCACTCACACGCGCCCGCGAAAACGATCCGGCAGGCGATGACATTCTCAAGGCCATCGACCGCGACAGGATCGAGGTGATGCTCAACACGTCCGGCGCGCGAAACGCCGACGAAGCCGTGCGCATAGCCAGAATCGGCAGGGCGGCCGGCTTCAACTGGCTCAAGATAGAGATACACCCCGACGCCCGCTATCTTCTGCCCGATCCTGTAGAGACGCTCGCCGCAGTGCGCGAATGCGCGAAACTCGGCATGACGGTCCTGCCGTACATAAACGCCGACCCCGTCCTCGCGCGACGGTGCGAAGACGCTGGCGCGGCGGCCGTGATGCCTCTCGGTTCGCCGATAGGCTCCAACCGCGGCATACGCACGCGCGACATGATAGAGATAATCGTCGAGCAGAGCCATGTGCCGGTGGTCGTGGACGCGGGGATAGGACTTCCAAGCCATGCGGCAGAGGCGATAGAACTCGGCGCGGACGCCGTTCTCGCCAACACAGCGGTGGCGGCCGCCG
>DFGM01000155.1 GCA_002371755.1 Verrucomicrobia bacterium UBA3750 | reverse complement strand
GCGAGCGCTTAGCCGTCTCGATGTCCTCAAGGTTCGTGTCGTTGGGCGTGGGGTTGAATGCACCTGTAACGCAAATACAAGCGACGCCGCCTTTATCATAACCAAATTCCATATTATTGATGACCGAATAATGCGCAGACACAAGTTTGCCTTCAGCATCCACTTTGCACCGACTGCGAACAACCCAGCAATTGTTCTCGTCAAAGAACTTTCGGTCATATCGTCGCCCATAGGCATTAGGGTCAATTATAACACGTTCATGGAAATCGGAATCTTGCTGATATGTAGCATCAGGCAATGCTGAATATGGCCCTTTGAATTCACTAACAGCGTTGACAGCGGATTGATAATAGCCCGAAAATTTCTCGGCGAACCTAATCTTCATCGCCATTCCCCTATAGTCCGCAAAAGTTCTCCCATCCCAGTCAAAGAAAACCTCTAAATCAACAATCTCTCCTGTTCCGTATGGCTGAACGAAATCGCGTTTTTCCAGATCAAACCCAATCCAAGCGTTAATCGCCTTGGTGTATTTGAATTCGCGCATATGTGAGACTGCCGAACGCGCAGGGTTGCGTATTTTCCGTAATTCAATACTCTCCACCGTACCGTATGGCTGCCACTTGCCGTCTCTCACATCATGTTCAGCCCCCATGGGAACATACGATATCTCCTTGCGAGAACCATAATATCCGTCTTTGCCTACAAGAAACACGACCTTGTTTCCGTTTGTTCTCCCCTTGACGACACATACGCCATTCGTATCGGTCTTTCCATAAACAGAATGCGGTTTCGGCAGCATATCAAATACAGCACACACACTTGCGTTTGACACGGGCGCCCCTATGTCGTCGCAGATTTTCATGCAAATCCTTGCCTCTGCGCCATACGCCATGGCGTGTTCAACTTCGGGCGCAAGTTTTCGCGCGAACGCGATGCACGGCAACGCCAGAAGGCACATCACTGTCAGCGGTTTCACCTTCATTATCATTTCAGGTTTCCTTTCTCGATTGCTTCTTCATAGAACTTGAAGTTGAAGAAATACGCGACATCCTTCAAATCAGAATGACACCATCGTTGTCCATAGGTATCACTATTTTGCCCCCATTCATCTCGATAATCGGAAGTGTTCAAGTCATGATTTTCAATAATCTCCAAAGAAACCGGGTTGCCCCCGACCGGCGACGAGATGGCCGGCACGTACTCCGCAAGAGCAAACCAGATGTTGTCCTGCGTTGCATTTCTGTTGTCCATTTGCGTTCCTGGATAATAGAACACGGGATTGTTGGTAATTGATCCGTCGGCAACCATGATGCTTGTGGTTGCAGCGGAGTAATACACGGGATAGTCTTCTCCGCCACTTGACTCCATCCACCAATAGAATCCCCATCCGCCTCTCAGATTGCCAGCGATTGGCTCGACGCCTTTGTGCGTCTCCTGCTTCTGCCAACAGTAGGCCACGGCGGTTATCAACCCAATCCATATCATCGGTTCCCCTTCGCCCTGTTGTGTGTGCGGCACAGCATCTGGCAGTTCTTGATGTCCGTTGCGCCGCCTTTCGACCACGGCGTGACATGATCGGCGTCCATTTCGCTGAATTTCCAGATGCGCTTCGCGTTCGCGTCGTGGCCAATGGCGCAGAGAGGACAATTGGAAATCCCTTTCTTCTCTGCGGTAGCCGTCTGCTTCGCATATACGGCCTTCGTCTCCTTCGGCTCGAACACGCGCACATCCAGGAGCCGCGTGTCCTTCTCCCCGCCAAGGACGTACTCAAATATCCCCTTGCGGTTGCGCACAAACTCATCGGCGTAGAGTTCCTTGACCCGCGCCCACACCTTTGCAGGGTCGTATGCGTTCGCGTGGTACGTCTCGTAGAGCCGCCCCCAGTCGAGTCCGCACATTTCGTCCTCCACGCCCGCGAACACCGTCCCCGCCCAGTCGATGACAGTTGTGAAGTAAGTCTTGAGCTCGGCGATGTCGGCGTCAAAGCGGTGTTTCGCCATGTAGCCGTCGATGTCGCCCTTCGACACCCAGGAAAGCGCTTCGCGCAGAATCTCCTGCCGCTTCTCGTTGCCGCGCACGTAGGCTTTCCACTTCTGGAGTGTCGGCTTCATGGAGTTGGAGAACTCCTCCTTCGTCTTGGTGACGAACGGGCCGGAGTAGATGGCGTTCAAGAGTTCCTGCTCGTTGAGCGGCACGCCTGCAATGTTGATCGTCTTGAACCACTCCTTGATTTCACTTTCCTTCCCCTCGCAGATGTAGATGGTGAGCGGCGTTTTAAGGAGCAGGTCTTTCTGGTCGGCGGGCAAACTGGTGAAGTTGCGCTCCCGTCCGTCGGCACCCGTGTACGGGAATTTGTCCGTGACAAACCTTCCAAAGCTCGTGATGCGCTGCTGTCCGTCAAGGACCTCGTACTTGCCTTCGGCAGTCTTCACGAAGTATATGAGGCCGATCGGATATCCTTTCAGGAGTGAATCGACCACGGCCACGTCGCGCTTGCCGTCCGCGTAGATGTAGTTGCGCTGGTACTCGGGCTGGATGACGAGTTTCCCACCCCAGCCGAAGAGCCCCTTGCCCTCCAGCTCGTTGTAGGTAAACCCGTTTACGATGTCGGCGATGGTCAGATCGGTTTTAAGAGTTGTTGTCATGGGAGGATTCCTTTCTTGTTTTGTTTTAGACAGGATTAACAAGATTAACAGGATTGTCTGTGATGTGTTTTATCTCACGCAGAGACGCGGAGAGGCAGAGAGCGCAGAGTCTCATTTTGCTCTCCTTGCGCGGATGAGGATGCGGGGATAGGTCTGGATGAACTTGTCAGCTCCAATCTCGTAATAGGTAGCACCATGAAGAGGCGCGTCTATCTTGAGAACAGCGCCGTCGTTCAACTTGGTGACTGACTTACGCGTTCCGTTCGCATCGACCTGAACTTGCTCAGGATAGGTTTTCGTCGCCGCGCCGAACCATGTCTTCGTAATGCCGACAATCTCAAACTGCTCGGGGCAATACCTATCCAAAAAGGAAACGGGGACTCCCATCATTCCGTCGTAGTCCGCTGGTATCGCATCGGTATAAGGAACATCAAGTGCGTCAAAATTGTCATAGTGCCTATACCCTACTCCGCGCACATCCTTGTGCTTTGAATATCTAATGTTATCCTCCATTGACATAAGTTCAAGTGGCTGATGTCGGCGTCCATGCTCAAGATTTGTAAACCAGCGTACCCCTTTAACTCTGATGAAGTGATTCCCGTTTTCATCCACGCGCCATCCAGCAGCATCAAGCGGATATTCTTTGGGGACGCCGAACTCTCTATCGCCACTATGAATGCTTTCGCCCATCCACAAGTCATTTCGCATGAATAGAGGGAACACGTCTTTTGTAGTAGTTGCGTTCATGTTTCCGATGATGAGGAACTGCTTTGCGCTCTTTGCGTTCTTTGTAGCTAAAACACACTCTTCGCTCTCTGCCTCTCCGCGCCTCTGCGTGAGATTACCTTCCCCATCCGTCCCCAATATCCATGCAAGGAACTCCCTGAACAGCGAGAACGGCGGATTGGTGACGATGACATCTGCCTCGTCGCGCAACTTGCACACCTCCTCGCTCCTGAAGTCGCCGTCGCCTTCGAGATACTTCCACTCCAGATCGTCTAGGTCGATTCGCCCATTGGCGTTCGTATCATGGTCGAGGACGAATATCTTTCCGCGAACAGCCGTCTTCTTTTCGTCGAACTGCGGGCTTTCCTGCTCGAAGAGGGACGGCTGATACCATGACGGCGTGCGCGGTGCGCCCGCCCTACCACCTCCGCGTCTCTGCGCCTCTGCGTTGAAAATCTTCTTGCTTGCGGCGGCGTAGCTGGTGGAGATGAGCTTCTTCAAGCCGAGACGTTCGAAGTTCTCGGCGAAGAAGCGGGTGAACTTGCTCCATTCAGGATCGTCGCACGGCAAGAGAACGGTCTTGCGGCGGAACGTGTCCGGGTTGTAGTCCAGATAGGCGTTTATCTCCTTCTGGATGTCGGCATACTGCGTGTAGAACTCGTCATTCTTTGCGCTCTTCGCGGCAGACAGCGTTTTGTTCTTTGACATTTCGTTCTCCTTCTCAATCTTACTTAAAACGGCCAAAGCGTTTTCCGTTTCT
>DFGM01000143.1 GCA_002371755.1 Verrucomicrobia bacterium UBA3750 | reverse complement strand
ACATAGACAGGTCTATCCAACTTGCCGCACGGAACTACCATGCCGGCAGTATAGACACCTACAATTCTCTCGTTAGCACTCTCCGCCTCAAGAAGCGGATACTGCGCCTCCGGGTGGTATGCGCGGAAACGTCCCTTCAGCAGCGTGTCCCTGTGCTTTTGCGAAAACGCGAGCCAATGGTTTATCACCTCCCGGTGCGATTCAGGCAGGCCCCTGAGCATCATCGAATACTGGATGACGCCAAACATGGATGACAGTATCGGCAATGCCGCTCCTTCTGGCGTATCCGTCGGATGCCACTCGAGCATATCCGCGTGAACCGCCGCGCCACCCGAAGTCAGCCGTAGATTCGCAATCCTCTGGCGGTTGAGCTGCATGTCGCCCGGGCAATCCGTAGCCCTCATCATGTTTCCGAACTGACGTATCGCAGGGCCAATGTACTTCTGCCTGAACTCGATGAGAACATCAGGATTCTCCGCCGACAGCGCGGCGTAAACGTCCATCATCAGACGATTCACCGCATCCGGCAGAGAGCGAATGTCGCGCCCCGCGTAGTCCTCCGCGACGGCAGGATCTTTCCCGTTGAACCTGAAACTGTCGATGAAATCAAGCTTGAACCCGTCAAGCCCCCACTCCTTCATTGCGGCGACATACGTATCGACAAGGAACTTGCGTACTTCTGGGAAGCGCGGATCGAGTACCCATGCACCATGATGCCTGTCTTCGAAAAGATACTTCCCTTTGAAGCGTTCCCAATTCTCGCTCTTCCTGCCGACGAACGGCACGGAATACCAGACCATATACTTCATTCCGAGTTCGTGGACACGCCTCACGTGCGCGGCCATGTCGGGAAACCTTCTCGGCGAAACTTTCCAGTCGCCGCAGAACGCATAGCCCCTGTTCGTGTCGTCCGTCTGCCATCCGTCGTCGAGGATGATTGTCTTCATGCCCATCTTCGCGGCAATGGCGCATTCGTCTTCTATGTCCTTCGCGAAAACATCCTGATGGAACGAATACCACGACGAATAGAGCGGATCAAACGCCGCGTCCGGCGTACGGCATGGTTTCAGGTTCGCCGTCCTCGCAATCCATGCGGCGGCGTTCTGCACAGCGTCGCTCCAGAAAGCATCGCGCCCGTCAAGGCGGATGCGCACTTCGTATTCACTGAGAGGTGCCTCCGGCGCGGTGAAGAAGCGAAAACCACCGACGACCACGCAGTTCTCTTCCCTGAGCGCCATGCGCCATTCCACCTTGCGCAACGCTTCGGAACATGCCATTGTCAACCGGTTGCGGTTGTTGCCGTCGTGCAGACAGGCAAGCGGCTGTCCGTGCGCAATGTCGCTCGACTCCCAACCCCTCCAGTCAGGCTTTAGCCGTCCACCGTCCGTGGCGAAATCCGTCCACACGTGGTTCATGCGAACCTGCGGCAGCGAAAACGACACCTCAAACATGGGAGGCGGCGTGTCCTCGTTCGCCTCAAGACGTATCGCAATCTCGTCCACGCAGTCCTCCGCCGCGTCCTTCACGTCGAACTTCCAGCCGTCGGCATCATTGCAGACAATCCTCACGTCGCCCGCGCAGGTGCCGTGCACGACAGTCTCAAACGGCGCGGCAACGGCGCAATTCGACAACATGGCGACAAGTGCCACGCTTCTACACATCGACAGTTTAATGCTCATTCAAACTCCTTGTCAAACACAATCCGCCCGTTTTCGCAGTCGTGGACTTTCACAACGAGCCGTCCGTCCGCGACACGCCCTTCTATGACATCCCGCTGGCCTCCGACAATATGCGTCCATGGGCGTTCCGCCGAGGGCGCGTCGTAGCGGTAGCGGTGCTGGTGGCCCGTGCAAACAAGCTGCACTCCCGCTTTCGCGAATAACGGCCCCCACATGTTTGCGCACGTTCTCTGCCATGCAGCCCACGGATGCTTGTAGCGCGGATCGTCGTCGTCCGGCAAGACGTCGCCCGGATTTTCGTTCGTCCTCGGATCGAAAAGCGGTATGTGGCAGAACGCCACCTTGAACTTCGCCGTCTTCACAGCCGGCTTTTCGATTTCCTCCGCCAGCCACCGCGTCTGGAGTTCGCGGTACTTCGTCATGCGGAAGATACCGCCCATCCTCGGATTCGTATCCTGCTTGTCCTCCCCTGTGTCAAGGCCGATGAGCGCAATGTCGCCTATCCTCTGCACGAAGTTCCGTCCCAGCGTGGAATATTCCCGTTTGCGCTCAATAGGACAGCGGAACGGCACGAGATCATTGAGATGCAGCGCGAAGCGTCCGCGATAATCGTGGTTGCCGTTCAGGAACAAGATCGGCGTTTCGGCTGCGTATGCCGGATAGTTGGGATGTGGCTTCAGGAACGTGCCTACCGCATCGTCCGCCGTCCTGTAGAAGTTCCGCGCATCGCCGTTCCATACTACGACGGACGGCTTGCACGCCGCTATTCCGCCGAAAACTGTGTCCACTACTTCCGGCACGGAATGCGTATCTTGCATGACGCAAAACGAACCATCTCTCTCCGCGCCCAACGTCATGAGCGAATAAATGCGCTCGTCCGTCTCCGCGCCGCGGTTCCACGGCTTGTAGCCATTCTCGAGCTCTATCCTGTCCGCCCCGATGCGATACCAGTAGCGCGTCGCCGGGCGAAGTCCAGCGATGCGAACGACTGCGAACTTGTCGCATACTCGCATCACCGGTCCTTCGCCTGAATAGACGCGCACAGCGCCTTTCATGTCCGGTGACTTTGCGATATCCACCCATCCGCTCGCCTCTCCGTTCAAGGCGAACACCACATCCATCGTCCGCTCCGCCGGATTCATCAGCATCGGCGCTGAGCCGATGAGCGGAAGGGACGCGCCTGTCGCATCCGACGCCGCGACGAAACGCGGCATGCCCGCAGCCGCAAACGCCGCCGCGCCGCCGATCAGAAATTCTCGCCTCGTAATGCCGCTCTTTTTCATTCCAATGGTGCACAGTTGATGTGGTTTGCAATCATTCGGCGGCGATGTTCCGCTGCCCTTGCAGAGAACTCCGCGAAGTCTCGCCTTGCGGGGTCAGGGTACGTCCACAGCACCTCGGCGAGCGCGAACGAGCGCGGCCACATCTTCCATTCGAGTTCGCTTACGCTCCACGTGTATTCAGTCCAGTTGTTTCCTTGCCCTCCGAGAATGTGTTGACGCAGGTTTTCCGGGATTCCGGCACACGGGTCGAACGAGTAGCATTTTGACAGCGGCATCGTGTGCCCGATGTAGAAGCATGGATCCTCGCGCAACCCCTGTCCGTGGTCAAGATAGCAAAGGGAGGACGGACACATTACAAGGTCGTGCCCCCGCTTCGCGTACTCGGCCGGTGCAAACTGCTTGAGACCGGCATCGTCCATGACAGCGTGGGAACTCATTCCAATTGCAGCCGTAGGGACTTTGCCGGCGATATAACCGTCCCAACCAATCGTTCTCTTGCCGCGCGAAGCGAGAAACCCGTAGCAATGGCTCGTGATCCACGCCTGGAGTCCGTCTTCGCCGCCAAGCCGTTCTTTCTTTATCCTCGACTGGCACTTCGGGCATTCCTTCCATCGGTCGCGCCTGACTTCGTCACCTCCAATATGCACCACGTCACCGGGAAAGACGCGACAAACATAATCAAGTACGCCATCGACGAATTTGATTGCATCATCATTGCCTGCGCACAGGACATCTCTCTCGACTCCCCACACGAGCCTGGGATCTCGCCTTGCGAGATTCTCCGGGAAGCATGCAT
>DFGM01000160.1:23418-71544 GCA_002371755.1 Verrucomicrobia bacterium UBA3750 | reverse complement strand
GGCAGACCCTGCCCGCCGCGTCGTAAAAACCGAGGCCTCTTGCCCGCACTGGACAGGGTGGGCGGAAAAATGGTATAATTGCGCTTTTAGTCAACGCCAGGAAAAGGACAGCAGATGAAGACTGAAGCAAAAGCACCCGAAAAGTGCAGTGTAGAATTGAAGATATCGCTCGATGCCGACGAGACGAAGGCAATCGTCAAGAAGGTGGAGAGCGCTTTCATGCGCGAGGCGCAGATTCCCGGATTCCGCAAAGGCAAGGTGCCTCTGGAGCGCATCCGCAAGGAGTTTGCGCAGGGAATCGCGCAGGAAGTCCGCCAGGCCGCAATCCGCGACAACGCCGACAAGGGCGTCAAGGAAGCGAAGCTTGAAGCGATAGCCGTGACGAACGTGAAGGATTTCGCCCACAAGGATGGCACGATAGAGTTCACGCTCATTGTGGACGTGAAGCCTGCGGTCAAGCTCCCGGCCTACAAGGGGCTGAAGATCGCGGCAAACGATACGAAAGCCACCGACGAGCAGATTGCCCAGAGAATCAAGTCCCTGCGCGCGGCGTACGCCAAGTTCGAGGATGCGAAGGAAGGAGCCTCCGCCGCCGATGGCGACTTCGTGCAGATTGACTATTCCGGCGAGCTTGACGGCAAGAACCTCGCCGAAGTCGTCCCGGACCAGCCCGTGATAGGCTCTGGCACCGGTTTCTGGATGCAGCTCGAGGAGGGCCGCTTCCTTCCCGAAATCATCGATGCGGTCAAGGGCATGAAGGCCGGCGAGACGAAGACCGGCATTAAGGTGAAGTTCGACGATTCCGTGGCGCCCGAGGCGCTCAAGGGCAAGACGCCCGTCTACACGGTCACGTTGAAGAGTTTCCGCTCCCGCATCCTTCCCGACGACGCCACGCTTGCCGCCGACGCCAAGGTCGAGAGCTACGAAAAGCTTCTTGAGACCACGCGCGAGAACATCGAGCGCGTCAATACGCAACAGGAAGAGGCGCGCCGCAGGAACGAGGCGATCGAGCTCCTCCTCAAGAAGGCGACTTTCGACGTGCCGCAGTCCCAGGTGGCCATGATCCGCGACGGCATGCTCAAGGAGCTTGCCGAGAACATGGAGCGCAGCGGTGTGCCAGTGGATTACATCAGCAAGAACTCCGAGAACATCCTCAAGGATACCACCGAGAGGGCAGAGCGCCAGACGAGGCTCTACTACATTCTCGCCGAGATAGCCAAGGCGGAGGGAATCAAGGCCGAAGGCAAGGACGAGGATATCGGCGAGAAGACGATGGAGTTCGTTCTCGCCAACGCGAAACAGTAATCCTTGGGAAGGCTTGGAAACGGCCATGAAGAACTACATGATTCCGTATGTCGTCGAGCAGACCGGGCGCGGCGAGCGCACGTATGACATCTATTCGCGGCTCCTCCTCGACCGTATCGTCTTCATTTCGGGCGAAGTGAACGACGAGATGGCCAACGCGGTTTGCGCGCAGCTTCTTTTTCTGCAGTCGCAGGATGAGAAGAAGGAGATAAGCGTATATGTGAACTCGCCTGGCGGCAGCGTGACAGCAGGGCTGGCCATCTACGATACGATGCAGTTCGTCAAATGCCCGATAGCGACATATTGCATTGGGCAGGCCGCATCCATGGGAGCGGTCCTGCTTGCCGCCGGCGCGCCGGGCAAGCGCAGCGCGCTGCCCAACGCCCGCATCATGATCCACCAGCCCTGGGGCGGCGCAGAAGGCAAGGCCAGCGACATTGAAATCACCGCGCGCGAAATCCTCCGCCTCAAGGAGAAACTGAACGAGATTCTCGCCAAGCACTCCGGCAAATCCATGGACGAAGTCGTGCGCGATACCGACCGCGACCACTTCATGAGCGCCCAGGAAGCCAAGGCCTGGGGCATCATCGACCAGGTGATCGAAAAGCAATGAGACGCAACAAGAAAAATCCCGACGTCTGCTCGTTCTGCGGACGCGACGAGAATGAAGTGACGCTGATTCCGGGCTTGACCGGTCACATTTGCCTCGATTGCGTCAAAACCGCCAACGACATAGTCAAGGCGGCCGAAAGCGAACTGGCGAGCGTTGCGCCTGCGCATCGTCCGGACGCAAAGGCCGCCAAAGCTCCTGCGCTCCCGCCTACGCCAAGCGCCAAGGAAATCAAGGCGTTCCTCGATAAGTACGTAATCGGGCACGACGAGACGAAGAAGGTTCTCTCCGTGGCCGTCCACAACCACTATCGCCGTCTCGAGGCCGCTCGCGAGGGCAATGCCGACGCGAACGACGTCGAAATCGAGAAGAGCAATATCCTTCTTATCGGTCCTACAGGCACGGGGAAGACTTTGATGGCGAGGGCGCTTGCGAAAGTGCTGGGCGTTCCCTTCGCGATCGGCGATGCCACGGTGCTCACCCAGGCGGGCTATGTAGGCGAAGACGTCGAAAACCTCGTGCGCTACCTCCTTCAGAACGCGGATGGCGATGTGGAGAAGGCCAAGCTTGGCATCATATACATCGACGAGATAGACAAGATTGCTTCGAAGACCGACAATGTTTCCATCACGCGCGACGTATCCGGCGAAGGCGTGCAGCAATCGCTCCTCAAGATTCTGGAAGGCACCATCTGCCGCATACCGCCCAAAGGCGGACGCAAGCATCCAGACCAGGAGTATATAGAGGTGGATACTACCAACATCCTCTTCATATGCGGGGGTGCGTTTGTGGGCTTGGACAAGATCGTCGGCAGCCGCACCGGCAAAAAGGCGATTGGCTTCGGCAGCGGAGCCGATGATGGGCAGAAGACGTCGAAATCGGCAAAAAAAGCGCAGGACGCCGGCATTCTGGACGTCCGTCCCGAGGATCTCGTCAAGTTCGGCCTCATACCCGAGTTTACAGGCCGCCTTCCCGTGATTACGGTGATGAAGGATTTGACGGAAGACCAGCTCGTCACCGTGCTCACCGAGCCGAAGAACGCGCTCGTGAAGCAGTATACCAGGCTTTTGGCGCTTGATGGCGTGGAGCTGGAGTTCGAGCCTGCGGCGTTGAGGGCGCTCGCAAAGAAGGCAATCGAGCGCAAGACCGGCGCGCGCGGTTTGCGCGCGGAGATGGAGCGCCTCATGACAGATGTCATGTACGAGGCTTCCACTTCCGGCAGCATCGCCCCCAGCGCGCCGAAGCGCAAGGTGAAAGTGACGGAACAAATGGTGGAGGAAGCCTGAAATGACGCTCACACTGCTCAAAGGAAAACTTCACCGAATCAGAGTGACGGAAGCGCGCCTCGACTACGAAGGTTCGCTTTCGCTAGACCCTGACGACATGGAGGCGGCCGGCATCGTTCCTTACGAGAAGATACTTGTCGCCAACGTGGAGAACGGCAACCGTTTCGAGACATACGCCATCGAGGGCAGGCGCGGCAGCCACGTGTGCTGCCTCAATGGCGCCGCCGCCCACAAAGGAGCCGTAGGCGACAGGCTCATCGTGATGGCTTTCGCCCAGTTCACGCCGGAGGAAGCCGTCGGCTGGACTCCTAAAGTGAAGCATTTCCGGGACGCATGACAAGCGGTGACTGCCGTCCTCACAACGCTTTTCGCCGCTCTATTTCTCCTCTCTGCGTTCTTCTCGGGCGCAGAGACTATTCTTTTCTCCCTCACGCCGTCGCAACGTTCGCGCATAGGCTCCGCGAACCCGGAAGCCGGCCGGCGGTTGGACGCGTGCCTTGAAGACCCGGCTCTGTGCCTATCCACGCTTCTTGTCGGCAATACGCTTGTCAATTTCGCCATAGCCACGCTCGGATACGTGCTTTTCGTGCGACTCGCGCCTTCGTGGGGTGCGGTGGCAAGCGTCCCGTGCACCACGCTTTTGCTGCTCTTCTTCGGCGAAATCACGCCAAAGCAGATAGCGCTCAGGCATGCGGAGAGGTTGGCGCCAGGTTGCGCGCGGCTCGTTCTTTTCTGGAAGGCGCTCCTGAATCCGCTCAATATGGCATTCAGTTTCGCGTCCCGCGCCTTCGCTCCCGTGCTCAAACGCGAACGCAGGGCGCTTTCGGATGCGGAGCTCGTTTCCGTGCTTGAGAGCGCTTCCGAGCGCGGCGAGTTCGCCGCCGCCGACACGGAGATGATAGAGGGCGTGCTGCGGCTTTCCGAAATCCATGCCAACGACGAAATGACGCCGCGCGTGGATATTGTCGGCGTAGATAGCGACCTCGTCGCGCCGGGAGAAAAGCTTCGGGCGCCGAAAGATTCGCGCCACAGGTTCCTGCCCGTCTTCAGGCGCACCGCGGATGCCATCGAGGGCGTGATGGACGCCGAGACCGGCAAGGTGGAAGATGCTCTCTTCGTGCCAGAGCAGGTTACGCTGGACGATCTTCTCGTGACGTTCCGCAAGAGCGGCAAACCGCTTGCCGTCGTTCTGGACGAATATGGCGGCACCGCCGGCATCATCACCCAGAACGACATAATGGAACTCATCATGGGCCCTGCCGTTTTCGGCGACAGGCGTGACGAGCCATCCATCGTTAAAATCGCCCCCAACGTCTGGACGATAGACGCGCGCGCCTCTCTTGATGAAATCAACCGCGAGCTCGGTCTCGAGTTGGAGGCCGAAGATGCAGACAGGCTCTCCGGCTGGGTGGCGTTCCACGCCGAGCGCATCCCTCACGTCGGGCAGGAAATCGAGGCCGACGGCTGCCGCGCCACGGTGCTGAAGCGCCGCAAGCGGCGCGTCATGCTCGTGAAGCTCGAAGTGCTCGAATATCCCAAGGCCGACAGCGACGAAGAGCTTATCGCCGAAACCGACGAGGCCGTGGTGAAGACCGAGGAGGATAACCAATGACGGCAATCGCCCTCTTTCTCCTTCTTGTCGCGGCATTGGCCCTGGCCGCATTCTGCGCCGGGGCGGAGACGGGATTCCTTTCGCTCAATCGCGGACGCATCACGCATCTGGCGCGCGAGGGAAGCACTGCGGCAAAAGCCGTCGCGAAAGCCCTCTCCGACATGCCGCGCACCATGACCACGCTGCTCATCGGCAACAATCTCGGCACCGTGCTTTTCTCGTGCGCATCGGCCGAACTTTCGGGCATCGTGTTTTCGGGGAGCGCCGCCGGCAGGACGGTGTGGAGCTTCTGTGCCGCACTCGCAATGCTTTATGCCGGCGAGTTCATGCCGAAACTTTTCTGCACCGCCCGTCCGTTGAGAAGAATGCTTTCCCTTTCCAAGCCCTGGAGCGTGCTCTCCGCCGTGCTCGGGCCCGTGGCCGCCATCGTCGACAAAGCTCTGGACGCCTTTATCGTCCGCTCCGCCCCGAAGGACAGAGTGACGACATCGGATCTCTTGCGCATCCTCGAAGACCGCAAGGATGGCGTGCGCCTCACCGATTTCGAATCGGCTCTCATAAGCCGCATTCTCGTGCTGCGCAAGAAAGGGCGCGAGGTTACGGTGGAAGAACTCCTCAAGGCCCTCGACGACGAATGACGGCCGCGGCGCCGCGCTTCACTCGAACTTGTAGGTCTGGCCGGGCAGAGGGGCTACGGCGTTGTTTATCCCGTGCTCCTTCAGCAGTTCGGTCATGGCCGCGACTTTCTCCGGCTCGCCATGGACGGCGAACGCCTGGCGCACATTGTCCTTGATTTCGTCAAGCCAGTCGGCGAGTCCGTTGCGGTCGGCATGGGCCGATAGCGCGTTTATCACTTCGACCCGCGCCTTGCGCGCCACTTCTTCTCCGAGCACCTTGAGCGTGTCGCGTTTTTCCACTATGCGCCGCCCCAGGGTGTTCTCTGCCTGGAAGCCCACGATAAGGATGATGTTGTCCTCGTCGCCCAGGCAGTGCTTCAGGTGGTGGAGCACCCTGCCGCCTTCGCACATGCCGCTCGCGGCGATTATTATCATGGGCCCGGGAGTGTCGTTGAGTGCCATGGATTCCTCTGGCGAGCCCACGAACTGCATTCCGGGGAACTCCAGAGGGTTCTTTCCTTCCTCTATCATGCGCTTCGCCTCGGCGTTGTAGACCTCGCGGTGGTTGGCGTATATCAAAGTCGCCTTTTGCGAGAGGGGCGAATCTATGAACACCTTCACCTCGCGAGGAAACTTCCCGCGCTCGCGTATCTTGTTGAGGTAGTAGATGATCTGCTGGGTGCGCCCCACGGAGAATGCGGGGATGAGCAGCTTCGAATTGTGCCGGTCGATGTATTTGACGTGCTGCTCGAGCCTGAACTCCACATCGTCGGCGGACGGGTGGTAGCGGTCGGCATACGTGGATTCTATGATGAGGATGTCGGCGCCTGCCGGATATTCGTAGTGGCGGATTATCGGCTGGTCGGGCTGGCCGAGGTCGCCCGAAAAGAGCAGGCGGTGGTTGCGGCCGTGGTCGGAGCGGATGTCCAGCTGCACTAGCGCGCTGCCAAGAATGTGCCCGGCGTTGAAGAACTCAAGCGTAATTCCGCGGGAAATCTCTTTCGGTTCGTGCATGTGGACGGGCGTGAAGAGCTGCATGAGCGCATCGACGTCCCTTTCATCATAAAGTGGCTCGAAGAGCGCTTTCCCGTCGCGCCGGCGCTTCTTGTTGATGTATTCGAGGTCGCGCTTCTGGAGAAAGCACGAATCCCTCAGCATAACGTCGCACAGCTCCACGGTGGACTGGCGCGCAAACACCCTCCCGCGGAAGCCCTGGCGCACCAGCTGCGGCAGGTTGCCCGAGTGGTCGATGTGCGCGTGCGAAAGTATGACATAGTCGATTTTGGCCGGGTCTACCGGGAGGTTGCGGTTTTTCTCGAACGCTTCCTTGCGGTGCCCCTGGTAAAGCCCGCAATCGAGTAATATGCGCTTGCCGTTCGCCTCGACGAGGTGCATCGAGCCGGTGGTGGTCTGGGCCGCTCCGTAGAAAGTGAGTCTCATATTGTGGCGTTCCTTTCGCAACTTTTCCAAGATACGCTTATATTATACTCTTTTTCTCTTCTTTTGGCGAGGGGGCAATGCAATATCCTGGGCTCGCGTCCTTTTCGGCCTGCGTGCTCCTTTCCGCCCCACAGGTGCGCGGAAATTTGGTATAATATGGGCAGTAGCCATGAAGAGAATTGCAGTTTTGATGGGAGGGACTTCCAGCGAGAGGGAGATATCTCTCTTGAGCGGAAGGAATGTAGCCGAGGCGCTTGCGGGCCTGGGCAGATACGAGGTTTTGCCGGTGGTCCTTGACGCCGACAATCTGGACGCCATGCCGAAGGATGTGGACGCGGCATATATCGCGCTGCATGGCGGCTGGGGCGAGAACGGCGGAGTGCAAAGGGCGCTCGACGCTCTCAAGATACCATATACAGGTCCCGGAGCCGAAGCTTCGCGCATTGCCATGGACAAGGTGAAGACTAAGCTTGTTCTCGAAATGAAGGGCGTGCCGACGGCAAAGTGGTCGCTTGCGTCCAAGGGGACGGAATCTTCGCCTCTGCCGCTCCCGGTGGTGGTGAAGCCGCCGTGCGACGGTTCATCCGTGGGGATTTCCAAGGTGAGCGCCCAGGACGATTGGCGGAAGGCACTCGATTGCGCGCTCGCGGCGCAAGGCGGAGAGGGCAATGTGCTCGTCGAAGAGTTCATACCCGGGCGCGAGATGACCGTGGGTGTGATAGGCGGCAAGGCGCTTGACGTCATAGAGATAGTGGCGAAGGGCGGATGGTATGGGTTTGAAGAGAAATACGAATCCAACGAGACGAAGTATCCGTTTTTCGACGAAGAGCCGCTTGCCTCCAAGCTCAAGGAGATTGCGGTCAAGGCGTGCGAAGCGTGCGGGTGCCGTGGCGTGACGAGAGTAGACTTCCGCGTCTCGCCGCTCGGTCGGGCGTATGTGCTCGAGCTCAATACGAGTCCCGGCTTCACCTCGCATTCGCTTGTGCCGAAGGCCGCCATGCGCAATGGTGCGAGCCTCGGCGAAGTGGCGGAGTCCATCCTTCTCAAAGCGGATTTCGATCGATGAGGGGGAACAGAAAGACGCGCGCGACGCTCTTTTCTGCGGCGCGGAGCAACAGGAAGCGGGACGACGGCTCGTCGCTCAAGATAATCTCCGGAGTCGTATTGAGCGTTGCGCTGGTGGCGCTTGCGGCGGGAGTGTTTTTCGCGTTCACGCATTTGCGGCGGCTCTGGCTGGAGCAGAGCACGATAACGGATGTGGCGCGGCAGGTGACGATCGTCACGGGCAGTCACGTGAAAAGCGGCGTGATTCTGGACGGGTTCGGCCTGACCAACGGCGCCAATCTCGCGACGATAGACTTCAAGGCGCGCCGCAGCGAACTTTTGGGTAAAGTGGCCAACATACGTTCACTTTCGATAGAGCGCCATCTGCCGGACAGGGTGGTCATCACCGTGGCCGAACGCGAGCCCGTGGCGCGGCTTGGCGTGAAGGGGCAGAAGGGGACTACGGGAAAAGTGGTGGATGCGGAAGGAGTCGTTTTCCTGCGCAGGGTCGGCACGGGGATGCTTCCCGTCATACGCGAAGCGCGTGCGCCCGGCACATTGCCCGGCAAGACGCTTTCCGGCCGCGCGGCGGCAGCGCTGAAGGTGGTCGTAGCCTGCGCGGATGGCGACCTCGCCTCCCTTGGCATTCTCGAGGTGGATGCCTCCCCGCGCGACTATCTGCTCGCGGTTCTCGGCAACTACCAGAGGGCGAAAATCGCCTGGGAGGGAATGGACGAGCCAGTGGCGGGCGCCGATGACAACATGAGGACGAGGCTCTCCAACCTGCGCAAGGCCGTAAACTCCAATATCGCGACCCGCGCCATAATCTGGAATGCAACCGAGCGCGGGTGCATCACTGCCGACACAAAGGAGCCGATACAATGAACAATATCTACGCAGCGCTCGAAATCGGCACGTCCCGTACCGTCCTCGCCGTGGGCGAGGCGGAAACGGGGCAAAGGCTGAAGATTACCTGCCATGCCCACATCCCTTCCACAGGCGTGAGGAAGAGCGAAATACTCGACATCGCCCAGGCTTCGCATTCCATCCGCTCGGTGTTGCGCGAAGTGGAAAAGCGGCAACTCGAGCAGGGTTCGTCCCTGACCATAGGGAACGCGTTCCTTCTCGTGTCGGGTCAGCACGTAAAGGTGGATTCCTATCAGGCGACGGCGCAAATCGCGCGCGGCAAGGTTTCGGAAGATGATATGGAGCAGGTCTCGCGCGCGGCGAGGTCGATGCCGCTTCCCGACGACCGTGAAGTCCTGGATATCGCCGAGCAGCTCTATTCCGTGGACGATGCCGACGGTCTTCTTTCCCCTCGCAACCGGTCGGGACGCATACTGAAACTCCGTGCTCTCTACGTGCATGCGGATTCGAACAGAATCAACGACGCGAAATCGGCGGCGGGCGATCAGCATCTCGAATTGCGCGACCCCGTCTTCGCCTGCACCTGCGCGGCCGATGCCGTTCTTTCGGAAAGCGAGAGGCGAGAAGGCGTGATGGTGCTTGATGTCGGGGGAGGATGTACGGGGTATGCGGTCTATTGCGACGGCGTCCTGGCCATCGCCGGCGTCATAGGTGTGGGGGGCGACCATATCACGAACGACATCGCGATTGCGTTCCAGACCACGCAGGCGCAGGCGGAGGAGATGAAGATAAAGGAAGCGAACGCGCTCATACAGGCGGATTCCGCGGAGCCTGCGCGCATACGCCTGCCCGGCTCGTCGCCGCTCATGGAGCAGCGCACTATATCGCGCAATTCGCTCAACACGGTGGTGAACGCGCGCTGCCGCGAGCTTTTCGCCATATTGCGCTCCAAGTTGGCGAAAGCGGATTTGCTCAACCGTCTCGGTGCGGGAATAGTGCTCACCGGCGGCGGAGCCGCCTTGAGGGGGTTTGCGGAGCTTTTGAGGCGCGAGCTCGGGGAAGATGTGAGGATGGGCGCGCCCATCCATGTGGACGGGCTGGAAAACGAGCAGCACCCCGAATCGTGCGCCGCTATCGCCGGCGCATTGATGTATGCGCACAGGAACTACGAAGAGAAGAGCTTCTTCAAGATGCTTTTTGGAGGTGGCAGGAAATGACGGAATCCTCTTCTATGGTGCTGTTGGGGCTGGGAGGCGCCGGGTGCGCGATGGCGGGCAAGATCAAATGCGCCTTCCCCGGCGAGATGCGGGCCGTTCTTGCGGATACCGATGTGGCAAGCGCCGGGAGGGGCGATGCCGATACGCTTTTTGTGCTTCTCGGAGGAGACAGGCTCGCCGGGCGCGGCGCGGGGGGCGATATCGTCTCGGCGCGTCTCGCCGCCGAAGATTCGGCGCATGCATTGGACGAGCCGCTCGCCGGTGCGAGGCTCGCCGTAATCGTGACCGCGCTTGGCGGCGGCACGGGCAGCGGGGCCACGCATGAAATCTTGAGGCATCTTTCTTCGCGCGGAATAGTCTCCATTGTGTTTGCGACTACCCCGTTCGCGTTCGAGGGCGAAATGCGCCACAGGAACGCGCGCGGCATGCTTTCCATGATTTCCGACGCTGCGAGCGCAAGCTTTTTCATACCGCTCGACAAGCTCGTGGGAGATGCCGAGCGCATGGAAGAGGCGATGCGCCACGCAATAGACGCGCTCGCACAGGCCGTGACCATGTTTTGGCATCTTGCGGAGAAGCCGGGCTATATAGCGCTGGATGCGGAGCGTCTCAGGAAGATGGCGCAAATGGCAGGGCGCGGCAGGTTCGCGGTCGCTACCGTATCCGGCCCCGATCGTGCCGCGCAAGCCGTGAGCGCACTTTCGCGAAACCCTCTCCTCGCGGACGGCACCACGATGGTGCGCACAATCCTCTGCGGCGTCTTGGGAGGCGAGGATCTGCGGCTTGCGGAGATAGCCGAAATCGCCAAGGGGCTGAAAGCCTCGTTTGGCGACAGAGCCGATTTCGAGCTTGCGACCGTGAATGACGAGGCGACGTTCGGCGGCTCGCTATCCATCGTGGCGATGCTGTTCGAATCGCGCACGAAGAAGGAGACTGCGCAGGGCGGAAGGGCGGGTGCGAGGAGGGCGCATGCGGCAGGCAGAGCCGCGCTTCTCGCCGCTCCCCAGGGCAAGGGCAGGTTCAACAACGCTTCGCCTACGGTTTGGGACGGACAAGACCTCGATACGCCCACCTACCAGAGGCAGAACATCGTCTTGGAGTTCTGATGCGCGAGCGCGACGGCCATATACGCGTTCTTCCGCTTCACGTGGCAAACAAAATCGCCGCCGGAGAAGTGGTCGAGCGCCCCGCCTCCGTCGTGAAGGAACTTGTCGAGAATGCAATCGACGCCCATGCCAAGTCGATACGCATCTCCATCGTGCAAGGAGGGCGCAAGCTTGTATCCGTCCAGGACGATGGATGCGGCATGACGCGGGACGACGCGCTTCTTTCTCTGGAGCGCCAGGCCACATCGAAGATCATGGATGTGGACGATATCGAAGAGATTGACACGCTGGGTTTTCGCGGCGAGGCAATTCCTTCCATCGCTTCGGTTTCGCGCTTCTCGATCACAACGCGCCGGCACGAAGACGACGAGGGGACGCGAGTGGAAGTGAATGCGGGCGTCCTTGCCGACGTGTGCCCCGCCGGCACCCCGCCCGGCACGCTGGTCGAAGTGCGCGACCTCTTCTGCAACGTCCCCGCCCGCCGCAAGTTCCTTCGCTCCCAGCTCACCGAGGAAGGGCACGTCAGGAATATCTTCACCGTGAACGCGCTCGCCCATCCGGGCATCGCCTTCTCCCTCACCGTGGACGGCAGAGAGATCTACCGCCTCGCGCCTTCCTCGTCGCTTATCGAAAGAGTACGCGAAATCTTCGGCGAGGACTTCGCTTCCGCGCTCGTCCCATTGGATTTCAGCGGCGAAAAGGTGTCCGTCACAGGCTTTATCGAGCGTCCCAACGCCTCCACGCCAAGCCGCAAGGAGCAATATGTCTTCATCAACGCTCGTCCCGCCACCGCGCCCGCCGTTGCGTATGCATTGCGCGAGGCGTATCCCCGCAGGCAGGGGGATGCGAAACCGGCCGCCGTCATATTCATTTCCGTTTCTCCGAAGGATGTGGATGTAAACGTGCATCCGACGAAGCGCGAGGTGCGTTTCCGCGATAATACGTCCGTCAGGCTTGCAATTATGGAGGCGATTTCGTCGGCGCTCGACTGCCAGAGGCCGCAGCCAGCAGCCCTGCCCCGCGACACTACGATGCCGGTGGTAGGGCGGGCAGACCTCTGCCCGCCGCCGTCCTGCCCGCCGCCGCCCGCCGCGTCGTCCCGCGACACCACGATGCCGATGGTAGGGCGGGCAGACCCCTGCCCGCCGCAGCCCGCCGCGCCGTCCCGCGACACCACGATGCCGATGGTAGGGCGGGCAGACCTCTGCCCGCCGCCCCCGCCGCCGCCAATAGCCGTCCCCGTGGAAGCGCCCCTGCCCATGCCTCCGGCGCCCGCAGAGAAGGTGAAGCCTTGGGTCTGGAACAAGTATCTTGCTACTACGGAAACGGGCTATCTCCTCTTCGAGACAGATTCCGGCATCGTCACGGTGAACCCAAGAGCCGCACGCGAGCGTATCGCTTTCGAAAAGCTCGCATCCTGCAATGCCGGGAGCAACCCCATCCAGGATTTGCTTCTCCCGGAGATGGTTCGCCTCTCTCCTGCCGCTTTCGCACGGATCGAGGAGGCACTGGACGCAATCCGCGCCGTCGGATTCCGTTTGGAGCCGTTCGGCAAGGATACGATAAAGGTGGAAGCCGTGCCGCTTATTCTGGGTGACATCCCGGTGGCCGCCACGCTTTCCACCATTGCCGAGGATCTCGCTTCCACCGGTTCTGCCCGGCGCTCCACCGAAAGATGGCGCGAGGATGCCATAGCAAAGTCCATCGCAAAATCCTTCGCAGGCATGGAAATGGTCAAAATGGACGAGGCCTCCGCCAATTTGCTTGTCGAAGACCTCATTGCCTGCCGCATGCCTTACGTGACGCCCGCCGGAAAGAGCGTCATGATTTTCACATCTTTGCGCGAACTCGACAGGAAGTTCGGCAAGTATTGAGCCTTTAGTCGGCTTTAGCCATTACCGAAAGTGCCCTGGCGAGCATTTGGATGTCGGTCTTGCCGGCATCGAAATCCGCCTTGACGCGTTCGTAACGCCGTTTGCACTCCTCGCGGCTCGCCGCACGCACTACGACATCGTTCACGATGCCGCTCGCGATGCGGTTCACGCCCATGTCCGTGGGGCTGCGGTAAGGGCATTCTTCGCCCATCATGCGCTCCCATATCTCGCGCAGAATCGGGTAGGCGTCGATATCGCGGTTGTAGTTGACTCGCATTTCGCCGTCGTAGGCGAGGAAATGGTGCGGGTCGATCTGGTTTTCGTCGTGCAAGTCCAATGTGGCTGCTTCGTACGCCACATTCAGCGGGTGCATGAGCGGAAGATTCCAGACGGGAAAGGTCTCGAACTTTGCGTAGCCGGCCTTGTTGCCGCGCTGGGTCTCGTGGTAGAGCATCGTGAGGCAGGTGGCGAACTTGCCAGAGCCCGGGCCTGGGCCTGTTACCACGACTATCGGTTTCTCCGTGGGGATGTAGTCGTTCCTGCCGTAGCCGGAGTCGCTTACAATCGTCTCAAGATCGTTTGGATAGCCTTTGATGGGATAGTGGTAGAACACGCTCACACCGCTCTCTTCCAACACTTTCGCGAACTCCCTGGCGGTCGGGTGGCCGTCGAAACGCGTGATGGCGACGCCTCTTACGGATATGTCGCGCTCGCGCATGGCGTTGATGAGTTTCAGAGTCTCTTCTTCGTAGGTGGTGCCATAGTCGGCGCGCTTTTTCTTCGCTTCGATGTCGCCTGCGTAGATGCAAAGAACGAGCTCAGCCTGGTCGCCAAGGCTCTGGAGAAGGCGGAGTTTCACGTTCGGGTCGTAGCCCGGGAGGCAGCGCGCGGCATGGTTGTCGTTCATCAGCTTGCCGCCGAACTCCAGATAGAGCTTGCCGTATTTGGCGGCGCGGCGCCTGATTTCATCGCTTTGCTCGCGAATGTACTTCTCGTTGTCGAATCCTGTCCGCACGGTCAGTGCCCCCCGTTGATTTCGTCGAGAATCGCCTGTATCTTGGGAATGCACTTGCCGCAGCCGCCTCCCGCCTTCGTGAAGTTGGTCACTTCTTCCACGCTCACGAGCTGATTCTCGGTGATTACGCGCCTCACCTCGTTCTCCGATACGTTGTAGCAGGTGCAGAGGAGCTCGTCTTCGAGATTGCGGTCGGTGTTTTTGCCGGTCTCGAAGTTCTTTATCGCGGCTTCCATCGCCTCGCGGCCCATGACCGAGCAGTGCATCTTTTGGGGAGGAAGCCCGCCAAGATAATCGGCAATCTCCTTGTTTGTTATCTTCTTCGCCTCTTCCAGAGTCTTGCCAATCACCATTTCAGTGAGGGCGGAACTCGAAGCGATGGCGCTCGCGCATCCGAACGTCTGGAATTTCGCTTCGGTGATTTTGCCGTCAGCGCCCAGCTTGAACTGGAATTTGAGCGCATCTCCGCACGCGAGAGATCCAACCGTCGCCTCGCCGTCTGGATTCTCGATTTTGCCCACATTCCGCGGATTGCGGAAGTGATCCATCATCTTTTCAGAATAGTTCCACATGTTTTTCTCTTTGTCTCGCAGTCGTTTGAAAACCTTTGTCTCCCCTATGGTGCGCGTCAGGCTGCACCTGTTGGAGATGATGGGTGTATATTATACCATCTTTGCCCCCGCCGCGCAACGCCGCGCGCACGGTGAGATTGCAAATCAAATCACCTGCGGTTTTTCGGTTCGCCGCCCTACTTGCCAAGCACCCAGACAATATGCTATAATACGCACTGTTAGCCGGATAGGCGGCTGACATAACAAAGGAAAAACAACATGAAGAACACGAAATTCGCACGTATCCTTCGTCGCCTCCTCGGTGAGGAAGCCGGCGCAACGATGATGGAATACGTCATCCTCGCGGTAATGATCGCAGCAGCCGTGACGGCAGCCGCCATCTACTTCGGCAACACCGCGAAGAACCAGATGAACGTGGCAGGCGATGCCATGGTCGGCAACGAAGCGTCCGCAGCGACCCGTCGTGAGCAGGCGCAGGAGCAGCAGGAGAAGTCCTCCAAGGCAGCTACAGAGCAGGCGGCTCGCTTCTCCAACGCGGCTGACAAGGTTGAAACCTTTGATGCTGCCGGCGAATGATATAAGAGGTCTGGCATGACATGTCCGGCAATACCGGCATAGTCATACGCCTCGCATTGCTCACGCCATGGCTTGTCATGCTGTGCGTGGGCGATGTGAGGCGTAGGGTTCTCCCGAACGTGCTGACAATCGGGGGATTGCTGGTGGCGTATGCGATGGCCCTTGGTTTGGGCGGGCCGCCGGCTCTTTGGGATGCTTTTCTGGCATCCCTGTGTGCGTTTATATTCCTTTTCATTCCGTTTCTTTGCAGAGCGGCAGGCGCGGGGGATGTTAAGATGATCGCGGCGGCAGCTGCTTTCCTCGGTTTGGGTGCTCTTCCCTTTTTTCTTCTCGCGACTTCATTCGCCGGACTTTTGGTAGCGGTTGTGATGATTTGCATGCGCCAGGTGACGGCCGCAAGGCTCAAACATGCTTTCAGGACACTTTTCGACTGGCGATACGACCGCAAGGCGGGCAAGGCGGCATTGCCCCCGAAGGACGACGAACGCGCCCGAGTCCCCTTTGGCTGCGCAATCGCGCTTGGCGTTTGGGCTACTCTTATAACGGAGCTGGTATCATGAAGCGCGTAAGATTCAGCCCCGGCTCCGTGCTTATGGAGTTTCTTGTGGTGTGCCCCCTGATGGGTATATTCATGGCAATGATTCTCCAATTTGCGCAGATTTGGATGGCGCGTCAGATTACGGCCTATGCGGCATATTGCGCTACGCGAGCCGCTATTGTGGCTCGCACGGACGATGAAGCGGCCCATGGCGCACAAAAGGCGGCCGAGCTCGCATGCGCCTGGATGTGCCTTGCCGGCGTCCCTGGCTCTTCCGCCTCCGCAGGTGGAATCACCGAGACCGTAGAACTTCCGCGTTTTCACGACCGCGACGATATTTCCACCACCGAGACGGTAGTCTTTGACGATGGCGCACCCAAACTTGGCGAGATTCGCATCCCCGGATGGGGCACGATTCCGGGTTCCGATTCGGCATCCATCCGCGTCGAAACCGAGGTGCTGCAACGCGGCTACCCCGTAGCGCAGGTAAAGGTGACATTCAAGTTCCCGGCGCTAATACCCTTTGCAGGCAAATATATTTCATGGGCCGTCAACAGCGACGCGGAAGAACTTTCCGACAAGTACGAGTATGGCGCAGAAACCGTGCTTGATGCGAGCGGCGATGCGGAAGAGCGCACCTATGCCGCCTATGGCGAGGACGGCAAGTTCCCGTTTATAACGCTTACCGAATACGGCATAATCCCGATGCCGTATTCGACCCGCCGGATGGTGTCGGGAGCATTTGCCGACGATCTCCCGAAAGGAGGCGGAATATGACAGGCATGACGACGATATTCCGCAATAGGCTCCGGCATCTTGCGCGTGGAGAAGAAGGTGTCGCTTTGGTTGTCACCATGGCCGTCTTCATGATGCTTTATGTCTCGTGCGCGGCTGTTTTTACCATAGGGCAGAGCGTAAAAGAACGCGTGATACTCCAAAACGCCGCAGATGCGGCTGCATATTCGGCCGCAGTGGTGCAAGCCGATACGCTCTCTCGCATAGCGGTGCTCAACCGCGAAATGGCATGGCGCTACAAGTGCATGGTCGGCAGGCAGATGGACTACATCGCCTGCAAGTGGATTGCCTACAATTGCGATGAGAATCATACCGGCAATTACAAGTTCTACAAGGACAAGACGGCGGTAAGGGCGCACCGTGGCAAGACGCCCAACTGGATTTCGCTGCGCGAGCGGCTGGATATCGATTCTTCCTACGGCTCGGAAGCGGCAGAGAGAGCGAAAAGCCTCAGCGACGAAATCGCTGCCGATGAAGCGGCGATAAATGCGCTAGGCGACGAAATAGACGCGCTTCTCGATAATTACGGCTCTGCCGCCTCGCAGGTTGCAAAGGATATTCTCGAGGCCAATTTGAAAGGCGTATGCGCCGACAAGTGCTATTACAGCATTACTTTTCGTCCCCTTGACGGACTCTGCCGCGAACTCTCCGGCGGCGAAGAGGTCCGGTTTCTCCATCATGTGAGCGACAGTTTCGGGTTCTCCGATTACGGTGCCGCTTCTCTCGAGGAGTTCTTCCCTGTGATGAGCGAGTTAACGCACAATCCCCAAGGCAACTCCTATTTCCGGACCGCATGGGATTGGCTGGACGGTCTTGATTGGGTGCCGGTGTCTCGTTATGATTACAGGCACGAAGACGAGCTTTCAGGTGACCACACGGTCCATACTGATGCTGCGCGCCCGAGAGTGCTGAAAACCGAGTATTTTACGGAAGGCGAGGAGGAGGAAAGGGTTGCCGGCGGCGCGATAACGGTGGGCATAGCGCGGGAGAACGAGAATCCGTGGGCCAGGTTTGCCGACGTGACGGGGCTCTATTCGGTCTTCACGCCGTCAAGTTCGGCAAAATGGTCGTGGGCTGTCGCTTCTGCGCAGGCTGGGTTTCGTCCGTTCCGTCCCGCAGGCGGCGCACCGGCCGATTCCGACAGCGACGAGACCCGGTTTGACTATATCCTTGACGTCACCGATGCCGATTCGGAGCCGGAAAACCTGCGAACCGACAACTGGAACGCGCTTTTCGTGCCTGTCCGTCGCGCCTTTAGCAGCGAGACCTTCGCAAAATGGATTTGCAACGAGGATGACGACTGGGAGATTCTGGATGACGAGGTCGCCACTGGCTCGACAGGTTCTCTTGCCGAATATTCGCCATCCACTATTTCCACAACACTCCCCTCTATGCACAATTCTGGTGTCACATCGGGATCTCTCGACTGGGGCGAAATGAGAGATATGTTCTACCACTAAGGCGGGAAAGGAGGAAAAACGATGAATATGCGCTTAAAAGAAGGCTCGGTGCTGATGGAGTTCATCATCGTGCTTCCTCTATATATGCTCCTTCTGGGCTTTGCGTTCTTCACGGGCGAACTTTCGCTTGACGCCATACACCTTGCCAGCTACGGGGACAGGCTTTATGCTGTTCAGGAGGAAAGTTTCGATAGATACAAGGAGTCCGCCTCGGTGAGTTCGGAGCTCGTGGATGTGAAGCTTTCCTATGAGGGCGACCCGGAGGGTGGAGCCGGCTTTGAGTCTGTATCGTGGTTCGAGCCAGAGAATCTCAAGGCATTGCACCATGTGGCGGATACGACCAGATTCAATCCGTGGATTGAAATGCGCGCCGGGCTTGTGAAGGACAGTTTTACACTGCCTCCGTGGTCGCGCGCCATGGTGGCCCATTGGGTGCGTGATGTCGCCGAAAAGGCGGAGGACGAACTTGACGAAGATAGCGCGCTTGGCGAGATTCTGGCGCGAGGCGGCGATTTGGGGCGCACGATAGTCGACGCCAAGGGGCGCACATGGCGTACTGCATCCGACGAGCCGAAATACGGCTACTATACGATTTCGCGCAACCTGTCCAGCGTCGAAGGCGCCCGTGCCTGGGGTGCGGGGCAGCTCGCCGATTCATGGCGGGAGAAAGTGGCCGACGAAGCGAAAGCCACAGCCGTGAGCAATCACGGCATAATCGATGGCGACACAGATTCCGTCACCGGCAAGGAAGCCGATTGGGACGCCATGCGCGCCGCCACGGCGTCATGGTACAGCCGCGATTACAAGAACTGGACCGATTGAGGAAGGGAGAAGACTGGGTTATGAATCTTATAAACAAAGTTTTTCTTCCTATGCTTGCGTTGGCTGCTTGTCAGTCGTTCGCATCTACGGTGTATGTGGAATGCGAATGGGAGGCAGGAATCCCGCAGCCCGCAAGCCAGACAATCGAGTTCTATTCCGGTTTGACGCGTGTTCAAAGCGCAACCGTGACGAAGGCTGACGGCTGGCGCGCTGAAATCACGGTAAGCAAGGTATTCGACAATGTAAAGGCGGTGGCTGAGTCCGATACTCTAGCCGATGTGAGTATCAGGGATTACGGGTGCAAGCCTTACCGTTCTCTGGTTTTGAGATCAGATATGGCGCGCATAAGGCGCACCGCCTCCGGTACCGGCGACTTCGAAACGTACAATGGCGACTGGGTGGGCTCTTTCGAAATCATGGGATGGTCGGGCTGGACGACCGTGTCGGGCGCGGAAAGCGTCAATGCGAAAGTTTACGTGAAGCCTGCATCTTCCGGCGACCCGATTTACGTAGTCTACAACACGAAATTGCCGTCAATCGAGTATTCGGCAACGGGATACGATGGCTATTATGACGGCTTGAACCATGGCATATCGGTTTCCGTTTCCACTTCTGGTGCGACTGTGGAATATTCCACTACCGGTACTGGCGGCTGGACAACCACGAATCCCCTATACAAGGATGTGGGCGAATATACCGTCTATTTCCGTATCACCAAGTCCGGCTATATGTCAGTGACCGATTCGCAAAGAGTCCGGATACTTGACAATAAAGACATATCTCTCGAATCGTTTGGTTATACCGGGTTGTACGATGGTGCGTGGCATTCAATAACAGTCAGGGTAAAGACGCCTTCCAGCGGCGCCAGGGTGCAATATTCGATGGACGGCAAGACGGGCTGGACTACGACAAACCCTTCTTTCCTTACCGGCACAAACACGGTTTATTACAAGGTGACGGCCACGGGCTACAACACGCGCGAAGGCTCCGAGACGGTGGCTATAGCGAACCGCACGATGACATGTTCGGCAACCGGCTGGGCTGGGCCGTACGATGGCTATGCGCATTCCGTTTACGCCTATCCATCCTCTGCTTATCCTCCAACAAGCTACACGGTCTATTATTCGCTCGACGGGACGAGCTGGCGAACCGGCAATTACGGCTTCGCCCAGCTTGGCACGTATACGGTCTATTGCAAGATACGCGCTACAGGTTACGATGAATCCAATGTCGCGACGGCCAGAGTGACGATTTGGGAAGCCGCCATGACCGACGGAACAATCCCCGGAATCGTGACGGACGAGATCGAGTATACCGGCAAGAAGCCTTGGCCGGACAATCCAGGCTATTACAAGTTCATTTGGGGCGACTGGGAGCTTTGCAAATGGAGAGTGGGTGAATGGACAATCGAGATCGAGGGCGACGGAGCCTACACGGGCAAGGTCTCGAAGGTGATCACCGTGCGTCCCAAATCCGCTTGGATAATCTCTGGGGGCGCCCAGAAGGAATACGACGGAGAACCGCTGGAATACGACCGCGTGGACTGGGGCGGATTCGTGGACGGGGAAGGCGTGGAATCGGCTCATGCCTTCGGGTCGCAGACGGATGTGGGCTATTCGCCCAATTACTTCACATATACCCTGAAAACCGGCACGGACCCCGCAAACTACTATCTCAACGTGACAACCAACAGGCTCACGGTGATAGGTGCGAATCCTGTTTCCCTCAAGTATCCCGCAAAGCTCGATATCACCGGCCCCGATACGGTAAACGCGAGCGTATCGCGCGAGTTCAAGGCTTGGGCAACATACAGCGACGGCACGAGCAATCTTGTCGATAGCGTCTGGACTCTCTTTCCGGGCGAACCCGATGCGCGGTTGAGCAGCTATGACGGCTCACGCGTAACACTCACTCCGCTTCCCGCAGGCGCGGGTGACGAACTCGTCTTGGGTGCGAGCTGGCAGAAAGAGGTGGGGTATTCTTCCGTTGCGGATGGGCTTGTCGCTTGGTATCCCGTGAACAGCTGGAGTGTTCAAGATTATAGCGTCTACAATCGCACTGGCGTCGGCACGAATCTTTCGCTTGTGGCAGATCGCACTGAAGGCGTGGATGGCGCATTCAGGTTCTACGGCAAGGACACCGGCTCCATGATAGAGGTGGCCGGCGCACCCTCGCCGCTTGATGGCGTCACTAATGCGTTTACGCTTGCTGCTTGGATATGTCCACAGGCTGGTGAGAGCGACTATCCGGTTGTTTATCGTGGCGACCAGTTGTCGCTTTCGGTCTCTTCCGCCGGCGTTTGGAGCTTCTGCGGCAAGACGCTCGCGACGTCAAAGAAAGTCTCGGCGGGCGAGTGGCATCATGTGGCTCTCGTCTGGGACGGCAGGAAAGCAACGGCCTACCTTGATGCCGTGAAGGCCGGCGAAACGTCTTTTATGGAGAATCGTGCCGTCTCAACCGAGCCGCTTCGCTTCGGCAGGGTTGGCGACAAGTGGTATTCCGGCGATCTTGACGACATGCGAATCTATTCGCGAGTCATATCGGCTTCCGAAGTCGTCACCATAAAGAACGGGCGGGATGTGACGGCAACAACCGCCATCATCAAGGTGGAGGCGGAAAAGGTGGTGAACGTGCCCGATACGACCACAATCCCGATTGCCGTGGATACGCAGAATGCCGAAGGCCGCGAATTGTTCAGTCCGGCGTTTTCGTTTACGACCGGCAGCACCGGTGCAGGCGGCGCCGGCTGGTTTGGACAGTACAAGACCGTGTACGGCATCTACGACGAGACGGATTACGATGCCGCCCAGAGCGGCAAGATTCCGCATGGCGGCACAAGCTGGATGCAAACCAAGGTGACGGGAGCAGGCATTTTTTCGTTTTGGTGGAGAACCGAGAGCGAGCCTACATATGATTATATGGTCTTTACCGACAATGGCGAGGAACTCGCTAGGATAAGCGGCACTAACGGCTGGAAATGGGTTGTGTTCGATTTCGAGCAGAAAACGCATAATTTGCGCTGGGAATATGTCAAGGATGGTAAGAAGTCCATAGCAACCGATGCCGCATGGGTGGACAGGATCGAGTGGACGGTTTTGAACAAGCCGGCTCTAGACTGGGGAGTGTCTTCGCTGGTTGAAGCGACAGACGGGATGTTTGATGACAGGGTATACATCACTTGGGGCGTGCCTTCTCCGGCAAAGACGATTACCGGTTATCAAGTGTTTCGGAACGGAGTGGCGATATCCGATGTGCTGATGGCGAGGACCTATACTGATTTGACTGCCCAGCCTGGTGTCATCTATAGTTATGAAGTGAAGGCGCGCAATCCGGCAGGTTGGGGCAGTTGCGGAAAGGATAGCGGTCACAGGGGCGTCTTTTTGAGGGCTGATCCGTTGTCGTGTTGTTTTTCGAACGATCCGACAAACGAAACCGTAAGCGTAAGCGTAGAATCCAATGCCAATTGGAAGGTTCAGAGCAACAAGAGCTGGATCAAGGTGAAAAAGACTTCTGGAGGTTTCGACATAACGGCCACAAAGACCACGGAATCCTCCATGCGTTTCGGTAAAGTCACAATCACTGGCGGAATAGACGCCAAGGGGAACAATCTCGACAAGCCCAAATACGTCGACATCAGCGTGGCCCAATCGGCAAGTATCGACTTGAAGTTCGCAAAGCCCCAGGAAGATTGGAGGACGGAGCTTCTTGTCACGACGAATGGAACGGAGGACGTGGTTTCGTATTCGCCTGTCAGTGTATTCGATATAGGCGAGGACGTGAAGATATCGTTCGGATTCGAGAACAAGAGCAAGGTCGAGGTTGAGATACCGGCTGTGGAGTTCCGCGTCTACAGCATGACAAACGTCGTGATGAAGTGGAAGGATACCGCGCCGGACAGGATGGAGAGCCGCTACGCCGGGGCTGGAGAGAAGAAGGCTTGCGGATTCTGGAGCGGCGAACATCTCAAGGCGCTCCCGTGCGGCGATTACAAGCTAGTGGCGTTTATCGACCCCGACAACCTGATGGACGATCCGGACAGGAGCAACAATACCGCCTATTTCCGTTTTGCGGTGCGCAATCCCGGGCTTGAGGCGGGCGTAGACGTGTTTGACGATGGCAACTGGTCCAATTTTGTCTTTGAAGCCGGCAACGATTATGCCCAGCCGCCGCATATCGCGTTCCGCAACATCACCCGCTCCGACGGCTATGGCGGAACGTTTTCGTACGAGGATTGCACGGTGCAGTTCGGCCCATATGTGCCGATGAACGGGCTGAACGGCACGCGTATCACGGTAAAGAAGCCTGTCGACATAGTGCTCCTCGTGGATTTCACCGGCTCGATGGATACGTGCATCATCGGTCTAATGAACAATATTGGCGCGTTTATCGACCGTTTGCTTCTGGGCGACCCCAAGGCCGGCATTTCCCCGATTGAGGATTTGCGCATCAAGATTGCCGGATTCAGCGACTACGGCATAAGGGGTGATGGCTCGGATAGCGACTGCAGATTCAAAAACTGGTTTGTCGAAACGCCGTTCACCACGAATCGCAAGCAGCTCAAGGAAAACCTGGAGGCGTTGCGCGAGCAATGCTATGGTGGCGGCGGAAACGCCGGCGAATCTTCGTATGATGCACTTTATTATCTCGCCAAGGGCTGGTCCACTGTGTGGGATGAAGCTTCACCTTCCCGGCCCGATACATATGTAGCGGTTGCCGGAGATTCGGCATTCCGCGATGCCGGGGAAGCGGCGCGCGCGGTAGTCGTATTTACCGACGAGCCTCCGCATGTTCCCCTAACGGCGCCAGGGTGCGCAGGTGTGACGCTTGAAGGACTCGACGAGGTGCTGCGAGAGGCGGATATACAGCTCACTATCATCGGGGATGGCGATTATTACGGCAGCATCGACGCCGACTACAGGGCGAATGCCCACTGGCACGGGGATCTTGTGGCCCTTGCTGAAGGCCGCAAGCTGGAAGAGACTTCGGGTACGGGGACTCTAGCCGAGTTTACGCAAGATACTTCTCGCCTCCAGGCGCTCGCCAAGATTATCTACGAGCAAGTGCCGACTGAAGCTGTTATAGTGGAGCCATATTTCAGCGCTACGGCGCATGGCGAAGGAACTCTAGAGTTTCTGTGGTGCAACGATTCGGCGGCAGGAACAAACAACATCCTGGATTTCTCGTGCGAGGGCGTCACCAACATGACGAGAGCCTCCGACAGGACATGGGTGCGCGAGACCCTTCGCTTCGAGGATCTCAAGATTCCGGATGAAGGCGAAGAGAGCGAGGAAGTCGAGGAAGGAGAAATGGCTGAAACGGGTGTCGAACCCGACGAGGCCATAGAACCGGCCAGATTTGCCTTCCCAGGCGAGGGCACCCACATATTCAAGTGGAAATACCACAAGACGAACTACGATCCAGATGCCACGGTGGATTGCGGTGCAATAGCTGGTGTAAGGTGGACTCCAGCAGCTACTTCGCTTCATGTCACGCCGGATCCTGCCGTCGTCGATTATCTCGGGACGAACGAGGTGCAGACCGTCAGGGGAGAGGGAGGTGTGAAGGTTCTGCGGTTCGGCGCCACTTACAAGGTCCGTTGCAATACGGTGTGGAAGGTGGCCGAAGAAGGGCGCCCAGACTGGATCCATTTCGTCCAGGACAATGGCGATGGCGACGGCACGATTGTGATAACGGTGGACGAAAACGAGACTTACGCCATCCGAGAGGGAAGCTTCACGGTCGTGGCGGGAGAATATGGCCTGGAATCCGACGACATAAAGACTGAAGAGGTGGGCGTCGTCCAAAATGCGCATCCTTATGTCGAAACGGACTCTGTCCAGATCCTTCGTGTGGACGTGAAGCCTCGGTGGCCTTGGAACGAATTGGTTGACATCGATTTCCTCGTTGTTCAGCCCAAGGACAAGACTCCCGATGAAAAGATATTGGTGTCACTTGTCGGCATTAATGAAGAAGGTGGAGACTTGATTGAGAATTACGGCATACTGAAAGATTTACGCGAATGCGCACCCAGGGATGGAAGCTTGATAACAACCAACTCTATTGCAATTGTCTCCAGGATTGGCAAGACAAATCTGATGTGGCCTTCGGGATTTTTATGCTCCAACGATACTGTCTATGCGATTTGCGAAACAACCGGCATACACCGTATTACCTGGAAATCACTTGGCGCCGATTGGAAAAATAAAGAGGATGCTCTGTTCAAATCTTTGAAGGATAAATACGGCAATTCTCTGATATCTTCTTATGAGAAGCCGTTTAGAGGTGAGAACAATGGATTCCATACTCCAAGTTTTGCCGTGAGACTGACCGCGCAATGCAGAGGGACGGCGGAATCTTTCACTTCCAATCCTGTCAGGGTGGATACCAGAGTAGGAAAGAGCGCCGAACAAAGCGTGAGTTCCTGGTCTGGCGGCGCCATCATATCCGGGACGGAAATGGTTGGCCATCCAGATGGCGCGGTAGACCCCGTGCCATATGACAGCACGACAAATGACAACGGATGGGTGTCCTTGGATTTTGTCGAGAAGCTTCCTGAAGTCTGGTCGAATTGCACGACAAAACTATGCGTCCTGAATAACAATAATGTGTTCATCGAGGGCGGGACGATTACGAACAGCCAGACTTGGAAGTCGGGAGAGGTGCATGTCGTAAGAGACAACGTCTTCGTGGATCCGGCGAAAGGATATCTAACCATTGAAGACGGCGCAATAGTAAAGTTCTGTTTTGCGACTACGATTTATGTGCATGATAACGAATCCGACGATTACCTAAACAGGCACAATATTCTTGTCAAAGGCGCACACTTTTGCAGCGCATACGACCAGACATATGGATCGAACACTCTCTACTCGGCTCATAGTACGACAGAATCTAAAGGAGGCGCCAATTGGGTGAGGTCCGAGGGATATTCGGACGAAGTGTTTTACGGTACAGAAACTTGGCAGAGTTCGAGGTATCACAAGGCTATATTGCAGATTAAGCTCAAAACGACCGTAAAAGATCCTGAAACCGGTGTGGTATCCACCTCGGAAGTATTCAAGGAGCGGTATTATTCTCGTGGCCAGGAATTTGGCAATTTGCCGCGAGTCAGCCGTCCTGGGACACAATTTTACGGCTGGTTCTCCCAGTCTCCAGACGGTATTTTCGGAAAGAATCTCGATGGGAGTGAGTATACAGCAAAGAAAGTTGCGGAATACGGTGTTGTCAGCACTAACATTGCCTATTCTACGGATAATTCGATAGCAAGAAAACGGAGTTCTGACAATAAATACATATATGGTCTTCTTTGCCCCACAAATTGGAGCGATACGGTTCTTTGCGAAGAGATGGATGTTGAAAGCGCTGGTATTGTGACGATATATCCGGAGGAAGTTGTTTACGACGGCAGGGTGCATGCCCCGGCCATAGATTCGATAATGCTCGGTTCTTTTCTTATTCCGGCCAGCGTGTACAGTGTGGATTACGGCGAAGATTACCCGGAAGGATATGTGACAGCTGGCGTATACAAGGTAAAGGCGAGCTTTACTTCGACGTATGTGAACTCGCCTGAGGCGATGTTCAAGGTTTTGCAAAGGCCGGTTGCGAAGGCGAAAGTCTCGATATTGCCTGAAAGTACGCTTTTCGTGCCGAAAGAATATGCAGGCAAGGCGTATGGCGGGGTGGACGAGCCCAGGCTTGAGATAACGCTTGAAGGGATGGGCGAGAGGGGTGCGGAAGGCCCCGTGCCGAGCTCCGACTACCGTATCGAATGGCGAGACCCAGTGGCGTGGGAGCGCGGCTGGCCAGGCGAGTATGCCTTCGATATCGTCTTCAACGACAATTATTCGGGCAAATTGACGAGGAAGTTCACAATTAAGGAAAATCCCGGCTTCTGGTTCGATAGCGCTCGCTATTCGGTATCTTCCGCGACGGCGGCGATGGCAAAGGCGCGTGAAGAGGGCAAGCTCGTGTTCTATTTCTGCGGCGAGACAAACGATCTCGAGACGGCCTATGTCAAGAATCTCATAACGAAGGATATAGCGTTCAACGAGTGGGTGGTCGAGAACTTCACGTGCTGGCATGAGTTTGCTTCCGATGAAGGTTCGTCGTATGCGAAATATGCTTCAGGCATGCTTGACGAATCGTATCCTCTCATTTGTGTTATAAACCCCGACGAGCCGGATATGTTCATCATGCGCCATGCCGGATACATCGGTAGGGCGGATTTGGAGGATTTTCTCAGGACTTCGCTGGGGGCGCCTGTCGATATTTCCCCTGCGAGCGTGACCGTGAAGGAAGGACGCGACGAACTTGTGTACAGCGGCCGCGAGCAGCACCCATCCGAAGAAGACCTCGTCATCGTCTATGCGGAAAAAACAATAGTCAGCGACGACTACATGGTAATCACGGAAACGGAGAGCGTTGATGTCGGAGAGTATCTGCTCAAGGCGCGCATGAAGGAAGGTGTCAAGGTGGCCGGTTTTACGGTAACCGGCGAGACCTCGAGTGTCAGCTATTCGATTTTGCCGCGGGAAGTGACCGATGCGAATTATGCGGGACTTGCCCATATACTGGGTGTGAAACTTGTGTCCGATGCGTATGGCGATTACAGCCAGCCGTCTTACGAAAGCACGGTATACAATGGCGAGGTGCAGCGTCCGGCCGTTATGGCTTTGCTTGAAGGCGTCAGATGCGACTATGGCACCGACGACTGGTGCAATGCAGGGGAACACGCCCTCGCAGTTTCCTTCTCTGGCAATTACACGGGGACTATAACAAGAAAGTTCGTTATTGCGGCGAGAGATGTAACCGGTTCCGCCCATATTCTTATCGATAGAGACGGGGAATCCATCCGCGACGGCTCTGGTGCGATCGCATATGCGCCAAAAGTCCTGCGCGTCTACGACGACGATGGCCGAGTCTATATTCCAGGTGTAGATTATGATATTGTATGGGGCGACGGATGGTCTGACGGCGCCTACCGCAAGGCTGGCGATTTCACGGTCACCGCGAAATTCAAGGGGAATTACTCAGGAAAGGCGGAAGCTGCATTCTCGATCGTGCTTGTGGCTTGGGATGGCGAGACTGATTCCTTGGCGGTTCTCGGTGATGATGCCGATCCTAAAGATGTGGCGGACGCCATAGCCGCGATAGATTGGACGGATAAGAAGGTTAAGAGTTCCGTCACGAATGCTACTGAATATGCAGCGTTCAGGAACTGGGTCGAGGCGATAGGCCTCGACGAAGGCAAGATAGCCTCCCACGCCTACGTTTCCTACAGACTCAGCGAGTTCCTCGCTGTCGCTCGCAATCTCGAAAGCGTAGACGGTCTTGAAATCGAGGTGAACGGATTTACTCTCGCCGAAACGGGCTCCGGAACGGAAATGTCCGTCGTGGTGAGCATCAAGAAAGATGAAACGCCTTACGAGTTCTCCACGAAACTGGAGGATGTCAGAAAGGCGTTTGCGAAAGCCATAAGACGCTCGGCCAAGCTGGGCGAATTGGATAGTTCGCGCGTCTCTGCGGACGAGGTTCAGGCGGAATCCGTCCCGGGCGATGGCACGAAGATGAAGTTGAAGATAGCGCCTCCTGCTGGCGAATCCGGCTTCCTTAAAATGAAGCTGGACTAAAGCCCCGGAAGGAAAGAAGGAAGGAGACAAGAACATGAAGAGAACAAATATAATAGCGAGATGGGTGGCGCCTCTGGTGGCGGCTTGCGCTTCGCTTGCCGCGATGGCAGAGGTGAAGTTTGCGCCAGTGGATCCTACGTGGTCGGTGCCGCTTATACTTACCACCAACTCCACGGCGGGAGTGTATTGCCCCGTTTCTGTGATAGCGAAGTCCTCTTCGGGCGTCACTTTCGCCTGTGGCGTCACGAATGACGCGACCTCAAGCGCGACCGTGCCGGCGATTTCGCTAAAGGTAAAGGACTCGGGCGGAACCGTTGTAAAGACGTATTCCTTCTCCAGCGGCAAGAGCGTGCCGGGAAGGAGCTGCATTTGGGTGGGCGGATATGCGCCAAGCGGCCTCACCTCGCTTGCGGCGGGCAACTACGCGCTTGAGGCGACTCTCGGCGCGGAAACGCGTCAATTCAGGTTCGCCATCAGGGATACTGCGCGTTCAGTCGCCGATGCGTTCACGGGCGCCTGGAGCAGCATCACCACCAAGAGCGGCAACGATTTCGCGTCTCCCCCGTTTGCCGCAGGTTCGGCCGAGGCAGGCTTCGGTTCGGGCGATGTCGCCACCGTCCAGTTCGGTCCCTACGCGCCAATGGACGGCATCATCGAATACAAGCCCGGCAGCGACAAGGGCTCGCTCGACCTTATCTTCCTTATTGACCTCACCGGCTCGATGGGCGGATGCATCACAGGACTCAAGAACAACATAACGACATTCTTCACATCGCTTGTCAACGGCGACGCAGACCACGAGCCAATCACCAACTGGCGCGCGAAGGTGGTAGGCTACCGTGACTACTTCGACGATTATGGCTCCTCATACTATCCATGGTACGAAGACCATGAATGGACTTCGGACGTGGATACGCTCATAAGCCAGATTTCCGCCTGCGTGGCTTCTGGCGGCGGCGACGGCCCTGAATCTTTGCTGGATGCGGTCTGGAACATCACGCATACGACTGGATTTCGCGAAGATGCCTCGCGTGTAGTTCTCGCGTTTACCGACATCGGCTACAAAGGCACCGGTCTCTACAGCCCCTATCAAGACGACTGGAGCAAAGGCTCTTCAAACGTTCAATATGGCACTGGCAGCACGCTTTTATCCAATTCCACCTATCTCGAGTATCTGAGAGGAGTCGCAAAGGAAGCGGGCGATTCTGCCACGGAGAACGAGTTGACGGTGAAGGTAATCGCTTCTGCCAGCGACTCCTACTATCATTTCACATGGCTCACTGATTATTGCTATCCGACGAACTCGAGCTTTACGCAGGTCTCGAGTCTGAGCTCTTTCACGACCGATGCCGATGCGCTTCGCGGGCTTGCCGGCTCCGTTTCGGCGTCGGTAAGGGCGGCGGATGTGGTCGAACCGCTTCTTTCCGCGAAAATAACCGGTCCCGGCATCCTTTCCTATGAATGGCGCAATGTTTCTTCGGCAGATACCAACAACACCTTCACCTTCAAGGTCTCCGGGCTTTCCGATTCCTACGATACGTGCGATGCGGCGACTTCGGGCGCTTGGACGAAAAAGACATACGAACTCGACGAGGGTACGTACACATGCCAATGGTTTTACAAGAAGCTTGGCTACGATGGCAATCTGCTCGACTTTGGCCAGGTGCGCAGAATCGAATGGATAGTAGCGACAGCCGCGCCCACCGTAACGGCTACAGACGGAACGCAGTCAGGCAATGTCACGGTGACATGGTCTATGCCGTCAGACGCGCTGAAGGTGAAGAGCTATGAGGTTTCTCGTTCGGAGAAGGGTGCAACGGCGAAGACCGTGCTCGGAAGCGTGATGACGACCAGCTATGTGGATTCTTCAGCCGTGCCCGGCGTCGATTATACGTACTACGTCCGCGCTCTCAACGACGCCGGTTTTGGCGAATACGGCTCGGACAATGGATGGCGTGGCGTGACCCTGACCCTTTCGCCGACCTCGCTTTCTTTCGGCTATGCCGGGGAGACGAAGAGCGTGACGGTGGGCTCGAATGCCTCCTGGACTATTGCTGCGACTTCGGGCAGCCTGACGGCTACCGCGCTTACTGGCTCCATAAACGTCACGGCCGATAAGAATACGGCTCTATCTTCCCGCACGGGTTCGGTCACGGTGAGGGCAGGCACAACCGCCCACAATGTCACAAGAACCGTTTCTGTTTCGCAGGCGAAGCGTCCCGCAAATCTCGTGAAGCTTGAGATCGTAGGCGGAGAGAGGACTTTGGAGGGCGGCGAAGGCACCACATTCACGGCTGTTGCGACATTCGAAGACGGCACGACGAATGTTGTGACAACGGCGGCCGGCTGGAGCATAACGAGCGGGTCGAAATACGGGACTATAGGCGCACACACTGGCGTTCTTGCCACAAACCCGACAACCGATACCGATGGCAGGCTCACGGTGCACGCCACCTATACATACGCCGGTTCCGAAACCGTCACGAAGACTGCTGAAGTGGAGGTGCAGATCGGCTTTACAAAGGCGCTGTTGAAGCCCGTCTCCGTCGTAATCAATGGCGACGATGCAATTGCAGTCGGCGAGACGAAACCCTATAGAGCGCTTGTCATCTACAACGACAAGACAGTGGAAGAGCGGACGCTATCCGCTTCCGCTCTCTGGAGCGTGACGCCGGCATCACCCAAGGCGACCGTGGAGAAGGGGAGTGTTGCTGCGATGCTTTCGGCCTACACTGGCGGAATCACGCTTTCTCTTCAGGTCGCATACACTGAAGCGGGCGCGACGGTTTCCGCATCCAAGGCGGTGACGGTCCCCGCCCCGATAACCATTCCGGTCGCGGTCGATGTCGAAGACCCATCGGGCGCAAAACTCTATCCTCTCGAATTCACGACTGCAACGAGCGGCACGGCGAACGTGTGGTATGGTCAGGCCGCCGTTTCGCATGACGGCACGGATGCCGCAAGAAGCGGCAGGATATTCGGCGCAGGCACTAACTCGATTTCGACGACAGTCAACGAGGCGGGCACGCTATCCTTCTGGTGGAAGGTCTCTTCCGAGTCGATCTACGATAAGTTCACGTTCTATGTGGATGGTGCGCCCAAGGCGGCAATCAGCGGCACGACGGGCGATTGGCGCGAGATGACGTTCCCCGTCTCCGCAGGCCCGCACACCTTCACATGGGAGTATGCGAAGGATGCCAAGAACGACGAAGGCCTTGACGCCGCATTTGTGGATATGGTAAGGTGGGTGAAGCTCACGCCCCCCGCAGCCCCTGCCGTGACCGCGAGCGACGGCACGGATGACACTGCCGTGGACATCCGATGGACGAAGCCTGATTCCTCGCGCGAGATCCTCGGCTACAGGGTGGAGCGTTCCAGGCCCGACGGCTCTGCGCGGGTCGTGCTGGCGGAAGATATCGTCACCACGGGATGGACTGACGCGACGGCCGAGCCCGGTCTCGACTATATCTATTATGTGTGCGCCAAGAATGAAGCCGGATACGGCGAATACGGCAGTGACGCGGGTTGGCGCGGGGTTTCGCTCAAGGTCGAACCTTCCGAACTCGCATTCTCCGGCAGGGGCGGCGAAAGTGCGCTTTCGGTAGAATCCAACGCACCGTGGGAAATTGCCGCAGGCGACACATGGCTTACCGCGACGGCGACAGGCGCCGCGACCGCCAAAGTAGTTGCCGGCGAGAATCCTTCGCTTGACGCTCGCGACGGCACGGTTGCCGTGACGGCGGCAGGCGCGACTGACCATCCGAAGTCAATAGACATTTCTGTTACGGAAGCCGGGCGTCCGCCGAAAATCGACGTCGGCTTCGTGGCCCCATACCAGAATTGGCGCACGAAGATGCAAATCGCTCCGGCTGACACCGAGGATGAGGCATATACATATAATCCGGTTTCCGTCTTCCTGTCGAGCGACAATCTCGAAATCTCCTTCGGCTGGACGAACAAGAGCGAGGTGGCGATTGGTGTTCCCGCCATCAGATTTAAGCTCTTCAGGCCGGGAGAAGCGGGCGACGAATGCATATACGAGTGGACCGACGGTTGCAAGGGTGCGAGAATCCTCAAGTATCACACACCCCTTACCGAGCTTCCCACAGGGGCTGCGGCCTGGAGCGGAACACTTGCCGCTGATATTCTCAAGGTGCTTTCCCCCGGCGATTACATGATCGAGGCCGAAATCGGCGTGGACGCCGACGATATCGACATGAGCGACAACTTCGCCGTATTCCGCTTCGCCGTGCGCGACCCGGCTCTTACTCAAAAAGACGTCCTCGATGACGAGCATTTCTCTAGCGTCGATTTCTTGTGGGGCAACGATTTTGCCCAGCCGCCTCATATCGCCAACAGGCCCGATAAGGAGGGATTGATTGCCCCGGCAGTGCAGTTTGGCCCATATGTTCCGATGAACGGATTCAATGGGCGCATCTCAAGCGACAAGGCACCGCTCGATATCGTATTCCTTGTGGACTTCACCGGATCCATGGGCGGGTGCATCAACGGTCTCAAACGCAATATCCAGGAGTTCTTCAAGACGCTCGTTGAAGGCGACAAGGATCATGCTCCGATTTCCGACTGGCGCGCCAGGGTGGTTGGATTCCAGGATGAGACTTGCGACAGTAATTGGTATTGGGACCATGATTTCACCACCGACCGCGAAGCACTCAACAGCCAGATAAACGAACTTTACGCCGACAATGGCGGCGACTGGCCGGAATCGCTTCTCGACGCACTGTGGAGAATATCGAAGGAGACGGCTGAAACGAAGAAGTTCCGCGAGGATGCGACACGTGTCGTGGTGGCGTTCACCGATGCGCCGTACAAGACGCCGATGACATATCCAGGCAAGCACGGCAGCAGCGACCGCACGGCAGTGGATGCGGGCAAGGCTGCTGCGGAGGCCGGTATAATCCTCAAGCTTATCGCATCCTACAACAACGAATCGCACTTCAATGCACTGGTGAGCAATTGCTTTTCGACGAACTCCACGTTCACCTACACGCGTTCGCTCAGCAGCTTCACCGGCGACGCCGAGGCTTTGCGCGGTCTCGCGAAGACGGTCTCTTCCGTTGTGACGGAGGCGGAAGTTGTAGAGCCGATGCTCTCGTTCAGCACGACTGGCCGCGGTACGCTATCCTTCGACTGGATAAACGATTCGACGGCCGATACGAACAACACCTTCCAATTCACCTGCGATACGGTCACGAACATCCTCAACGCGGCAGGCTCGGGATGGCAGAGCTTCTCCGCCGAGTTCGAGGGCGGCTGGCACACCTTCAAGTGGACCTACGGCAAGCGCGAGTATGACGGTGCCGTCACCGATTGCGGCGTGTTGGCAAACGTCAGGTGGGAGCAATACGAGCCGCAACTCGAGATAGCGCCGGAGCCCATGTATGTCGAATACGATGGAAAGCCGGAGAAAGATGCCTATGTCTTCACAAATCGCGTCGAACGCGTTGACGATATGGGAATTGTGACAAATGTCGAGGAGACATGTTGCGCCAAATTCTCCGTGAAGAGCGACACCGTGTGGAAAGTGAAAGAATGCGACGATTGGATCAAGATCGTGCGTGGCGTGGGCGATGGCGATGGCGATCTTATCGTCTCTGCGGACGAAAACATGGAATACGACCGCAGGATTGGCTTCATCACGGTTACTGCCGGCGAATACGGCCTCGCAACGGATGTCACAAAGGACGTAACAGTTCGCGTGATCCAGGAAAAGCATCCTTATGTCGAGACGGACTCTGTCCAGATTCTTCGTGTGGACGTGAAGCCTCGGTGGCCTTGGAACGAATTGGTTGACATCGATTTTCTCGTTGTTCAGCCCAAGGACAAGATGCCTGGCGAAAAGATATTGGTTTCGCTAGTCGGTATAAACGAAGAAGGAGGAGACCTGATCAATGACTATGGTATACTGAAAGATCTTCGCGAATGCGCACCTCGGGATGGGAATTTGATTGCAACCAACTCTACCACGGTTGTAACCAGAACGGGCGAGACAAATCTGATATGGCCGTCGGGATTTATATACTCCAACGATACTGTCTATGCGGTTTGCGAAACAACCGGCGTGCACCGCATTACCTGGAAATCACTTGGAGCCGACTGGAGGGTTAAAGAGGATGCTCTGTTCAAGTCTTTGAAGGATAAATATGGTAACGCTCTGCCATCTACTGAGAAGCCGTTTAGAGGTAAAGACAATGGGTTCCATACTCCAAGTTTTGCGGTGAGGCTGACAGCGCAATGCAGAGGGAAGGCGGAATCTTTCACTTCCAATCCTGTCAGGGTGGATACCAGAGTAGGAAAGAGCGCCGAACAAAGCACGAGTTCCTGGTCTGGCGGCGCCATCATATTCGGGACGGAAATGGTTGGCCATCCAGATGGCGCGGTAGACCCCGTGCCATATGATAGCACGACAAATGACAACGGATGGGTGTCCTTGGATTTTGTCGAGAAGCTTCCTGAAGTCTGGTCGAATTGCACGACAAAACTATGCGTCCTGAATAACAATAATGTGTTCATCGAGGGCGGGACGATCACGAACAGCCAGACCTGGAAATCGGGAGAGGTGCATGTCGTAAGAGACAACGTCTTCGTGGATCCGGCGAAAGGATATCTAACCATTGAAGACGGCGCAATAGTAAAGTTCTGTTTTGCGACCACTATTTATGTGCACGATAACGAATCCGACGATTATCTTAACAGGCACAATATTCTTGTCAAAGGCGCACACTTCTGCAGTGCATACGACCAGACATATGGATCGAACACTCTCTACTCGGCTCATAGTACGGCAGAATCTGATGGAGGTGCAAATTGGGTTCGCTCCGAGGGGTATTCAGACGAAGTGTTTTATGGAAAAGAAACATGGCAGAAGTCGAGGTACCACAAGGCTATATTGCAGATAAAGCTCAAAACGACAGTAAAAGATCCTGAAACCGGGGTGGTTTCCACTTCGGATGTATTCAAGGAGCGATATTATTCCCGAGGCCAGGAATTTGGCAATTTGCCGCGAATCAGCCGCCCAGGAACGAGATTCTACGGCTGGTACTCGCAATCTCCTGCCGGAAGTACTTTGTTCAAGCAGACGCTTGAAGCAAGTGAATATACAGCCAAGAAGGTGGCCGAGTATGGCATAGCCAGTACGAACATCGCCTATTCCACGAATAATTCGATAGCAGCTAAAAGAGGTGCGGACAATAAATACATATACGGCCTTCTTTGCCCCACGAATTGGTGCGATACGGTTCTTTGCGAAAAGGTGAATGTCGAAGGCTCGGGTGTTGCGACGATATATCCGGAGACTGTAGTATACGATGGAAAAGCCCACATGGCGGATATCACAGTCCGCATGAGCGATGAAATCGTGGATTCCGAAAACTATGCAGTTGAAGTTGCAGGGGCGCCGTGCGTCAATGCAGGCTCCTATCCCATAACGCTCGAATTCTCCAAGGACTACTCGGGCGTGCTTGAAAAAGTCTTTGTGATAGAACCTCGTTCCACGGCTGGCGTAGTGGTGCAGTTCAAGGTGGATGGGACCGTTGCAAACTCCGCAATGTACATGCCGGCTGGATTGAAGGAACCTTCGGTAAGCGTGTCCGATCCTGAAATGGGCATCATTCCCGCGTCCGATTATACGGGCAAGTGGCTTGACGTCAACTGGAAGACAAAAGTCGGACCCGGCAGATACCATTATGAGGTCAAATTCGGGTCGAACTTTACTGGACCGGCAATCACAAACGAGTTCACAGTAACCGTCAATCCGGATTACGTCTACAAGGAATACGGCAGCGAGAGGGAGGCGAAGACGGAAATCTGGAAGACGCCCAGGACGCACGACGGAACGCATGAGAGGAGAATCCTCTATATCGGCGGCAACGACATGATGACGGAATACGTGAAGAATGTCATCAAGAGCGACATCGAACTGAACGACTATATCGTGGACAACTTCATCTGCTGGGCCGATACGGATGTGACGAGCGATGCGTTCAAGCGGTATTCCGAGGGTCTCGACTATGTGGCTCCGCCGGTAATCGCAGTCCTCAGCAAGCGCGATACTTCCCGCTATATCGACCGCATCTCCGGCTATGTTACGGCGGGAAAGCTGCTCGCGTTTCTCGAGGATGCGCTGGCCGCGCCAGAGGATGCCTCGTCTGCTACGCTGACGCTCGAGAAGACGGAATACACATGGACCGGCACCACCATCTCGCCGCCTGACGGCACGGTCAAGGTCAAGTTTGCAGGCGATGAGATAGACGCGTCGAACTACAGCCTCGTCTACTCCAGCGGCACCCGCACGGATGTGGGAGAATACACGGTGAAGGCCGTGTTCGAGGGTTCTTTGTATTCCGGCGAGACGGAAGAAGTCGCCTTCAGGATTGTGCCTGCCGCGCTTGTGGCGGGAGACATTACGCTCACGCCTGCATCTGCATCGGTCGTCTACAACGGCGAGTATCAGAGGCCGGAAGTGACCGTGGCAGGCGGAATCGACTATACGGTCTCGTGGGGGGCGGGCGACTGGACGAAAGCCGGCACCTATTCCCTCACGGTGACAGCATCCGGCAACCACACGGGTTCCGTGACGAAGAACTTCACCATCGCCAAAGCGGTCGTCTCAGGCGCGGTAATCGAGCTTGATTCCGGCTATCTTGAAGTGAGCGAGGATAAGATGCCATCTTCGCCCGTGAAGCCTGCGATGCTTTCCGTCCATGATGCGGCGAGGACGTATCTCGAGGGCACGGACTACACGATAGACTGGGGTGACGACGAAGGCTACATGACGGCCGGCACCAACATCATAACCGCCACATTCAAGGGCAACTACAGTGGCACGGCAACGACGAACTTCATCATTGAAGTCATGGTGAAGGCTGCGACGCCTGAGTTCGATCCCGCGAGCGGCACGGGCGTGGAAGTGGATGCGGCCAATGCAGGCGAGGCGACAAGCAAGGTGGTGATTGCGGTTCCATCCGCAGTTGCGGCCTATGTCGACGCCGCCACATACCAGACCTACTTCAAGAAAACCGCCACGAAAGACCCGACGACGGGCAAGTGGATCGTCACCGCCGAGATCGACAAGGCCGTGGTGCTGCCAGCCACGATGACGATAGGCGCCAAGACGGCTCTCCTTGAAGAGCACATCATTGATGCGGTGCTCGGCACGTCGGAAGAACCCGTCTTTGCGGCCGTGCCCGGCATGTGGTACACGCTTCTCGGTTCCGCCACTCCATCCTTCGGCGTCTCCACGGGAACGCCCAGGCTGGCCACTGGCGATTCGGTGGCGCTGCCCAAACCGAATATACCCGGCCCGAAGGCGTTTTTCAAACTGCGCGTCAAGGCGACCGAAGAATGACAAATGGAGGCAAAAGCATATGACGATAGCCGATAATTCCACAGAATCGTTCCTCGTTCTCTTCCTCTCTCCAGTGAAGGAGTTTCTGGAGGACGAGAGCGTTTCGGAAATCCTGATAAACGGTCCGAAGAGCGTGTATGTGGAGCGTCACGGCAAGTTGGAGAAGGTGGAAGCGGCGTTCGTGAGCGAGCAGGGGCTCAAGGCGGCGGCGATGAATATCGCGAAGTCCGTAGGGCGCATCCTCAACGACGAGCATCCGATACTCGACGCACGCCTTCCGGACGGCAGCCGCGTGCACGCCGTCCTGCCGCCGCTCTCCCGCGTAGGCACCATCATCGCCATCCGCAAGTTCGGGCGCGAGTCGCTCACGATCGACAAGCTCCTCTCTTTCGGCAGTATCGACGAAAAGACGGAACGCCTCATACGCGCACTCGTGCTCCTCAGCAAGAACATCATCGTCTCGGGCGCAACCAGCACGGGAAAGACGAGCATCCTGAACGTGCTCAGCTCCTACATCCCCGATTCGCACCGCGTGCTCGTGATTGAAGACGCGAGCGAACTCCAGCTCCAGCAGAGCCATGTAGTCTCCATGGAAGTGCGCAATGCAGATGCGCATGGCAAGGGCGAAGTGACGATGCGCGACCTGATACGCTCGGCGCTCCGTCTGCGTCCGGACAGGATTGTCATCGGCGAAATCCGCGGCGGCGAGGCGCTAGACCTCATTCAGGCCCTCAACACCGGCCATGCCGGCTCGATGAGCACGATACACGCGAACTCGCCTACGGATGCCCTGCGCCGTCTCGAGACGTGCGCTCTTCTGGCCGGCATCGACATACCACTTCGCGCCTTACGCGACCAGGTGGTGAGCGGAGTCGAGGCAATCATACATGTGGCGCGTCTCCCCGATGGCACGCGAAAGGTGTCCGAGGTCTCGGAAGTGCTCCCGCTGGAGAACGGCGAATACCGGTTGAAGCCGCTTGTCAGGTGGCGGACGGAATCGATCGAGCCGGATGGAACGGTAAAGGGCGGTTTCGAGAAAGTATCAGAGCCCACATTCGCGGAACTTGCGAAAATCTACGGGATTGAACTTTGATGTCAACTACCACCACTACATCCAGTCCATTCAGACATCTCGCGGGAGCGGTCTTGAGCGATCAGGGGCGCAAGCGCAAGAACAACGAAGATTCCGCCGGGGAGTTCCCCGAATACGGGGTCTGGTGCGTTGCCGACGGCATGGGCGGCGGCGATGACGGGGAAGTCGCCTCCCAGGCCGTAGTGAAAGCGCTCGGAGACTGTCTTGACGCAATGCCAGAGCCGGAGACGGGGTATTATCCGGCCTCTGCCGTCGCCGCCGAGTTCGACAAGGCGATATCGGCAGCTTCTGCCTGGATTTACGACCGTGCGCAGAAGAACGGGCTCAAAGGGTGCGGCAGCACAGTGGTGGGAGTCGTCTTCGATCCCGTGAAACCTGCCGAAGCTCTCGCCTTCCATGTGGGCGACAGCCGCCTCTACCGCTTGCGCGGCAAGGAGATAAAGCAGATAACGAAAGACCACAGCGTCGCGGAAATGATGGGGGCGAAGGACGAGAAGAACCTCAATCCGATGTTCCGCAGCATGATTCTGCGCGCCGTGGGCATAGAGCGCGACGTGCAGGTGGAGATTTCCCCGTTCTCAGTCAAGGAAGGCGACTTGGTGATAGTTTGCAGCGATGGTTTGACGCGTATGCTCCCCGACAAGCGTATCGCGGAAATCGCGCGGGAGTGTCCTGGCGACCCGCAAGAGACATGCCGCCGGCTCGTATATGCGGCAAACGAAGCAGGCGGGCTTGATAATGTGACGGTGGACGTGGTGCGGGTAGGCCCGCTCCCGCCTCCGCTCCCCGGCAGCCAGAGCCATATTAAAGGAGAAGAAGGGGATACTGAAGATTCCGCCACATCCCTTACTTCCATGCAAGAGACTCTGACGCCGCATCCAGGGAAGACGCCGTGGCACGAGAAGCTGAACTGGAAGGTATTGAGCATCGTGCTTGCGGTTCTTCTCGGCGTGGCGGTGACAGCCGCAGTGGTGTTTGCGGTCACGAGCCGCGGGAAGAGCGCACCTCCGCCGTCTCCGCCGCCGCCTCCTCCTGTCGCGGCCATCGAGCCGGCAGCGGCTCCGGCGCAAGAAGCGGTTTTGCCGAAAGTGGAAGAGCCCACGCCGCAAGCCGTCGCTCCGGAGCCCAAGCCCGCAGCGCAAACCGAAGAGAAGACGAAGCCCAAGAAGCGTGAGAAGGCGACGCTGGAATCGCTTCGCTCCGGGATGGCGGGCGATGTGGTGGCTACGACGGGAGATACCGGGCTTGCCGAAACGGCGGAAGACGCCGAACGTAAGGCCGCGCAGGAACTCCTCAGGGCGGAACGCGAACAGCGCGAACGCGACGATGCGGAAGCTGCGGCCGTGGAAAAGCGGCGTATCGAGACGGCGAAGGACTTGGCCGAGATTGCGCCGACCTACGAGTTCGCCGCATTCGTGAATGAGGCGAACGCGCTGCTCGGCAAAAACGCAACTGTGAGCCTCGAGACGCTGGCGCGCGCCATGTATACGCATCGCGGCCATACGAGCCTCTATGTGGCGGCGACGGACTTCACGCAAGAAGCGGCAAAGGTGGCCGGACGCCTCGCAAAGGCGATTGACGCCGCCAAGACGCCGCGCACCAAGGCGCGCACCGCAGGGTATGCCGCGTTCAAAAAGGAATTAGCCGCGTTTTCGCACGCCGATCCAGCGGAACCCGAGACGCAGAAGAAATGTCTCGAACTCATAAAGGCCGCAGCCGCGAGCCTGGGGGAGGATTATGGAAGAGCCGAATGACAGCATGGTGGGCGGTTTCAAGATACTTGCCAACCTGAAGGCGGGTTCGGGTGCGCAGGGAACAGTCTACAAGGCAATCTGCGAACGTGACGACTTGCCGTTCTGCCCGCGCGGCACCGTGGTGGCGCTGAAGGCGATGCCGGTCTCCGGAGACGATCCCGACAGTGCATTCGAGAAACTTCGCCGCCGCACCGACCTGCTTAAGTCGATTTCGCACCCGAACATCGTGCGCTATTTCGGCTGCTTCTCCGCCCAGCTCGAGTTCGCCGAAAGGCACTTTATCGTGCTCGAGTTCCTCGAAGGCGAGACTCTCGCGCAGAAACTTCAGAAGAACCGCGCCGGGCTTGATGCCGACGAAGCGATAAGGATCGTGAAGGGAATGGTCGCGGGGCTCGCCGCGGCCGAGAACGCCGGCATCGTGCATCGCGACGTGAAGCCGGGCAACGTCTTCGTCTGTGAAAACGGAGAGGTGAAACTTATCGACTTCGAGATTTCACGCAACACCTCGCGCGAGACTGCTTCCTCCGGCAATATGCTCGGCTCCTACGACTACATGGCGCCGGACTTCACCGACCCCGATTTCAGCGGAGATGCTATCTCCGATATATTCTCGGCTGGCGTGGTGATGCACGAAGCGTTGTGCGGAGATACGCCCTACAAGCGCCTCGGCAGGGACTCTGGCAAATCTAGTTTCGAGTTTCTGGAGCGCTGGACGCGCGATTCCAACGGGGATTTTACGCACAGTTCGTGCCGCGTCTCGTCGGGGATAGAGCGCACGATAGCCCATGCGAAACCAGTCCTTTCGAAAGCGCTCGCCTTGAGGCGTGAAGACCGTTTCGCCACGTTCGCCGAGTTCGAGGCGGCCCTCGGCACCATCCGAATGCGCGAATTGCGCAACGGTTCCCGTCGCTACAGGATACTGCAGCTCGTGGGAAGGGGCGGCTTCGGCGAAGTCTTCAAGGTGCGCTGCGAAGGGAAGGTGTATGCCGTAAAGCATCTTCTCAAGCTCCAGTATGCGACGCGCTTCTTCCGCGAGGCGAAGATAATGTCGGAGTTGAAAGACCCGTGCTTTGTGCAGTTCTTCGACTTCTTCATCCTCGAGCACGCGGGCGAGAGAGATGCATTCCTGGTGATGGACTTCCTGCCCGGAATGCCGGGCAGCTCATTGCGCGACGCCATCCGCGCATCTGCCGGAGCCGGGATAGAGTTCGAATCCGTCATCAAGGCGTTCATGCGCTATGCGCACGGCTTGAGGGTGATACACGAGCGCGGCATATACCATCGCGACATCAAGCCCACCAACCTCTACTTCCCGCCCGAGAATCCAGAGAAAGCGGCCATCATGGATCTCGGCATAGCCCGCGACGAGAAGGGCACCGAGACTTCGGGACAGGTGCCGGGCACCTTGGACTACATGCCGCCGGAGACGGCGCTTGGCCAGGCCCGCGGAGATTCGGGTATGGATATATACGCGCTCGGTCTCTGCCTCTACGAGGCGCTCACGGGCAAGAAGGGGTATCCGAAGCTTCCTTCCGGGAGCGCGGGCCTTGCGCAGTTCTTCCAGCGCGCGAAGGACAAGGTGCGCCCCGACTTCAGCGACGAGAGAGTCACTTCGCGTCCGCAGCTTCTCGACCTTCTTGTCAGGATGACGGAGCCCGATCCTGCCAAACGCATACAGAACGCCGCCGAGGTGGGCGCAGTTTTGCGCACATTCGTCGATTCGGACGCAGGCGTCCCCGAGACTACAAGCGCATCCACGTTCGCGCCTACCATCTCCACAGGCGCCACCGTCGCCGAAGATTCGGATACGGGCGATGGCGAGACGATGGAAACTGTCTTCGTGGAGCCGGAAAACGCGGCCAAGCAACTTGGCGCGGCAATGGCGAAGAAGCCGCCGAAAGACAAGAAGAAGGCGAAGAAAAAGAAGGCAAAGGCGTCCGGAGAGCCGCGCAAATCCAACCCGGCTCTCATGTTTGCGGCGCTGTTCGTCACGGTCATATCGCTCATGGTCATAAGCGTGCAGCTCTTCCGCGAGCAGATAGATATAGTGGTGGACAAGTTCGTGCGCTACATTTCGCCGCCGCCGAGCAACGATGTCGAACGCTCGCTCGTCGACAAGATGGACATCGGCATAGACGACCTCTACGGCGACGATTCCAACCCGATTGCCGAATGCGACAAGATCAGGGACGAGTATCTCGCGGCGAGACGCCCCCCTATCCTGACGGTAAACGAATATGCGCGGATCCAGGCGCTTCTCGATGAGCAGCGCAAGAAGCGCGTCATACGCGATTCGCTTTTGGACGAGCGCGACGACATAGACCGGGAAGCCGACGCCGTTGCGCGCGCCTATGACGAGGAAGGCATCGTCACGGGCGACGTGAAGCGCGAAGATTGGCTGCATATCTGGGGCGAGAGTCCGAAGGACAAGGTGGAGGCAGCGCTTTCGCGCATAGCCGCCGCGCGCGCACGCCGCGAAAAGTACGACGAGGCGAATGCGAAAGTCCCCGCCGCGGAAGCCGCCGCGCGCATCGTCAAACAGAAGTACGACGAAGTCGGCATCACGATAGGCGACAAGGAATTCGAAATATGGAAGGCCGAGTGGCACGACGCAATCCCGCCTGAAGACTACAACCGCATCGTCGCCGATGTCGTAGGCAAACAAAACGAAATCAGGGCGAAACAGAATGCGCAGGATATTGCGATGGAGGCGAAGTCCACCATGTCGGAATGCCGTGCGCTTATGCAGATGATAACGCCCGTCCAACAGCGCATGAGCCGCCTTTCCGAGGCGGAGATTAGATCGCGCGCGGCCTATGAGAGGGGCATTCTCACAGAGGAGCAGTTCCGCGAAATCGCAACCGAGATTATCGCCTACCGCAGATGGGTGGTCTTCGAAGTCGTCAATTGCAGCAATATAGACGTCGAAATCGACGGCAGGACGATTGGCAACGGGGAATCGGACGTGTTCGTCTATACCAACGCGCCGCCTCAAAATCTTGCCGCCACCCACAAGGGGTACGAGCCGTTCCCGCTCGGGCGCCAGACGAACGGCAAGGTGCTGCGGCTCCTGCCGGAATATTTCGAGCTCCTCAAAGTGCCGGTGACGGTGGGCGAAATCCCGCGCGGGGTCGTGTGCCGCGTGGATGGCGTCCCCGTGCGCGCAAAGACGCTACACCTCATGCCGGGCACCCACGAGTGCGTCTATTCACGCATCGACTACAAGAACCAGACGATGCCGTTCCGCGTGGAGATAGCTACGCCTGCCACGCTCCCGAGGCCGGGCGCGTGGCAGCGGAGCGAAAGCTATGAGAAGCGCGAGCTCGTGCGCAATTCGCTCTCTTCCCTCATCTCGGCGGAAATGGCGGCCGATGGCGGCGATTGGGACCGCGCCAAGGCGTTGGTCGAGTCGCTCCCCGACTATCCAGATGGCGATGCGCGCGTGCGCAAAGAAACCCTCACCCGGCGAATCGAGCAGGCCAGGCGCTTCATTGCGAAAGCGGACGAGGCCGCAAAGGCGTTTATGGACGAGAATTGGCGCGGCGTGGTGGACGTCTATTCCGCGCTTGCCGCAGAGGGGTATCTTGCGAACAACGAGGATATCCAGAGGATGGAAACGGCGGCACGCAACCTGCGCGACTCCCTTGAAATGAAGGTGAGCATTGCGCGGCGCAACAAGGACGATGCCGCAAAGGCAAAGGCCGAATCCGACATGGCGAAACTCGATAACGCCTTGAAGGCGATCAAGCGCAAGCAATGAAAACGACTTCTTTCGATATCGAAGGTCCGCTTCTCGTCGAGCCGGATATCCACGCCGACCTGCGCGGATACTTCGCCGAAACCTACAATGAAGCGAGATACCGCGAGGCCGGCATTCGCGCCGCCTTCGTGCAGGATAATGAATCGTTCTCGCGCAAAGGCGTGGCGAGAGGGCTCCATTGGCAGGCTGGCGCGCACGCCCAGGCGAAGCTGCTCAGGGTCGTTTCGGGCGCGGTGTGGGATGTGGCCGTGGATATACGCCGCTCGTCCCCGACATTCGGCAGGCACGTGGCCGTGCTGCTGGATGCGAAATCGAAACGCCAGCTTTTCATACCGCGCGGCTTCGCGCACGGTTTCGTCGTGCTTGAGGATGATACGCTCTTCAGCTACAAGTGCGACAACCTTTTCTGTCCGGAATCGGAACGCGGCCTGGACTTTACCGACCCAGCCCTCGGCTTGAAGTGGCCGGATGAGGGCTGCGAACTTCTCTTTTCCCCGAAAGACCGCGCCCATCCGCGCCTCGCAGACATCGAACCTTGGGAGATGGCGTGAAAAGCGGCTATTCGAAAAGATGCATTGTCACGGGAGGCGCGGGCTTTATCGGCTCTGCGCTCGTGCGACTCCTTCTGAAGGAAACAGATGCCACGGTGCTCGTGGTGGATAGCCTAACCTATGCAGGAGTGCCCGCCAACCTGAAGGAGGTCGGCCTCGACCCTCTCACGCTCGCCTCTTCCAACCCGGCTCTCAAGTTCGTCAAGGCCGATATATGCGATGCGAAACGCATGGCAGAAGTCTTTGCCGCATTCCGCCCGGATACCGTCTTCCATCTCGCCGCCGAATCCCATGTAGACCGTTCGATAGACGGCCCCGGCGCGTTTGTCGAAACGAACATCACGGGCACGGCCACCCTGCTCCAGGCGGCGAAGGCGTATTGGGATGCGCTTGACCCTGCCCAAAAGGCGCTGTTCCGCTTCCAGCACATCTCTACGGACGAGGTATACGGTTCTTTGGGCGCGACAGGCTTCTTCACGGAAGCAACCCCATATTCGCCGCATTCGCCATATTCGGCCTCCAAGGCGGCTTCCGACCATCTCGTGCGCGCCTGGCACGATACTTACGGTCTCCCCACGCTGATTACGAATTGCTCCAACAACTACGGGCCCTACCACTTCCCGGAGAAGCTCATCCCGCTCGTGATACTGAACTGTCTCGACCGGAAGCCTCTGCCTGTCTACGGCAAGGGCGCCAATATACGCGACTGGCTCTATGTGGAAGACCACGCGCGCGCGCTCCTCGCCGTGAACGAGAAGGGCGCACCAGGTGCCACCTACAATGTGGGCGGCCACAACGAGCGGACGAATCTCGAAGTCGTCGAAACCATTTGCGCCATTCTCGACGAACTGCGTCCGCGCCCGGACGGCGCAAGCTATTCCTCGTTGATCGCATTCGTGAGCGATAGACCCGGCCACGACTTGCGCTATGCGATAGACCCTGCGAAGATAATGGACGAACTCGGCTGGAAACCGCGCGAAACCTTCGAAACCGGCATCCGCAAGACCGTGGAATGGTATCTCGCCAACTCCTGGTGGTGGGAGCCTATCCGAAAGGGCAGATATTCGGGCGAGAGGCTCGGCACGGGGGAAAACGCGAGGAAAGGGATGTGAAATGGCAAGAAAAGGCATAATTCTCGCAGGCGGAGCCGGCACAAGGCTCCATCCCCTCACCAAGGTCGTATCCAAGCAACTTTTGCCGGTATACGACAAACCCATGGTCTATTACCCGCTCTCCACGCTGATGTTTGCAGGCATACGCGAGGTGCTGGTCATATCCACCCCGAAGGATCTGCCTAACTTCCGTGCCCTCCTTGGCGATGGCTCGGCACTCGGAATGAAGTTCTCCTACCAGGTGCAGGAAACGCCGGATGGTCTAGCACAGGCGTTTGTGCTCGGCAGGGAGTTTCTGGGCGGCGACGACGTCTGTCTCGTCCTGGGCGACAACATCTTCTACGGTGCCGACATGCCCTCGCTTTTGAAGAAGGCCGCCTCGCGCAAGGAGCCCACCGTCTTCGGCTACCGCGTAAGCGACCCCGAACGCTATGGCGTCGTCCAGTTTGACGCTGCGGGGCACGCCGTTTCGCTGGAGGAAAAACCCGCAAAGCCGAAGTCCAACTTCGCCGTGGTGGGGCTCTACTTCTACCCGAACGATGTGGTCGAAAAGGCCGCCCGCCTAAAACCGTCCGCGCGCGGCGAATACGAAATCACCGACCTCAATAAAGAATATCTTGCCGAGGGCCGCCTCGCCGTAGAAACCATGGGTCGCGGCTTCGCTTGGCTCGATACAGGCACCCATGCATCGCTTGCCGATGCGACAAACTTCGTCCGTGCGCTTATTGACCGCCAGGGGTTGCAAATCGCCTGTGTGGAGGAAATCGCCTGGTCAAAGGGCTGGATTTCGTCGGCGCAACTGGCCAAATCGGCCGAAAGCTACGGCAAATCGACGTATGGCGAGTATTTGAGGCGACTTTTGAAGCAGGAATGAGATGCGCTCTTCCCAACCGGGCGGTGGTCGCGCTTTGCGCCATTCTTCTCGCCGGCGCTGCATTGTGCGCGGATGCCGCAAAGCCTTTTGCGCTGGGCGAGGATATCCTTCTCCAAATCGCGCTTGAACGCAATCTTTTTTCCGTAAACACCATTGACGGAGCCTGGGGCGCCAAATCCGAGGCCGCCCTTGCCGCCTGGCTTGCCGCAAATGGCTTTGATGCCGACACCGACCGCGCCACCGCCTACGACCTCATTCGCGAAAGCGAGGTTTCCTCTCCCGCGCCTTACAGACTAGTCAAGGTGACTAGAAGCGATTTTGAGACTCTTTACCCCATCCCCCGTAACCCCGCCGAAAAGGCGCTTATGCCTACCATGGGCTACGAGACGCTCGAGGAGAAATTTGCCGAAATAGGCCATGTATCGCGCATTTGCCTCAAAAAACTCAACCCTGCCGCCGCATGGCCCAACCCGCGCCCAGGCACCGTTTTGCGCCTTCCCAACGTCGTGACCACCAACAAGCCGCCCAAGGCCGCTCTCGTAAAGGTCAACCTGACGAAGTTGAATATTACGGTATTCGACGCAAATGGCGCGATGATCGCCTATTTCCCGTGCTCCATCGCCGCCGACAAATCAAAGCGCCCACCAGCGGGCGAAATACGCGTCAAAGGCATCGCACCGAACCCGAATTACACATATACGAGCGAAACGAAGGATTTTCGCGGTAAACACCGCAAGTATATCTATCCACCGGGTCCCAACAACCCTGTGGGCAGTGCCTGGATCGGCCTTAGCATTCCCACCTATGGCATCCACGGCACCCCAAACCCGGAAACAATCGGCCGCGCAGAATCGCACGGCTGCTTCCGCCTCTCAAACTGGAACGCCATCCGCCTGCGGGACATGGTCTCGGAAGGCTGCCGCGTTATTGTGGAAGGCTAGCGCACCCCAACTCTAAAATACCCCCTTGCGCAGAGAGGGTAAAATATGGTATACTATACGCCGTTCGTTTGCGAAGCGGGCGTAGCTCAATGGCAGAGCTCCAGCCTTCCAAGCTGGCTACGAGGGTTCGATTCCCTTCGCCCGCTCCAGGCAAGCTTGCCAGGGTGGCGTAATGGCAGCCGCGGCAGACTCAAAATCTGCTATACGTGAGTATGTGCGGGTTCGAGTCCCGCTCCTGGCACCAGTCTTTGCCGAACGGACATGCGACTGGAGGGGTGTCCGAGTGGTC
>DFGM01000160.1:0-23298 GCA_002371755.1 Verrucomicrobia bacterium UBA3750 | reverse complement strand
TTCGAATCCCCCCCCCTCCGCCAGTCTTCCCACATTTGAATTTGAGCTCGCCATAAGGCGTACTCTCTGGTTATTCAATCCGAAACTTCCTTTATGTGCAAATACGCACGGCGGCGGTATGGCGCCCGGACACCTATACAAGCCGTATCGAGGACCATTTGCCGCGATGCCAGCGGATGGCCGAGCCGATGGAAATAAGGACGACATAGGCCACCATCGTCCCCCAAAGCGCCCCCATGGTGTTGTGGCAAAGCTTCACCGCCCAGACGAGCGGCAGCCAGAAGACGAATGCCGCCACCACCATCCACAACATCACGAACTTCGTATCCCCCGCCCCCTTGAGAGCCCCGGAGATGACCACGTCGGCCGCATCGAATATCTGCCAGGCGGCCATAAGCACGATAAGCTTGAAGCCGAGCGAGTGGAACTCTGCGGCTTCGGGTCCCGATGGCGCAAAAAGCGCGAGTATCGGATGGTGGAACACCACCGCGCCAAGCGAGAGAAGGGTGACGGTGGAAAGCGCAAGCACCAGGGTGCGGCGCAAAGCTATGCGCGCACCTTTCGCATCTTTCCTGCCTTGCGCCTGGGCGACTAAAGTGGATGCGCCTATCGCGAAGCCTTCCATCGGCGCTATCAAGAGCCAATTCACGGAAAAGCAGGCGTTCGAAACCGCGAAAGCCACATCGCCGACTTTGCCCGTGACGAATACGAATATAGTAAAGGATAGGACGTTCAATATGGAATATGCGCCGGAAGGAACGCCGAACTTCAAAATCCGCCCCGCAAGAGAGGCGAGCGTTATCTTTTCGTTTCCGGAATTGGCGGTTGCGGCGGCGTTTTGGGCGGTTGGCGCTTCGTCAGCGGCGGTTTCGGAGATGGCGGGGCGTTCTTTTGCGATGAGCAGCGCGAGAACCGCCCATTGTGCGAAGGACGCGAGCAAAGTGGCGATGCCGGCTCCTGCGATTCCCAGCCTTGGAAGGCCGCACAAGCCGAAGATGAGGAGCGCATCCAGAGCGACATTCAAGAGATTTCCGCCCACATTCACCCAAAATACGAGACGCGTCTGGCTGCGTGCGGTGAAATACGACGACGCGGCCATATGCCCGCACACGGCGATGGCGCCGAGGGAAAGGATGGCAAAGTAGATTTTTGCGCGGGATACTACCTCGGGGCTGTCGGAAATCAACGGAACTATCGCAAGGCCCGCCGGGATGAGCGCCGCGGCGATAATGCCGGAAAAAACGGCTATCACGCTTCCCGCACGATAGGAAAGAATCGCACCCCGGCTGTTCCCGGCGCCATGGTATTGCGCCACAAACGTGCCGGAATATGCGACGATAGACTGGAAAAAGCCGATTATAAGCCAGGCGAGCATGGAAGCGGGCAATGCCGCCTCCAGGCTCGCCATGGATTCCTTCGCCAGAAACATCCTGTCCACAAACTGCAGCAAGGCGTTGTTGAGCATGCCAAGCGCAAGCGGCCAGACCAATCTGGCGATAGAGCGATAACTGTTCAAGCCTTACTTGAAGTATCTCTTTAGCAGGCCCTCGAAAGCCTTGCCGTGGCGGGCTTCGTCCTTGGCCATCTCGTGCACGGTGTCGTGGATGGCATCGTAGCCGAGCTCCTTGGCGCGCTTGGCGAGGTCCAGCTTGCCCTGGGTGGCGCCGCATTCGGCTTCCACGCGCATCTGGAGGTTCTTCTTCGTGGAGTCTGTCAGCACTTCGCCGAGAAGCTCCGCGAACTTCGCCGCGTGTTCAGCTTCTTCGAGTGCCGCCCTGCGCCAGTATTCGGCGATTTCGGGATAGCCTTCGCGGGCCGCGACGCGTCCCATCGCCAGATACATGCCCACCTCCGTGCATTCGCCGGTGAAGTTGGCTCTGAGGCCTGCCATCACTTCGGCATCTTCCACCTTGCCGTCGCCGACATGGTGTTCGCACGCAAAGGACATTTTGCCCTCTTCCGCGCCCTGCTTGATGAACTTCTCGCCGGGAACCTTGCACTGGGGGCAACGTTCAGGCGGATTTTCTCCCTCGTATACGTATCCGCACACGGGGCATACCCATTTGCTCATTGGTTTTCTCCTTTTATTGCTTTTGTCTAACTTCAAACGGTCTCGTTCGACTGACGAACTTGGGCGGTATTTTACCACATCCGCCTCTTGAAGTCAACTATTCACCGGCTTCTGCGTAAATCCGCCGCTTTCCAGCTCCCTATTGAAAAGCCCAGGGCAAAATGCTATAATATGGGCGATGAAAGAAAATGCAATGAAGAAAGTCAGAATCACCGACACCACCCTGCGCGATGCCCACCAATCGCTTTGGGCCACGCGCATGCGCACCGACGATATCCTCGCGATAGCCGAGAAGATTGACGCGGCCGGCTACTATTCGCTTGAATGCTGGGGAGGCGCGACGTTCGACGTATGCATGCGCTTCCTGCGCGAGAATCCGTGGGAAAGACTTCGCCAGCTCAAGAAAGTTTGCAAGAAAACCCCTCTCCAGATGCTTTTGAGAGGGCAGAACCTCCTCGGCTACAAGCATTATCCAGACGATATTGTCGAGCGGTTCGTGGCGCTGGCGTGCGAAAACGGCATGGACATATTCCGCGTATTCGACGCGCTCAACGACCCCCGCAACCTGGAGAAGGCGATAGCGAGCGTGAAGAAGTACGGCGGCCACGCCCAGGGAACGATATGCTACACGACCTCGCCGGTGCATACGGTCGAGAAGTATGTGGAGCTTGCGAAGCGCGAGGAAGCGATGGGTGTGGATTCGCTGTGCATCAAGGACATGGCGGGCATTTTGACGCCTGGCGCGGCGCGCGAACTTGTTGGCGCGCTCGTGAAGAACCTCCCAGGCATGCCGGTGCAGGTGCATTCGCACATGACAAGCGGCATGGCGGCGGCAATGTACATGGCCGCCGTAGAGGCTGGCGCGGGTTGTGTGGACACGGCGATTTCCACGCTTTCGTCGTTCTCCAGCCAGCCTCCGGCGGAATCCATCGTCTCCATCCTTGAATCGGTAGGCTTCGATTGCGGACTGGACCGCAAGCTGCTCGCCGAAATCAACGCCTATTTCAAGGCGCTCAAGGCGAAACGCGAACCCGCGAGCGCGGCGAAGGTGGAAGCCGTGGATGCGGGAGTGCTCGTTCACGCCATTCCGGGCGGCATGATTTCGAATCTCCGTTCCCAGCTCGCGCAGCAGGATGCGCTCGACAGGCTTGACGAAGTGCTTGAAGAACTGCCGAAGACGCGCGCCGACCTCGGCTATCCTCCGCTCGTCACGCCCACTTCGCAGATTGTCGGCGTGCAGAGCGTGCTGAACGTCCTTTCCGGCAAACGCTATTCCATGGTGACTGACGAGACGCGGCGCTATGCGGCTGGCTATTATGGCGCCACGCCCGCGCCCATCGAGCCCAAGCTCAAGAAGAAACTCTGTGGCGGGCTGAAAGCGATAGAGTGCCGTCCCGCCGACCTCTTGAAGCCCGGTCTTGCCGCGGCTGCCGACGAACTCCCGCCCAACACTATCAAGGCGGAGGAGGATATACTTTCCTACGCGCTCTTCCCTGAAGTGGCGCTCGGCTACTTCAAGTGGCGCAATGCCGACCCCAAGAGCCGCGAACCAATCCCCGCCGACGTAGAGGAGGCGGCAAGGTGTTCGGGGTTAGGAGCGAACAACGGCTCCGATGCAGGCAAAACGTCCGCCGCCCCGCGCCAAACCTCCGGCCAGGAGACTCCGCAGGGGACGCCGGTTCTTGCGCCGCTCAACGGTACATTCTACCGCAGCGACGCGCCCGGCAAGCCTCAGATGGCCGCCGACGGAGCCAGCGTCAAGGCGGGCGATGCGGTGTGCGTGGTCGAGGCCATGAAGCTTTTCAATCCAATCAAAGCGTCTGCCTCCGGCAAGATTACCTTCCTCGCCGAACACGGCAAGGCGGTGGTGAAGGGCCAGACCATTGCGGTAATCGCCTAAGGCACGGGCAAACTTGCCACGACAGGCTGCAGAAAAAAAGAGAAAGGAACATACGACCTATGTCGAAGGATAGACCGAGAATCCTCATAGTGACGCCGGAAATCACCTACCTGCCCGAAGGCATGGGCAACCTCGCCGGCAAGATGTCCGCCAAAGCAGGCGGCATGGCGGATGTTTCCGCTTCGCTGGTGCAGGCGCTCTACGAACTCGGGGCTGATGTCCACGTGGCCCTGCCCCACTACAGGCGCATGTTCCATGTGGAGACGGCGCAGCTCGTCGCCTCCGAATTGAGGAAATACAAGAGCCACCTCCCCGACGAACACATCCACCTTGCTGAAGACCGCTGCTTCTACTATCGCGACACCGTGTATTCGCGCGGCGACGGCAACATCAAGCTCGCCCTCGCATTCCAGCGCGAAGTGATAAACAACATAATCCCGCACGTCCAGCCCGACCTCGTGCATTGCAACGACTGGATGACGGGGCTCGTGCCGGCCGCATGCCGCCGCGAAGGTATTCCGGCTCTCTTTACGGTGCACAACATCCATACGCAGAAGCTCACGCTCTCTCAGGTGGAGGATGCAGGCATCGATGCGGCCGAGTTCTGGATGAACCTCTACTATTCCTATCCGCCGCACGACTACTTCGAAAGCCGTGAGCACAACCAGGTGGACTTGCAGGCTTCGGGCGTGTTCGCCGCGCACTTTATCAACACCGTCTCGCCCACGTTCCTGCAGGAAATCGTGAACGGCTGGCATTCGTTCGTGCCGGATTCCATCCGCAACGAAATGCGCGGCAAGTTCAACGCCGGGTGCGCAGCGGGCATCTTGAACGCGCCCGACCCCGCCGACAATCCGGCTACGGACGACAAGATTCCGTTCAAATACGGCCCGGAGAACCATCGCGAGATGAAGCGCCAGAACAAGCTCGCCTTGCAGCATGCGCTCGGACTCGAAGAAAACCCGGATGCCCCGCTCTTCTTCTGGCCGAGCCGCCTCGACCCCGTGCAGAAGGGCCCGCAACTCCTCACCGACATCACATACCGCTTCCTGGAGAAGTATTCGGCGCAGGGCGCACAGCTGGCAATTATCGCGAACGGACCCTACCAGCAGCCGTTTTGGGATATCCAGAGCTTCCACGGCATCTCCCGCCGTCTCGCCGTGCATGATTTCGATGGACGCCTCTCGCAGCTCGGTTTTGCGGCATCGGACTTTACGCTCATGCCTTCGCTCTTCGAGCCTTGCGGTCTTCCGCAGATGCAGGCGCCGATCTACGGTTCACTCGCAATCGCCCACAACACCGGCGGCCTTCACGATACCGTGTTCCCGCTTGATTGGAACGCCTCCCAGGGCAACGGCTTTGTATTCGACACCTACGATTCCGGCGGCCTCATGTGGGCGATGGAAAGAGCCATGGACTTCTATATGCAGAGCCCGGAGACGAAGGAGCGCGAAATCAGCCGCATCATGCGCGATGCGCTCGGGCGCTTCTCCCACAAGGAAGTGGCTCGCCAGTATATCGAGCTCTACGAGAAGATGCTCAATAGACCCCTCGTCAAGCGCGAGGTCTTCTGACAAGGAATCGGCGCCGTCAGCGCCAAAACCAGATGAAAACGGTTGATTGCGACTACTTCATAATCGGATCCGGCATGTCCGGGCTGATGAGCGCGTTGCACCTTGCCAGCTACGGCAAGGTGCTCCTTATAACAAAGGAAAAGCTCGCCGATTGCAACACGAACTTCGCCCAGGGCGGCATTTGCTGCGTCATGGACGAAAAGGATTCGTTCGACAAGCACGCCCGCGACACCATGATAGCCGGCGCCTGGCTCGGCGATACCAATGTGGTTCACGAGATATGCGAGCACGCCCCCGAGGGTATACGCGATCTTATCGATTGCGGAGTCCGCTTCGCCAAGAACCCCGACGGTTCCTGGGATCTGACGCGCGAGGGCGGCCATTCCGCCCGGCGTATCTTCCATGCGGGCGACATCACTGGCGAGAAATGCGAAAGCGCCATGATTCGGCGTGTCAAGCGCGCAGGCATCGAATACCGCGAGAATACCATCGCAATCGACCTCATAACTTCGCGAAAGCTCGGCATCAAGGGCGAAAACCGTTGCTTGGGAGCGTACGTGCTTGATAAGTCCTCGGACGAAATCTACGCCATCCGCTCTGCCAATACGATACTTGCTACGGGCGGCTGCGGCAAGGTATACCTCTACACCTGCAACCCCGATACGGCGACAGGCGATGGTATCGCTCTTGCGTGGCGCGCGGGCGCAAAGATAGAGAATATGGAGTTCATCCAGTTCCATCCCACCTGCCTCTACCATCCGCAGGCCAAGAGGTTTCTTATCTCGGAGGCGGTGCGAGGCGAAGGTGCCGTACTTGTGGATAAGCACGGGCGCGAGTTCATGAAGAAGTACGACCCGCGCGGCAGCCTTGCTCCGCGCGATATCGTCGCAAGGTCCATCGACTCCGAGATGAAGCGCACGGGCGACGACTGCATGTTCCTAGACATACGCTCCAAGGGTCGCGCCTATCTGATGAAACGCTTCCCCAACATTTACCACAAGTGCATGGAGTTCGGCGTCGATATGGCCAAGGACTTGATCCCCATCGTCCCCGCCGCCCACTATACCTGCGGCGGCATACAGGCCAAAACGAGCGGCGAAACTTCGTTGAAGGGGCTCTCGGCAGTGGGGGAATGCGCCTCTACGCGCCTGCACGGCGCGAACCGTCTCGCCTCCAATTCTCTCATGGAAGCACTTGTTTGCGCCCGCCTCACTGCCGCCAGGCTCGGTCCACATCCCGAAAAGTTCGATAAGAAGCCAGATATCCCTGCGTGGAAAATCGGCAACGCCGTGCCGCCGGACGAGGCCGTCCTGGTAGCGCACATGTGGGACGAAATCCGCCGTCTCATGTGGGACTACGTGGGAATAGTGCGCACCAACAAGCGTCTTGCGCGCGCCGCTAGGCGCCTGAAGACCCTCCGCCGTGAAATAACCGATTACTATTTCCGCTATCTCGTGACTCCGGATACGCTCGAATTGCGAAACCTTGCCGTATGTGCCGAGCTTATCGTGCGTTCCGCGCAGAAACGGCATGAGTCGCGCGGGCTTCACTACACGCTCGATTACCCTCGCGCAGCCAAGAAAGCCACCCACACCGTAATTCCCGGCGATGGACGCTAAACCTGGCCGTCGCGGTTGAAGTGGTCGGATAGCGGTTACAGCGACGGAGGCGACTGATAAAATGCGGTCTTGTTCTTTTCGGCTCCCGCGATTTGCGGTTGCCAAGGCGCGCAAAATATGCTAATATTTCCGCAAACTGGCGAGTGGCGCGCTTCGCGTCATGCCAAAACAGCTAAGGAGAATAAAGAAGATGAAGATCAAGAAACTCGAAGGCCTCGTGGCGGCAGCCCACACGCCTTTCAATGCCGACGGCACGGTGAACCTCGCCCTCATACCCAAACAGGCCGAGACGCTCATCAAGCAGAAGGTCACCGGAGTGTATATTTCCGGCACGACGGGCGAAGGCATATGCTGCTCCATTGAAGAGCGCAAAGCCGTCTTCGACGCTTGGGTCAAAGCCGCCAAAGGCAAGCTCTATCTCATTGCGCACATCGGCGCGCTCGCGCTCCCGGACATCCAGGAACTCGGTGCCTATGCCGTCAAGTGCGGGATGGACGCGACCAGCATCGTGCCTCCGAACTTCTTCAAGCCTGGCAGCATCGGCGCGCTCGTGGCGTTCCTGAAGGAGGCGCTCAAGACTTCCGAGAAGCTGCCCTTCTACTACTACCACACCTCGATGAGCGGCGTGAACTTCGACATGCAGAAGTTCCTTGAAGAAGCGGACGGCAAGATCAAGAACCTGGCCGGCATCAAGTTCAACTACCCCGATCTCTACATGTACCAGCGCTGCCTCAGAGCTTGCGGCGGGAAGTACGACATCACCTGGGGCATCGACGAATGGTTCGCCGGGGCGGTGGCGCTCGGCGCGAAGAGCGCGATCGGCTCCACGTACAACTATTCCGCCGGCGTCTACTACAAGATTTGGGACGCCGTGAAGAAAGGCGACCTCAAGAAGGCTGAAGCCGGCATGAAGAAAGTCTGCGACATCGTGGACATCCTCGTGCAGTACGGCGGCGTGGCCGGCGGCAAGGCGATGATGAAGGTGTGGGGGCTCGACATGGGCGGCGTGCGCCTGCCCAACATCTCCCTCTCCGACGAGGCGAAGGCTGATTGCGTCAAGCGCCTCAAGAAGATCGGCTACAAGTAAGCCGCCTTTTTGCAGGACGACATGCCCCAAGCGGCGCACCCATTGCAGGGTGCGCCGCCGTACTGGTTTACGCGGCAAGTTTCGTTGCGATGGAAGAAAGAAGGAGAGTGAAATGGCGCAAAAAGAGTTAGACAGGCGCGAGTTCCTCGCCGGGCTCGTTGGCGCAAACGGGGGGATGACCTACCGGGAAGATTTGCACGGCAACAAGGTTTCGCTTCTCGGATACGGCGCCATGCGCCTTCCCACCTGCGACGGCGGCCACGCAAACAACTGGATGAAGGATGCTTCATCCAAGGCAATCGACCAGGACGAGGTAAACGCGCATATCGACTATGCGCTGGAACATGGCGTAAACTACTTCGATACTTCGCCCGCCTATTGCCGGGGAGAATCCGAAACCGTGCTCGGGCGCGCCCTTTCGCGCCATCCGCGCTCTTCCTATTTCATAGCGACCAAACTTTCCAACTTCGCGCCGCAGCAGTATTCCCTGGAGGCGTGCAAGAAGATGTTCGCCGACTCCCTCGCAAAGCTCCAGACCGATTATATCGACTATTATCTCCTCCACGCGATCGGCAACGGCGGCTTCGAGACCTTCTCCAAACGCTACATAGAAAACGGCGCCATAGACTGGCTTGTCGAAGAACGCAAAGCCGGCAGGATACGCAACCTCGGCTTTTCTTTCCACGGCGATCCCAAGGCGTTCGAGTGGTGCATAGAACATCACGACAAGTACCACTGGGACTTCTGCCAAATCCAGATGAACTATGTCGACTGGCTCCACGCAAAGGAAACGAACAGCCGCAACCTGGACGCAAAATACCTCTACGAGACGCTGGATGCCAAAAACATCCCCGCGATCATCATGGAGCCGCTTTTGGGCGGGAGGCTGGCGCGTTTCAATTATGCGGTATCGGCAAAACTCAAAGCCTTGGATCCGGCAAAGTCTATAGCCTCGTGGGCGTTCCGGTTCTGCGGCACCTTTCCCCGCGTGCTGACCATCCTCTCCGGCATGACATACCGCGAGCATCTCGTCGAGAACATCTCCACGCTTTCCCCGCTCGTGCCGCTCACGGAACATGAACTTGCCGTGCTGGAGGAAGCCGCTGTCCTCATGCTCCAGAACAAGACCATCCCCTGCAACCTTTGCCAATACTGCATGCCGTGTCCATACGGATTGGACATACCCGGCATCTTCGACCAGTGGAATAAAGCCTGCGTCGAAGACCGCCTTCCCGTATCCGGCGAAGAACGGTATGCCGTCAACCGCAGGAAGTTCCTGCGGGAATACGACCGGGCGATAGAGCACCTTCGCCAGGCCGAACACTGCATCGGCTGCGGAAGGTGCCTAAGCCACTGTCCGCAACGCATCGACATCCCCAAGCGTCTCGCGGAACTCGACGCCACCGTGGCCGAATGGAGAAAGGAGGAACGCAATGTCTAAGTGCGCAGTATGGCTTCGCCGCGCGGTCGCGGCTTTGGTGCTTGCTGGATTCATCTGCATATTCGCGCCCATCCCATGGGTCTACGCGAAGCATCTCGCGTGGCTGGCGAAGTTGCAGTTCTTCCCGGCCCTCGTCGCAGGCGGCGCACTATCGCTTTTGACGGCTCTCGCAATCCTCGCGCTGACCGCGCTCTTCGGACGATGGTATTGCGCGGTGCTGTGTCCGCTCGGTCTCATGCAGGATGCGTTCTTCGCCTTGAAGCCCCATCGCAACCAAGGCGGCCGGAGCAAGGCGCAGAAAGTGACGCGCTATGCGGCACTCGCAATCTTCCTTGCTCTAGACGTGGCCGGGCTCGGTGTCGCGTGGCTTGAACCGTATGGTCTTTTCGGCAGGATAATGACAATGCCTCTCATCGCCCTGACGCTTGGCCTCGCTATATTCGCGTTCGCCCTCTGGAAAGGCCGCGTGTGGTGCAACTGGATATGCCCGGTCGGGACTATTCTCGGCATGGCATCCCGTTTCGCGCCATTCCGGCTGAAGATTGATTCCGCTAGGTGTATCGGCTGCAAGAAGTGCGAAAAGTCGTGCCGCGCATCCGCCATATATATTAAAGGAAAAGGAGAAGGCGGGGATATAGACCAATCGAAGTGCATACAGTGCCGCGACTGTGCGGCGATTTGCCCCAAGAACGCAATCGGAGCCGCTATTGCGCAAAAAAGCGCACCCAAGGCGCAAAAGAGCGAAAATAACGCCGGAAGCGAGGGAGCGGACGGCATGACGCGGCGTGCGTTTCTCGCGGGAGCCGCCGCCTCGGCGGCCGCTTTCGCCGTGCGCGCCGCCGAAGACAAGACCGTGGATGGCGGCTTTGCGGATGTCTCCGCACCCGGAATCGACGTTCGCAACGCCTCGCTAAAACCCGCCGGCTCGCATTCAATCGCCAACTTCCAGGCAAAGTGCGTGGGTTGCCAGCTCTGCGTGAAGTCGTGCCCCAACCATGTGCTACGGCCATCCATGCGGTTCAAAGACTTCGGACAGCCCGAAATGGCGTTCGACAAGGGATTCTGCACGACAGATTGCACGCGCTGCTCGCAAGTCTGCCCGGCAGGCGCAATCGACTTCGTCGCGCCGAAGGCGAAGAAGGATATCCACATCGGCTCGGCCATATGGCATCAGGATCGCTGCCTCGCCGCCACCGAGGGCGTGAACTGCACGGCCTGCTTCAGGCACTGCCCCGTCAACGCCATCAAACGCGTTGATAATGGCGCAGGTGCGCTTGTGCCGGTCGTCGACGCCATTGCCTGCATCGGCTGCGGGGCGTGCGAACATGTCTGCCCGGCGCGTCCCATGCCCGGCATGACGGTGCAGGCTTTTGCCCGCCACCGCGAATATGCACCAGTAGACGCTGGTGAAGTGCTGGATGAGGCCATTTCGCTTATCGAAAAGCAAGGCAAGAGCTGCGTCATCGTGAAGAATGGGGTGATTGCAGCCGTGAATGAGGGCCGCGGCATAAAACCTCTTCTTGAACTCGTCGACCGCGACAAATCCAAGCTCGAGGGAGCCACGGTGGTTGATAAGGTTATCGGTCGCGCCGCCGCGTCGATTTGCATCGTAGCCAAGGTGAAGCGTGTTTGCGCACTCATGGCCTCGAATGACGCGATAGCGTTTCTGGCAAAGCACGGCATCGAATGCGAGGCGAGGGAGCGCGTCGAAATGATTCTCAACCGCGCCCGCACGGGAAGCTGTCCGATGGAAGCTGCGTGCGCAAATCTCGACGACCCCGCTGCGATGGTAGCTGCCCTCCGCGCCGCCATCCGCTAGCCTCGCGCCGCCCGGAGCCGCCCGCCGCGCCCCCCCCCTCCTCCTCGCCGCCAGTCTCGCAATATGAAAGCCGCTTCTTCATGAGTACCACTCCTTATTATATCGGACGACTCGCGCCGAGTCCAACGGGGGCGCTCCATCTCGGGAATGTGCGCACCTTCATGATTGCATATCTGCGCGCCCGCTCCCAAGGCGGCAAGCTGATAATGCGGATGGAAGACCTCGACCACCCGCGCGACATGCCGGGCGCCGCCGCCGCCGCTATAGAGGACTTGCGCTGGCTCTCCTTCGATTGGGACGAAGAATACACCCAATCCGAACGCCTGCCCTCTTACAAGGCCGCCCTCGACACTCTCGTCGCAAAGGGCCTCGCCTACCCGTGCATATGTTCGCGAAAAGACGTCGAAAACGCCCAAAGTGCCCCACATTCCGGCGAACAACTCTTCTACCCGGGCACCTGCCGCGGGAAGTTCGCTTCGTGGGAAGATGCCGAGCGCGCCATCGCCCCGCGCCTCCCCTGCTGGCGCTTTGCCACACCACATAATGACGCAAAAGTGACGTTTAACGATGCTTTTGCCGGAACTTTCTCCTCCGACGTCGCCTCCACCCTTGGCGACTTCCCCATCGCACGCCACCCTTCAGGAGCCGGCTACACTCTGGCCGTGGTAGTGGACGATGCCGCAATGGGAGTCACCGAAGTTGTCCGGGGCGATGATTTGCTCGCGGCCACCCCAGCGCAAATTCTCCTTTTTCGCGCCCTAGGCCTCAAAATCCCGCAGTTTTGCCATGTCCCGCTCGTAATTGGCAAGGATGGGCGCCGCCTCGCGAAGCGTCATGGCGATACGCGCATTTCGTCGTTTCGTGCGAGCGGCGTGAAACCAGAGGAAATAATTGGTTACCTTGCCGCCTCATGCGGCTGGGCGAAGCCGGGCGAGAAGATTTCACTCCCCCACCTGATTCCGCGCTTCGACCTCTCCACAATCCCCCGCGCCCCACTCGTCTGGCCATAACCCGCCACCCCAACCCCGACCCATGCGCATCACTCCAGAATCCAATGCCCATCACTCTGGAATCCAATGCCCATTGGTTCCGAATTCAATGCCCATTGAATTCCAATCCCATGCCCATTGAATTCTCGACCAATGCCCATTGAATTCCCGACCAATGCCCATTGGCCGTTCTCCCCCTTCGGGCCGGTAGGGTAATCCCTGCCGCATATAACTTGCTGAGGCGAGTATGGCCACGGGCCATACTCACCATGTTGTGGTAGCCCCCCTTCGCACTACAACATGATGCAGCGGCCCGAGGCCGCGCAATCTCGGCCCGATTGACCCGGGGGGCGCGAATATGGTATAATACCTCTCCAAAATGAAGCGTTATGGAATATTGACGGGGTTTGCCTTCGTCGTTCTTGTTTTCGCCTCGATTTGGCTGGGCGGACTCAACCAGGACGAGGGGTGGAGTCTTTATGCCGCGAGACTTGTGGCGGAGGGGCGGTTGCCGTACCGCGACTTCTTCTATACGCAGGGTCCGCTAATGCCGCTCGTCTACTCTGTATTCGCCAAAGCCTGGGAGGTTGGCGGACTGCTTGGGGGGCGCATTGTCACGGCGGCGATAGGGTTTCTCGCGATGGCGTTTGTCGCGGCCACGGCGAGACTGCTTGCGCCGGCGGGCAGGAAGGGGGCGGCCGCGTTGATTGCGTTCATGCTCCTCGGTTCCAACATCTACCACATATACAACATGTCCATCCCCAAGACCTACGCGCTTGGCGGCTTTTTCCTGACAATCGGCTTCTATCTGCTCTCTTTCGCGCTTGTGCGTCTGCCGGAAGCGAGGCTTTCCCGGAACGCAATCCTTTTCGCATCCGGCGTTACGATGGCGCTCGCCGCGGGTGCGCGCATAAGCCTCGGACTGTCGCTTGCAGTGGCGGGAGTGGGGCTTCTGGTGCACGCGAGGCGGCTCGGGCTTTCGTTCGTGGCGTTTGGGCTTGGCGGTGCGCTGGGGCTTGCTGCGGTGTATGGCCCGTTTATCCTCGAGCCGAAGTCGTGCGAAGGCTTCCTCGCGGCGGTAAACTACCACATGTCCAGGACCGGGCATTCCCCGGTGTTCGTTTTGGGCAGTCTAAGCCGTCTCGTGAGATGGTATCTTCCTCTCTGGGTGCTTATGGGGATGGTGGTGTTCCGCCGCAAGCCCTCGCCCGGACTCGGCGAAGACGATTTGATACAATCCTCCCGCCTGCCTCTGAGGCTGATGGTCTGGACGTTCATCGCCATTTTCGCCCTGCAAATGTCGGCTCCGTTCCCGTATGAAGACTATCAGGTGCCGATAATGGGGCTTCTTGCCGCATACGCGGCCGTGATGGTTGGCGCGAATGTGATGTTCAGTATGTCGCGCGTGGTGCTGCTCACGCTGGGCATGACATGGGCGGTATCGTTCGGCAGCCCCCTCTTTGAAGATTGGACTACCAACGGGCACGACAGGTTCTGGACGCGGGTGAAGGAAAAGAGCGAACTTGCGCAGCTTCAGGACGCATCGCGTATCATCGAGGCGGCAGATCCTGGCGGCACGGAACTGCTGACGCAAGACCTCTATCTTGCCATCGAAACCAACCGCAAGGTGCCGGAAGGGCTGGAGATGGGCCCGTTCAGCATGCTTTCGGCAGACGAGTGGCGCAAACTTCTCGCCAGTGCGCCATGCAAAGTGGCTGCCTTCAGCGGCTACGCGTTTGCAATCGAACCGCCTGCGTGCAACGAACGCCCCGTGGAAGAGCAGATGGAGTTTTGGTCCATATTGAAGGAAAAGTACGCGCTTTTTGCGAGAGAGACCGCGTTCGGGCAGCACGCGACGCCGCTATTGGTGTTGCGGCGCAAGGACGAACCGGGCGAGACGAAGGAGAATCCGGTCAGATGACGGCCAAGGAGATTAGAGAGAAAATAGTCGATACCGTATCGAAGAGAGGAGGGCATCTTGCGTCCAGCCTCGGTGCGGTGGAAATCGCGATGGCGCTTGCGGAAGAGTTTGATGCGGCGCACGACAGGATTGTATGGGATGTCGGGCATCAGGCGTATGCGTGGAAGATACTCACCGGCCGTGCGGAGAGATTCGGCACATTGAGGCAGCTTGACGGGATATCCGGTTTTCCCAATCCGGCGGAATCGCCTTGCGATGCGGCGGTTGCGGGGCATGCGGGCGTGGCGCTTTCGGTTGCGGAAGGCTATGCCGCGGCGCGCAAGCTTACGGGCGAAGACTACCATGTGGTCGCCGTGACGGGCGATTCTTCGCTCGTGAACGGCACGAGCTTCGAGGCGCTCAACAACTGCGCCGGGGCGGGGAAAGTGATATTGGTCCTGAACGACAACGGGATGAGCATCTCCAAGAGTTCGGGCAGTTTTTCGCGCTTCCTCGGGCGGCTGATAGCCGGTGCGCGCTACAATCGCGTGAAGAACGCGGCGCGCCGGATGGGGCGCGCGATGCGCCTCTACTTCCTTTACGGCATAGTCCATCGTTTCAAGGCGCGCGTCAAATCGTGGTTTCTGGCGGATGCATTCTTCGAACAGTTCGGTTTCCGGTATCTCGGCCCTGTGGACGGACACGACCTCGCCGCCATAAGAACCGCCCTTGCCGTGGCGAAGGAGGAATCGCGCAGCGTGATTGTGCATGTGGTCACGAAGAAGGGGAAGGGGTTCAAGCCGGCGGAACACGATCCCACGCGCTGGCACGGGGTGGGCCCTTTCGCGGATGCGGCGGGCGAGCCGAGTGCCAAGGAGTCCAAGCCGGATGCCGCGCGCAAGACGTGGAGCGAGGCGTTCGGGGACGCTCTTTGCGAGCTCGCCCGTGCCGACAAGCGTATCGTGGCGTTGACGGCGGGAATGAAAGATGGCACCGGGCTCGGGCGCTTCGCCGAAGAGTTTCCGGACAGGTTTTTCGATGCGGGGATAGCGGAAGGGCACATGGTGGCGTTTGCGGCAGGGCTCGCCGCGGCGGGTTTGCGCCCGGTTGTGGCGGTCTATTCCACATTCCTCCAGCGGGCCGTCGATCAGGTGATGCATGATGTATGCATATCCTCGCTGCCTGTCGTGATTTGCATAGACCGCGCCGGCGCGGTTGGCGAGGATGGCGCGACCCATCAGGGGCTTTACGACATACCCATGCTTCGCTGCCTTCCGAATCTCGCCATAGCTACGCCAAAAGATGCGGCCGACATGAAAGCGCTTCTGGCGGAGGCGTTTGCCCGCAACGCCCCCACGGCGATACGCTATCCCCGCGGCAGGATAGAACCTCTCGCCGGAGACGCGCCGGCGCAGGGCGCCGGGAAAGCGAAGTGGGCGATATGGTCCACGGGTGATTGGCTGTGGAAGGCGCAGGCTGTGGCGGCGAAGACTGGCGCCCAAGTGGTGCATGCGCGCTATTTGAAGCCGTTCGACAATGGGCTTTTGAAGCGTCAGCGCGCCGGCGGCATGAAGATTGCGAGCTTGGAAAACGGCGCGGTCGCGGGCGGGTTCGGCGAGGCGATAGGCGCCGATCTCAAGTTCGGCTGGCCGGATTCGTTCTTGCGCCACGGCAAGGTCTCCGAGCTGGAACGCCTTGCCGGGCTGGATGTGGATTCGATTGCAGAAAGGATACTCTCTCATGGCTGAGATACATGGCATACCGGGCGAGTGGGCGCGCGTAAAAGGCGCCGTGCTCGGCCTCTGGCCTCTGGGGCTGGGGATTTTGGCGGCAGGCTTTTCGCTGGCGCTGTGGCTTGTGTCGGGATACTGGTGGGGCTCGCTGCTCCTCGCGGCGTCAGTGGCGGGAATCGCGTTTTCGCTCGCGCGCGGCATGAAGAGGGTGGAAAGCTTCTATATCGGCGCGAGAGGAGAGGAGAGGGTCTCTTCCATCCTCAAGAACCTGCCGGAGAAATACCACGTCTTCAACGACTTTGTGGCGATGGGCACGCACGTGGATCATGTCGTCGCGGGCCCCGCAGGCGTTTTCGCAATCGAGACCAAGTTTTGGAAGGGCCAGGTGACGGTGGACGAGAACCACATCCTCGTCAATGGCGCACTTCCGAGCCGTCCGCCCCTCAAACAAGTGGTGCGAGAGGCTGCTTTGGTGAGAGCCGCGCTCGAAAAGGCCGGATGGAGCGGCTGCGTCACGCCCGTCCTCGCATTCGCAGGCGACAATTTCACCGCCCGCATCGCCGAGGTGCAAGGCGCCGTGGTGCTCAACGCGTGTGATTTAGCCGCAGGTTTCGCCACCGAACGCGTGGTGCTGCCGCCAAACGAGCTTGAACGGCTCGTGGCGCTTATGGAGTCCAACTCATGAAAAGAACAACTTTAGCCGCTCTCGCCCTCGTCGCGGGCGTTTCAGCCCTGATCGCGAATGAAGAGGCGCCTGTCAAAAAGGCCGCCCCGCTCAACTACTATGGGCGCATCGCCCAGCGTCTGGCCAAAATGCTTCCGCGCTACCATGTGCTCCAGCAGCCGCTCAATGACGAAATATCGCGCCGTGCCTGGACGAATATCGTCACCTTCTACGACTTCGACCATTCCGTGTTCCTGAAGTCTGACCTCGACCGTCTCGCACGCCACGAAACCACCCTCGACGATGAAATAGTCGCCGGCAGCGTCGACTTCGCCTACGAGATATACAACCTCTATTGCGAGCGGCTGAAAGAGCGCGTGGAGTTCGCCACCAACCTGCTCGCCAAGGGCGAATGGGACTTCGAGACGAACGAAGTCTACCGCATCAAGCGCAAGGACGCCCCGTGGCCCGAGTCGAAAGAGGAAGCCGAGGACCACTGGCGGCGCAGGATGAAAAACGAAGTGCTCGCCCAGATTCTGTCGCGCGAACTCGACGAAGAAGAGAAGGCGGCAAAGAAATCTGTCGCAAACGGTGCGGACGATGCGGCGCAGGAAGCCCTCGCCGTCGCCGCAGGCGACGATTCTCTCGCCGCGGACGAAGCGGGTGAAGATTACGACTCCAGCCTAACGCCCGAGGAAAACCTTATAAAGAAGTATCGCCAGTATTACCATGTGCTTGCCGAGCCCGACGAGGAGACGGTGCTCCAAAGCTACCTCTCCGCCGTCGCGAGGGCCTACGATCCGCACTCCGACTACATGTCTCCGGCCTCCAAGGAGGATTTCGACATGGATATGAACCTGACGCTCTGCGGCGTAGGCGCAGTCCTTTCGTTCGACGACGGTGCCTTGAAGATTGCCGAAATCATGCCCGGCGGGCCAATGGATGTGGACGGCAGGATAAAGGAAGGCGACAAGATTGTCGGCGTGAAACAGGCCGACGGCGAGATGGAAGACATCATGTGGCAGCCGATGAAGAAGTCCATCCGCAAGATACGCGGAGCGAAAGGAACGCGCGTGACGCTCGAAATCATTCCGCGTTCCGATCCTTCAGGCGCCTCCAGGAAGTTCATCGAGCTCGTGCGGGACGAAATCAAGCTTGAAGACCAGGCCGCCACCGGTCGCGTGGAAACCGTAACGCTCGACAACGCCGAGACGCGTCTCGGCTATGTTTATCTGCCCGGCTTCTACGGCACGATGGACAAGCGTCCCGGCGAGGAGGGATACCGCAGCTGCGCAGACGATGTGAGCAAGTATATCGCAGAGTTCAATGCCCTGGACGTGGAAGGGTTGGTGCTCGATCTTCGTGGCGACGGCGGCGGTTCGTTGCGTGAGGCGGTGATGCTCTCGGCACTCTTCGTGCCGAGCGGTCCCGTCGTTCAGATTCGCGATACGCGCACGGTGCAGTCTCTGCCCATCCCGCGCGGCAATCCGGTGGCCTTCAAAAAGCCTATGGTGGTGCTGATAGACCGCGCATCCGCTTCCGCTTCGGAAATCGTCGCAGGCCATTTGCGCGATACGGGCAGGGCAATCGTGCTTGGCGACGTGCGCTCCCACGGCAAGGGCACGGTGCAGACTCTGATGGGAATGGGGCCGGATAAGTACGGCTCTATGAAGATAACCACCGCCCGCTTCTACCGTATCGACGGCCGCTCCACCCAGGTGGAAGGCGTTGAAGCGGATATCCGCCTTCCCTCGCTTTTGGATTCGCTCGATATCGGCGAGGACAAGCTCACCTACGCTCTTCCCTTCACGCGCATACGCCGCGCCGAATACGAGCGCTGCTGGAACCTCGATAGCGACATCCCCCGCCTCAAGGAGCTTTCAGAGGAGCGCCTCAAGGATGACGAGCGCTACAAAAAGCACCTCGAGAACGTCGCCGGCATGAAGGCGATTGGCGATCGCGCGGAGGTGCCGCTCATGCGCGAAGCGCGCAAGCTCATGATGAAGAAGGATCGCGAAATACGCGAACTCGACGACGAGAAGGAAGACGGCGGGAAGAAGGAAGAGGCGCGCAATTCGCGCAGGAAACGCAACCAGCCGAAGGATGACGACGTGGTGCTGGACGAGGCTTTCAGGATACTTGCCGACCTCGTGAAGATTCGCGCCGGAGCCACTTTGCCGCCCGCGCGCAGGGATGTCTACGATTGGTACAACTCGGTGCTGGGCTACTGAGCAAGCGGAAGGAGGAATTGAGATGCGCCTTATCCCATTCGTAAAAATGCATGGCGCGGGCAACGATTTCGTGCTCGTGGACGATATGACGGGTATTTTCCCGGTGGAAGACCACCGCCGCATCGCGGCAATGGCCACGCGGCCGGACGGCATCGGATGCGAGGGCGTGATACTCGTCCAGAAGTCCGAAAAGGCTGATTTCAGGATGCGATTCTTCAACCCCGACGGCACCGAGGCGGAAATGTGCGGCAACGGTGCGCGGTGCGTGGCGCAGTTCGCGCGCGAAATCGGAGCGGCGAAGAAGAATGAAATGGAGTTCGAGACCGCAGCAGGGCTTGTGCGCGCACAAATCCTGGAGCCGGGTCTCGTCAAAGTGGAAATGCCCCCGCCGTGCGACTTCGCCGACGATTTCGTCAATGCGGGCGTTCCCCACAAAATCGTGCCTGTGGAGAATCTTCTGCGAGTCGATGTGGAAGGCGAGGGCAGAAGCATACGCAATTCGGAGGAGTTCGCGCCGGACGGCACAAACGTCGACTTTGTGCTCTATCGCATTCCCAACAGGGTGAACATAAGGACATACGAGCGTGGCGTCGAGGCCGAGACGGGTGCTTGCGGCACAGGCTCCATAGCCGCTGCCGTCATCGGCGTGAGGGATTACGGTCTCTCGTTTCCGGTGAGCGTATCCACCCTGCACGGTTATGAACTCATTGTCGACGGCGTTTGCAACGGCCCCGACGACTTTTCGGGCATCACCCTCACGGGCCCGGTGAAACGTATCTTCGCCGGTCAAATCGATTGGGATAGCCTCGTCCCCGTCTCCGAATAGGTTTGAAGAGCGGTGGCGCGGTTACTTCAGGAAGGTGCCGCGGAACCATATGCCGTGGCCGAGGAGCTCCGGGCCGAAGTAGAAGCCTGGGTCTGTCGGCATGTTGTAGCCGTTGTTCTGCGTAAGCACGGAGATTCTGTAGACAGGGTCTTCCATGAAGGTGTGGAAACGGTATGGGGTGTCGAAGGGCGACATAAAGACGCGTATAGCCTTGTCGTCGTTGCGGGTGAGCAGGATTTCTTCGCGCCAGTCGCCGAAGAGGTCGGCAACCAGAGCAGGGCATCCTTTCGTGGAGTGGTTGGAATGGACTTCGCCCGGCGTGAGGTCGCTTATGTATGAGACTTCGCGTCCTTTGACGGAATATTGCTTTATCTGCGTGCCGCCGGAGTAGGCGCTGCGCGTCATGTCGCCTTTCCACCATATGCCGAAGCGGAGCATGCCGTAGTAGTTATCCTGCGGGCGGGGTTTGGGGTGCATGAGTTTCTCGCCGGTGGAGGCGGAATAGATGCCGCAGTGGCAGCCGGAGAAAAGCTCCACGCCGGGCGAATCGGCATCGGCATCCAAGGCGTTGCACGAACCCGTATCCTGGGGGCCGTGCGTCCAGAAGTGGAGGCGTCCGGATTGCGCATCGAAGAGCGACACGCCGTAGGGCGACACTTCATGGCAAGTCCAGACCTGCAGGCCGCGCGTCTCGGGCGAAGCCTGGATGAGGTGCATGGCATCGCCATGGCCCATGCCGGTGGTGTAGAGGCCGCGGCCGTCGTGGTCCACCACCATGTGGCCGTAGATGATTTCGTCTTTGCCGTCGAAGTCCACATCGCCGACGCGGAGGTTGTGGAAACCTTGGCCGCCATAACCCCACCAGCGCTGGTCGTCGGAACAGAAATACCAGCGTTCGCGAAGTTTCCCGCCATCGAAGTCGTAGGCGCAGAGGCAAGTTCTCGAATAGTAGCCGCGGCACATGACGACGGAAGGATGGACGCCGTCGAGATACGCGACGGCCGAGAGCATGCGGAACGCTTGGTTGCCGGGGTTGCGGCTGGACCATTCGCGGTTTATTGCGAGTTCCCACTTGCGCATTGCGCGGCTGTCTGCCCCGGTGCGCGCCTGCGCCTCGCCTTCGGCGCGCATAGTTTCGTCGCTCAACACGTCAGGCTTGAACGGAACTGAATCGATGGCTACGCCAGTGGCGCCGTCGAAGACTGTCGTGAAGTTGTGCGCCCAGAGGATGTGCGCGCCGGGGATGATGCGCCTCCAGTCCGTTTTCGCATCGCCAATGACGTTGCCTTTGGCGTCCACTGTGCCGTCCGCAGTACGGCATACGACCTCGGCTTTGCCGTCGCCATCCATGTCGCATACCATCACCGGGACGTAGTGAGAGCCGGAACGGATGTTTGGCCCGAGGTTTATCTTCCAGAGGCTGCGGTTGGTGCCGTCGAGCTTCACGCCTTCAATCCATGTGTCGCCAGTCTTGTGCCAGGAGGCGTTGTCGCCGCCGTTGTCCGGCCACCATATGATGACGAGGTCGTATTCGCCGTCGCCATCGAGGTCGCCGACGGAACAGTCATACGGGATGTGTTTTGAAAGCGAGCCGTCCGGCATTCTCGTATCCGGGGGCGGAACGAGTTCTATGTCGAAGTATCCGACGGGCGCATCGGCGGGAAGAGTCCACGAAGCTGAAGTGCGGAACGAACCTTCCTTGCCGTTTAAGACGCCTCTTACTTCGTATTGCGTCTTCTTGCCCGTCCATTTCGTCTTGAAATACGTGACGTCTTTTATGGGAGAAGAGTTCAGCTTGGAGCCGTTTGCATAGACGTTGAAGGCGAGGTTGGTGGGGTCTGAAGACTTGTAGCGCCATCCGACCATGACTTCGGTTGGGGTCTGGCGGACTGCGAAGACGCCGCGCCCCATGCGTTCCTTCTGCATTTTCTTGAGGTTGTAGCCCGTGGCCGGCTGGGGGAATGCGTTCTGCCCGTATTGTGTTGCGGGGGCGTTTTCGAGGACTTTCGAGCCCGGTGGTGCGACAAGGTGCTTGATTTGGTTTTTGGAGACGCACTTCAAGATGGCGCCTTTGCACAGTTCCAATGTGCCGCCCCATGTGGCCGCGGGGCCGAAAACGACCGTGCAGGGGTTGGCGATGGTGAGCTTGCCTGTGGCGTTGTCGCATGGATACTGGAGTCCGAGAGTGGCGTTGCCGGCCTTCACGATGTTGCCGTCGCCCTCGAAAGACGCGCGTATGGCGAGAGGGTTGTTGGCGATGAAACGCATGGAGCCCGTGAGTTTTATGGGGGCTGCGGATTTTATGTATGTCGGCTCGAAAGCGAGAAGGGTGCCGCCTGCAAACTCGATGAGATTGGTCGTCGCCTTGGCGTAGTTCGAATCGAAGACGAGTGCGCCGCTCCCTAAAGCGAACTGCCCGCCGGGATTTATCTTGAAACTCTTTTCTCCGCCAATTCCGCATTGGGCGAGCACGCCCTTGGCGTACAGGCGCTTCTCCCCGCCTTGGCCGATTGTGATGTTCTCGGGTATTTCGTATCCGAGCCGCAGCACGGCGTTCGTATCTATGAACGCCGAAATGCTCTCTTTCGGCATCGGAAGGCCGGTTGGCCATGGAGCGTTGCCGTTCGCAATCTGGAGAACCTGCACTTCGCTTAAGGCGGTATCGTAGACGCGGAAGTCGTCCATCGCCACGGCGTCTGCGGGCTTTATGCCGCCCGCCTCGCCTGAATGCGCGAACGCGCCTATGCGGAAAGCGTCCCCCAGGCCTTCGGAATCGAACTTGTCGCTCGAGCCTGCCTTCTTGCCGTCTATCCACAGCGTGACAGGTCCGCTATCCGCTTTAGTCACGGCGTACATGTGGAACTGCTTGTCCACATGCGCCACATTGCGCATGGCGAGCACGGTGTTGGCGCCGGCGCCCGTTTCCCAGGAGACGAGCTTCACGCCGCCTTTGCCGTTTGTCGCAAGCCCCATCGCTTTCGCGCCTTTGCCGCTCCCGGAGCCGAGCGTCCAGATGAATTTTTCTCCATCTCCTGCAGGCGCTTTGGCCACGGTGACGATCGTCCATTCGCTTCCAAGACCGAGAGAAGATGTTGCGGCATATCCTTTGCCCTCGCCGCACACTACGGCCTTGCCCTCGCGCGATTTGACGAACGACGCGGCTTTCATGCCGGTCCATACGCACTTCTCTTCGCCACACGGATCGGTGTTGCCGTCGAACTTCGCGCGAAGGCGTGGAATCGTGCCCAACTCGTCGAGTTTGCTGTTGTCGTCGTCGGCCTTCGCGGCCGGGGAAAACGCGGCGGTCGCCGTTGCCGCCAGAACGAAAACCGCGCTTGCCAATCTCTTTTTGCTCCTCATGGCGCATATTATATCATTTTGCGCACCGCCGTGCCACGGGCATGCCCCTCCGCTCATAGCCCCGCAGTTTGCCATAATAATGTG
>DFGM01000016.1 GCA_002371755.1 Verrucomicrobia bacterium UBA3750 | reverse complement strand
GACAACGAGTGGGGCTACTCGAACAAGGTTCTCGAGATGGTCCGCGTGATCGCCAAGTAAGCTTCTTTCAAGAGAAGCATGAAAAAGCCTCTCCCGTCCACGGGGGAGGCTTTTATGCTTCCGGCATCCGGCGCTGTCGACATTTGCCTCATTTACACTCCCCGGCATTGCCAGTGCGGCGGGAAAATGGTAAAATATACACCCATGACGGGTAGAAAATATACTTTAGCCGATAAACTCTGCATCTTCTTGGCGACAGGATGCTGTTTGGGTCTTGCAATGCCGTTCGCTCCAGGCACGTTTGGCTCGCTGCCAGGCGTCTTGTTGGCGTATTTTCTCGCCCCCGCCCCCATTTTTGCGCAAATAGCGTGTGCAATCCTTTTGCTCGCCGTCTGCGTACCGATATGCACAAAGGCCGAAACGCTCCTTGGCATCAGAGATGATGGAAGAATAGCGGCTGACGAATGGATGCTATTCCCGATTGCGGTGTTGGGAATACCTGTCCATACGCTCCCATGGTGGGCGATGGCGCTCTTTTTCGCCGTCACGCGCATAGTCGATATAATAAAGCCGCCGCCCGCTTACGCCTTACAGCGTCTCCCTGCCGGCTGGGGCGTGATGTTAGATGACTTTGCGGCAAACCTCTATTCCCTTGTGATAAACTGGGCTCTCTACCTTATTATATTCCAATGAACGACGCAATAGATCCCGTAATCAGGGTGTCCGACCCCTGCAAAGAGCTTTCATTCAACCCCGAAAAGCCGCTTGAGATAGAAGTCGGGTGCGGAAGCGGAGGTTTTCTCGCCCGCCGGGCCAAAGCCAACCCCGATTGCGAGTTCCTCGGCATAGAACGAATGCTCGGACGCGTCAGGAGTTTCGCCGGGAAATGTCGCAGGACGGGAATTGCCAATGCGCATGTTCTGCGCCTTGAGGCCCTCTATACGTTCCATTATCTTCTCCCGGCGCACAAAGCCCGCAAGGTATACGTTTTCTTCCCTGACCCGTGGCCAAAGAAGAAACACCGCTCACACAGGCTTTTCGGTCCACTCTTCCTCACTGCACTTTGGAAGCGGCTGGAAATCGGAGGGCGCATAGAGTTCGCCACCGACCACAGGGAGTATTTCGAGGCAGTTCTCGAGTGGTTCGCCGCCGACAACCGCTACGAACGCGTCGCCCCCATGGATAGGCCGCCGGAGGTCTGGACCGAGTTCGAGGCGGGTTTTCGCGCCGAGGGGCTTCCAATCTATTCCGCAGCCTGGCAGACTCTGCCGGCCGACGACTCCCCGCTCGCGCCCCTCACCATCCCGCCGGAAGCGGAACCGCGCGAGGGCATCATTCGGCGCGGGTAGGGCATATCCCCCAGCCGCAATGTCGCGTGGTGATACGTCGCGGCGGGCAGGGGTCTGCCCACCGCCCTGCGCAGGATTGCATCCTGGATTTCCCCTCTTGCGCGCCGCCGGGCAATATGGTAAAATATTCTCAAATAAAACGAAAGGAGTCCTCTCCAATGAAAATCAGAAACATCCTCTTCGCGGCAGCTGCGGCGCTTTTGGCGTCCATGCACGCTGTATTCGCAGCCACCCCCGTAGCCGTCTGGGACGGCGACTTCACGACCCTGACCAAGGGAACGTTTACCTTGAGTGAGAATGGCAATACGAAGACGGATTCGTATCTCCAGATCTCCGGCAACAACGGTATCACGGTCACGAGCACCGATGCGATCAATGTCTTTACGGTGATTATGCGCTGCTCGGGGCTGGATCTTGCCGCCGAGAACGCCCAGGTCTTGTTTGCCTCATACGTGAGCGACAGTCAGGCGAACTTGACAGGTTATTATCTTCTTTCTGGTAATAGCAACACCAAGGGAATTTGGGATGGCGTTGATTGGAGCGGTGAATCTGAGGCGACGAAGAACCCGGTTCCCGCGAACTACACGACGCTGATCTACAATCACCAGCAGACAAATGGCACTTATGGCTACGCGCTTGGTCCGACATCAAGCGAGGACGAGACGGTGGTTCGAACGACCCTTTATAGTGTTGTAGGACTTCGCTCTTCAGGTAAGACCTATTACGGCTTCAATATTGGCGGTCTGCGCGGAACGACGAGCGCAACGCTTCTGCCTGCGACAGGACTCAAAATCACATCGTTGGCCGTATTTTCTGGTACGCTTTCCGAGGCGGAGATGAAGGGGTATATATTCCCCTCGGAAATCCAAGCAATCAACATTTCCGCAGACACCACCGTCTCCGCTATCAACGCCCAGTACGACTCCACTACATACAAGGCGGCGAAGGTTACGGTCGCCAGCGGTGTGACGATTACGGTCGATGCGGCGTTCAGCGAAAAGATTCAATCCGTTTCAAGTACCGGCAGCATCACGCTTTCCGCCGCATCGCAGCCCGATGCCTCCTATCTTGCCAATGTCGATTTCTCCGGCGTTCAGGGCGCGGTTCTGCGCTCGTGGCTCGCGACGCCAGGTGTCGTCGGGTTTAATTTCAATAGCGGCAGCGGCACCGACACCTCCGCCGCGCTCGTTGCGGGCACATGGCAAGCGAACGCCTCCGACGCATCCGGCTCGTCCGATCTTTTCGGCGACGGCGTTTCGACGCTGACGTGGAGCAGCGAGAACACATGGGCGGGAGGAACATGTTATTTCACCGACGGATATCTGGACGACACTGGTAGTGGCCCGACAGTAAAGCTTTCCGGCGTTCCATACGAAACCTACGATGTCATAATCTACGCATCTACCGATAACGGCACTGCGTTTTCAGCCAAGACCGTAAACGGGACGGCCTACACGTGGAACGTCGCACAAGGCGCGGTCGTCGCAGGTTCCGCTTCGTGGGGCAAGACCGCCCTCACGACGGCGATATACGGTTTGAACGCGCTTCGAATAAAGAATCTTTCCGGCCCGCTTTCGATTTCCAGCGTCAGAAGCAGCACGGTCCGCGGCGGCATCGCGGCCATCCAGATCATGCCGACTGATGCGCCCGATATCGTAAAGACCTACACGCTTGCGCTCGACGGCACGGCGACGACCTGGAGCGCAGGCACATGGACGCTCGACGGCGCGACCGTTTCCGCGCCGACGGCCGGCAACGTCGTCATCAACGCGACCGCCTCGACGACGCTTACGCTCGATGCCGACGTTATGCTCGGCGATGTTACCGTGAACGGCGGCGACAATATCGCCGTGAATCTCGCCTTGGGCGAAAAGACGGCGGCGGAGGGCGACACGGCGGCGACATACTATTCGTTCTTCGCCGGCAAGGTCGCCGTTGCAAGCGGCGTTCTCCAGCAAGGCTCGTCCGCCGTCCTTGGTGCGACGCCCGTCGTGTCGGTTGCCGACGGCGCGACGTTCGATTTGAACGGGCTTGCTCCAAACGGCGCCACTGTTTTCTATCTGGCCGGCGATGGCGCGGGCAAATGGCCGTATGCGCTTACTTCGTCGAGCGGCGAATTCGGCGGAACGATAAAGAACATGTATCTTACCGGCGATGCGGCAATCGGTGGCGAATACAAGATTGTCCTGGGTGCCGATTGGGCTGCAAGTTATTGCTATTTGCAGAACCATACGCTTGTCAAGACCGGCACTGGTGAACTACTTGTCCGCAACTTGAACATCCCCGATGACGGCACGGTGATTGTCAGGGGCGGGGAATTGCATACCGACCAGTGGAACTGCCTCAACAAGAATACATCCGGGACGGTGACGTTGAAAATCGAAGCGGATGGCACGGTGCGCGGAACCAACCAGCAGTCCAATCCGCCTGCCGCCACGACTCTCGACTGGGAAGGAACGCTCAACACCGCATCGCGCACCTTTATCGTCAAGAGCGCGCTCAGCGGCGGCGGCACGACAGCGAACTTGAATTTCGAGGCGAACGCCACGGCAAACTTGAAGCGCGATTTGACGATTACTTCCTCGCTTACGCTTTCCGGCGACGCATCGTTCCTCAAGGATGCCGAGGCAACGGCGGATGTGACGGTTTCTCCCACCGCCCTTGCGGCCTCCGGCACGATCACGGTCGGCGCGGGGGTCGTGTTCAATCTCGGAACGGCGCGTCCCGCCGCGTCGTTTACGGTCGATGGCGAAGGAACGCTCGTCGTGCAGAAGTCGAGCGCGACCGACGTGCCGGTCGTCAACGTCTCCGCAGAGCCTGCGAACGTCGTCTTCAAGGACGAGAACGGCACGGAGATTGAATCGCTGAAACTTGTTTACGATTCCGAGGCGGGGACGCTCACGTTCTATGCCGGCAACGTCTGGACGGCGGAGAACGGCACGGCGTTCGATACGCCCGCCAACTGGTCGAGCGGCGTCGCGCCGGTAAACGGCGAAAACGCGACGCTTCAGATTTCCGGCGATACTGAAATCACGGTCGCTGGCACCTATACGCTCAATGCGCTCGTCATCTCCGGCGCGGGCGAGGTGACATTCTCCGGTGAAGGTACGGTCGCGGCCGCCAACATCTACCTCGAAAACGGCGCATCGCTCAAGCGCGACGGTGCGGCGATTTCCGCGACGACGGGCATTTCGCTCGCTTCCGGCACGGTGCTGAAGCTCGACGGCGTCACCGAATCGGCTGTTATTTCCGGCACCGGCGCGGTCGAGACTTACGGGAACGTCGTGATGAATGGCGCAAACTCTTTCACCGGCGGCATTACGGTGAAGAGCGGCAGCCTTCTTTCCGCAGGAGCGGAGCCGGTTTGGGAAAACCCCAGCACCAAGGCTATTTGCGCCAGCGGCTTCGGTCCGTACAACAAGAATTGGGCATATTCCGCGTTGTCGCGCGTAGTTGTCGAAAACGGAGGTTGCGTCGATATCAACAATGTCGCCAATAAAGATGCCGGAGTGCAACTCGTCCTTGCCGGCAACGGCATTTTGTCGGAGGGCGTTTATTCCGGCGCGGTGAAGTATTCTGGAAGCGCGGCCATCGGAAACAGCAAACGCCAGCTGTCATCCATTACGTTGTCGGCAGATGCGATGGTCGATGTCGGGCAGGGCTGGGGTTTAATCCACAGCGGCAACAATAACGCCATGCTTAATCTTGCCGGACACACATTGACGATGCGCGGGACTGGGAACGTGCCGATGGTGAATGTCGATGCATCGTCCTCAAACGGGGGAACCCTCGTTCTTGACGGCGCTTCGATAGAGTTGCTTGGTTCAGCCTGCAATTTCACTGGCATTGATATTATTCTCAAAGGATCTTCCGCCGTGAAATTTACCACGGCGCCTTCGGCGATCGGCTCGCTGACGCTCAAGCCTTCCGCGAGCGGCACGACGGCGACGGCGTGGAATCTGCCGGCGAACTTTGTTCCGGCGCTGAATACGTCGAACATCGACCCGTCTGGACTCACCGTCGGGCAGGTGCTGACGCTCTTCACCGCGCCGAGCGGAACCGAGCTTGCAGACTCGTCGTTCTCGTTCGCGACGGGCAGCCGCTATACAGTCGCCGCCAGCGGCAACAAGGTGACGGCTACGGTGAATGCGCTCGCGCCGTTCTTCCACTACGACTTCAATGCCGCAAATTCGATTGCGGGCGATTCAACATACAATTTCGGCAATCTCAATCCGACCTTTGTTTTCGCCAGGAATGGAAGGGCCGGTGTTTTTGTTTCCGGCACGACGCCTTGGTATGACAACAACAATTCCGGAAAGTCGCCGTTCCATGCGGGCGAGATGACGGTTATGGGGCTTGTCAAGGCGAAGGAAGCGAACAATACCATCCTCTGGAATTTCGGCAGCGGTTGGTCGACCGGCATTGCCGTGATTGCAAAAGATTCCACCACGTTTGCGCTTGTCTCGTGGGAAGGAGGGTCTGCTGGCAGCGAAGTCGCATCCGTTTCGAATATCGATGTGTTGAACAAGTGGCATCTCGTCACGGTGGTCGCGAATGGTCTAGGCACGACGCTCTACGTCGATGGCGTAAGTGCGTCCTCCTCGACCGTTCTTCCTGCCGGCATCACCGCCGTGGGGCAGTTCGGTTCGATACACGGAACGGCCAAGAACTACAATGCTGTCGGCACGGCTGGCTTCCTGCTCGACGACTGGTGCGTGTATGATGCGGCATTGACCAAGGGAGAAGTTGCCAAGAAGCTGCAAGAGCTTTACCCGCCGCCTTTCAGGCTTATTCTGCGCTGATTGGTGCCTGGTCACCTTAGTCGAGGCAACGACCTGCGAAAGCAGGCGTTGCCTCGATTGCTATCAACTGCATTCGATTGCAGGCGAATCTTTTCTCGGCTCGGCAAGACGCCTCGCCCCACCTGCCTCGATTGCAGCTGAGGTAATCGCAAATCCATTGCTTCATTGCCCCAATTGCAAGTCTCAGATTTCCCCCTCGCCCTTGACACATGCGGCAGGATAATGTAAAATATGCGGCAGTTTCACCAACAACACCGCAAAGGACAAACACGATGAAGAAAACAATGCTTATTGCGGCCGCTATGGCGACAGTCGCCTCGGTCGCATCCGCAGCCGACATCTATGTGTCGCTCTCGTCCGGCAAGAACAAGAATGCCGGCACCAAGGAAGCACCTCTCAAGAATCTATGGAAGGCACTTGAGAATGCACAGGATGGCGACACCATCCATGTTGCAGAAGGTATCTATCCCGGCAAGATGAAGCAGAACTGGTTCTTGATCGACAAGGCTGTCTCCGTAATCGGCGGCTATTCTGCCGATTTCGCGACGCGCGATCCTCTCGCGCACAAGACCATGTTCCAAGCCCTCAACGAAAACAACGACAAGAAAGGCACCGGTCTTGGCGTGTTCACAATCGATTTCACGAAGCGCCAAGGCAACGCCCACCCGCAGAATGTCGACATGAAGTTCGACGGCCTTATCTTCGATGAAGGGTTCGCCAACTCCTATCACGAGACGAAGGGCAAGCCCGAGGGCTTCGACACGGGCATGTGGCTGGAAGGACCCGCAATGAACAAGATTCGCGACAAGTTCCCCTCCGCCAACCGCTATCTCGTCTATTCCGCCACGGCCAACCGTGCGACAGGCAAGCTCTCCTTCAAGAACTGCGCCTTCGTCAACTCGGGCAATATCGCCTTCAACGTGACATGGTATCAGGGCGAAGTGGACGTCGAGAACTGCGTATTCTGCAACAACCGCATGATTGGCGCGAACGTTATGTGCTCCAAGGCCGTTCCGATGGAAGGTCCTTCGCGCACCAAGGCCGGCTGGAAACCCGAGCTCAAGTGGAACTTCAAGAACAACACGGTTCTCTTCACATGGTCCCGGCTCAACGACCTTGCCGACATGGGCTTCGGCGTGAGGAACAATACGGGCGTGGAAGCCGAGATTTCCGACAACATCATCGGGCTCAACGTCCTCACCGGCTATGACAACACCAAGGGCGTTTCCGCCACGAAGCGCACGTCCATCGACAACAACGTATTCTTCCTCAACCGCGAAAGCGACATCCAGATGACGGTTTCGCCTTCTATCGCCAAGGTGCGCGTGGACGGCTTCGAAGATCTCGAAGGCACGGACGGCATCGAATCCATCGAGGATAACGAGGACCTCCAGGACCCGAAGGTGTTCGAAGGCCGCATCAACGCGAAGTATCTGAATGCGTTCCTCTCGATGAAGTATTCCGAATCGACGAAACTTGACGAGGGCAAGTGCAACGGACTTCGCTCGGTGCTCGGTCTGCCGCTTCAGGGCACGATTACGACGCAGTGCGACATGTTCTGCAATCGTTATCCGCTCGAAGACGCGCTCAAGCTTTTCGGCGCCATGGAAGGGAAGGGCGCACAAGCCATCAAGTAAGATTGGCGTGATCTGAGACTGGGAGAATGATTCGATTGCAGTCGAATGCAGTCGATTGCAATCGAGGCAACGCCTGCGTGCGCAGGTCGTTGCCGCAACAGAGGAAAGCAACACGGCAGACTCTTCCGAGCCTGCCGTGTTGCTTTGTGCTTTCTCTAGTTCAAGCGTTATCGCTTCTGCCATCAGAAGTTGAAGCAGAGGCCAACGCCGCCCCACGCGAAGTCTTTGTACTTGCCGTAATCCGCACCGTGAGCCGCTTCTGCCGCGTCACGAAGGTCGGGGTCGAGGATGTGGCAGTAGGCGGCCTTCGCGAAGATGCCGAAGTTGTCGGTCAGCATGTATGTGGCGTCAAGCATGAGCTTCATCGTGGCAATGCCGCTGCCGACCTGGTTCCAGTTCTCCGTCTGGCCATAGTGCGGGAAGCACCAGCCATAGTTCGAGTTGCGCCATACGAATGTGGCGGAAGGAACGACCGATAGCTTGTCGCAAACCTGAATCGGCTTCTTCGCGCCGAACTCGATCAGGTTGCCGTCGGACTCGTGGTATTCATGCACGAAGTTTGCGAACGGGATGATGTAGGGGTTGACGAGTTCCACATAGTGGTTCCAGTCCACGGTTGTGGCGGTGGAACCCCACATATGGTCGTGGCGGCGGTGAGGGTAGTAGTACCACACCACGGAAGTGCGGTAGGAGAGCCCCCACTTCTTCTCGTCATCGAACCAGTAGGTGTATCCCCAGTGGACATTGAAGTCCCATTCGTTGAAGGCCTTGCCGTAGGAGTTGCGGCGACGGTCTGTAAGGTCGGTATTGGACCATACGCCGCCACCGAGGTATCCGAGTGAGAAGTCGCCCACGGAGAGGTTGGCGTTCAGTTCGGCATAGCCCTGGAGTGTAGGTTCGGGGTTGACGAGAGAGCCGTAGAGCTGGTAGCCGGAGTAGAAGCCATAGCTGGCGAAGCCCCAGAATGGGCAGGCGCACTCTTCTTCTGCGGCGGCGTCCTTTGCGTCTTCGGCTGCCTGTGAAGCCTTTGCGCTATCGCAGGCTTGACTGGCGGTGACATCGGCGGCAAAGCCGGCCAACGCCGTTGCGGCGATTGCCGCAGCCATTAGTTTCTTCATTGTTGGTTTCCTCCTTTGTTTGGGTTTGGTGTTTTGGGTTGGGGAGACACACTCTACTTTACTTGCCCTCGTATGTGACGAGTGAGACGACATCGTAATTGGCAAGTTTGCCTTGGCGCGCACCGAATCCGGCGAGTTCTATCGGGAAAATCATCTTCACGACTTTGCCGCCGAGGCGCTCGACAAGTCTCGCACCGGCGAGAGCCGTGCCGCCGGTGGCGAGAAGGTCGTCCACGAGCACGATTCTGTCGCCTTCGGAGATGGCGTTCTTGTGGATGTGCACCGAGGCGTGGCCGTATTCGAGGTCGTATTCCTCCTTGATGGTCTCACCCGGGAGTTTGCCCGGCTTGCGTATGGGGACGAAGGCACATCTCAGGCGATCCGCGAGGGCGGCGCCGAAGATGAAGCCGCGCGATTCGGGAGCGGCCACCTTGTCGACGCGCACGCCCGCGAGGGCGCGCTCCATCTCTATCATCGCCAGGCGAAACGCTTCGCCTGAATCCGTTATTCCCGTCACGTCGCGAAAAAGCACTCCGGGTTTCGGAAAGTCTTTCACCGCGCGGACGTATTTCTCAAGCAGGTTTTCCATAGGTCGGATTCCTCCTTTGTCTACTACTTGGCCGTGTCTGGCTTTACGCCGCCGAAACGGTCGGCATCCTTGATGGTGGGGGCGGTTTCGGAGAATGCGAAGTCCTTGCCGGGCAGGATGGCATTGAGGATTATACCCATGAGCGCGCCCACTGCAAGACCGGAAAGGGAAATCTTGATTGTTCCGAGGTTGAACGCGATAGCGCCGGCCTTGGAGAACGAGATGCCCAGTGTGAGCACGAGAATGAGAGCCGCGATAAGCATGTTGCGGCTCTTGCCGAGATCCACCTGGCTTTCGACCAGGTTGCGCACGCCCACTGCGGAAATCATTCCATAGAGAATGAACGATACTCCACCGATTGTTGCGGGCGGAATTGTGCCGATAAACGCAGAGAACTTCGGGCAGAAGGAGACGAGAATCGCGAGGCAGGCCGCAATGCGTATGACGCGCGGGTCGTACACCTTGGAGAGCGAAAGGACGCCCGTATTTTCGCCGTATGTCGTGTTCGCCGGAGCACCGAAGAGCGAGGCGAGCATCGTGGCGCAGCCATCGCCCAGCATGGTGCGATGGAGGCCGGGGTTCGCGAAGAAGTTGCGTCCTACCGTGGAGGAAATCGCCGAAACGTCGCCCACGTGCTCCATTATCGTGGCGAAAGCGAGCGGGAATACGATCGCTATCGCACTCACTATCTTGCCCCAATCGGGACTCGCGAGGAGCGGGAATACGGTGTTTTCCATCTTCACGGGGAGTCCCACCCAAGCTGCGCTTGCCACGCCCGAGTAGTCGATGGAATCCGCCAGCCCCGCCGCCCCTAGCACCACGGCGGCCAGGTAGGAGGCGATTACGCCCATCAGAATCGGGATAATCTTGAACATGCCGCGCCCGAATATCGAGAACGAAATCACCGTGGCGATTGCAACGAGCGCCACAAGCCAGTTCGAGGTGCAGCTGTTGATGGCCACGGGCGCGAGCACGAGCCCGATGCCGATGATGATGGGGCCCGTGACGACGGGCGGGAAGAACTTCATCACCGTCTTCACGCCGCACGCCTTGACGAACCACGCCACCACGAAGTAGACGAGCGAGGAGGATGCTACGCCCAAGCATGCATACTGCAGCATCGTCGCCTTCGTGCAGTCCTCGTATCCCGCCGTTCCCGCCATGCCGGCCATTGCGAAGTAGCCGGCGAGATAGGCGAAAGACGAGCCGAGGAACGCAGGAACCATCCTCTTCGTGAACAGGTGGAAGAGGAGAGTGCCCAGGCCTGCCCAGAGAAGGGTGGCGCTTGGCGAAAGCCCGGTGAGAATCGGCACGAGGATGGTCGCGCCGAACATCGCGAACATGTGTTGCACGCCAAGCAGCCCCATCTTCGGAAGCCCGAGAGAGCGCGCATCGTATACGGCGTCGGCGACGGCGTACTTTTCACGCAGCTTCGCCAGCTCTTCGGCGAGCGTATATGATTCTTCTTTCGTGACTACGCCGTCGGCCGAGATGTCGACGAGGAGTTTCTCGAGCGTGGCGATGTCGGGGTCTTGCGGCGACATCGGATGGATGAGGTCGATGAGTGCCTTTGTTTCGTCGATATCGGCCTTGCCGTCGGCGTAGGTCAAACTTGCCGCAGCGGCAAGTGCCTCGGATATGGTCTTTTTGTCGAATGTCGTGTTGCCGGAAGCCATGGAAGGCGCTCCTTTCTTACATGATGGCGTACTTGGCGATGAAGAGCGCCGTGAGGATATACATAATCCAGTGGATGCGCTTGAAGTTGCCGGAGATCGCGTTGATGATTGTATAGGAAATGACGCCGAACATGATGCCGTCGGAGATGGAATAGGTGAATGGCATTGCCGCGACGGCGAGGAATGCAGGCACGGCTTCGCCTGCGTCGCTCCAGTCAACGTCCGCGCAGGAAGAGAGCATCATGTAGCCCACGATGATGAGAGCGGGAGCCGTGGCGAAACCGGGAATCGCGAGGAACACTGGCGCGAAGACGATGGAGAGCGCGAAAAGCCCTGCCGCCGTGACGCCGGTCAGGCCGGTCTTGCCGCCCGCCATCACGCCGGAAGCGGATTCGACGAATGTCGTGGTGGTGGAAGTTCCAAAGACCGCGCCCACCGAGGTGGCGATGGAGTCTGCGCAAAGCGCGCCGGAGATTCTCGGAAGTTTGCCTTCCTTGTCGAGGAAGCCGCCCTTCATGGATACGCCGATAAGCGTGCCGAGCGTATCGAACAGATCGACGAAGAAGAACGCGAACATCACCACGAAGAAGTCGAGCGTCTTGACGAGCGTCCAGCCGCTCTTGATAACAGCGCCATCCTTGGAGAGAGTCCAGCTTTCCGGGTTGAAGAGCGCGCCACAGGTCTGGTTGAATTCGGTGAAGTTCTGCGCGAGACCCTTTATGGAGAAGTTTGGATAGAGGCCGAAGAATTCGTTGGCGGGGTCTGGCACGTAGATGCCGGCCGCCTGTGCGAGCATCCCGAGCCCCCATGTGAAGAGGATGCCGAAAAGTATCGCGCCCTTGAGACCCTTGACAAGCAGGACGCCGGTGAACATTGTGCCGGCGAGCGCGAGTATGGCGCAGATGCCATGGGTATGGAAGGGCACGTCGCTGAACTTCACCATGGAGATTAATGTTGCGGGGTTGTCCACGATTACGCCTGCCGTCTTCATCGCTATAAGGCAGATGAACAGCCCGATACCCGCCGCGACGGCTTTCTTTAGCGAGAATGGTATCGCGTTGAATATTCCTTCTCGCACCGGGGTGAGCGAAAGAAGAAGGAATATCAGACCTTCCACGAACACCGCCAGAAGCGCGAACTGCCAGCTATATCCCATGCCGAGCACCACGCCGAACGTGAGAAACGCATTGAGTCCCATGCCCGGAGCGAGCACGAAGGGATAGTTGGACATGAACGCCATAAGCAGCGTGCCCACAACCGCTGCCACGGCTGTCGCCACGAAGACGCCTCCACGCGGTATTCCGGCCGTGGAGAGGATGATCGGGTTCACGGCGAGAATGTAGGCCATCGTCATGAACGTGGTTATGCCGGCAACTACTTCCGTGCGCACGGTCGTGCGGTTCGTGCCGAGTTTGAAGAGTTTGCCGAAAAAGCCGGTGTCGGGCAGGACGGGAGACGTGTCGCGCACGAGCCACTTGAGGTAGGCGGCGATACGCATCGATTCTTCGGGAGTGATTATGCCATCTTCGCGCACTTCTTCCAAGGCTTGCACGAAGCCTGCCATTTCCTTGTCGGACTTGGCGAGCGGCCGGGCGAAATCGAGGAGTATCGTCGTTTCCGCCTTGTCGACCCTGCCGTCTTCGAGAATTTCCTTCTCCAGACGCCTTGCTGCGTCGAGCACTTCTTTTCCCAATGTGGCCATTTCGGTCTTCCTTCTTTGGTGTGATGGTGATGTGGTTAGGAAAGTATCAGATTGTTTCGAAGAAATCGAGAAAACCCGTCATTTCGAGGACTTCCTTCACTATGCCGTCTACGCCTGCGAGACGCATCTTGCCGCCCGTGGCGGACATTTTCTTGTGGGCGGTCAAGAGGCACCTCAAGCCGGCACTGCTCATGTAGGGCACTTTCGCGAGGTCTAGAGTGAGGTCGGTGACGCCATCCAGCTTTAAAGCATCGTTCAGCGTATCGGCGGTGGTAGTATCTAGCCTGCCTTCAAGCACAAGCGTCATCTTACCGCCGTCTTTTGTCGTTTCTATCGTCATCGTCTGTCGCCTTTTTAGATTTTGAACGCGTTCCTGTTGAAGCCGGTGGTGGTCATGTTCCGGCGTGCGGGAATCGCTATCATGAGATTGGATACGAGATACGACCTCAGAGAGGAAATCTTGGCATCGGCGTCTGTGATGTCGAAGATGTCGCCGTCGTCTCGTATTGTAAGAAGGATGTTGCCGTCGCCGAAGACGAGCGAGACTTCTGCGCGCGTGGGACGAGAGGCGTTGCGGTCGTTTACGACCATCAGCGCTTCTTCGACCAGAAGGGCGGTGAGGGTGGCTTTGCGCTCGCCAACGCCTTTGCGCGTCAGCAGAAACTTGTTTATCCGCTCGGAAAGGTCGCATATCGTCTCGGGCGCGAGCTTTAGGTCGTAGACTCTTGTGTGGCGTGCGCGGGATTTGTCCAGGAAGTGCGGCAACGCCTTGCGCCCCCATTTCATGCACACTATGGCGCCGGAGACGGCCAACGCCGCGTAAGGCGAAAGCGCAAGTGCCGCCCAGACGCCGTTTATGCCGAATATGCGCCCCATCGCCGGGAATAGCGCGACGGGGGCGACAAGCATCGCCAGCGTCGTGAGCGTGAAGGAAAGGAACTCCTTCCCCATGAACATCCAATAGGAGTTGAAAAGCGTTACGAACGATGTGCCGACGAGCGAAAACGCCACTATCCTGACTGCAGTTTCGGCTTTCGGCACGATAGCGGGATCTTCTATGCCGACTAGCTTGAGCGCTATTGACGGGAAAACGGCGAGAAGCACAGTCAGAAACAAACCTTCCGCGCCGCTTGCGATTTCGGCGTAGGTGATGATTCGCTTCACGAGACGGTCGTTCCGCTCTCCTATATATACGCTCGCAATCGGCTGCATCGCCCTCGATACGCCGTCAAACGCTTCCGCAAGCCCAATCACCGCCACCGCAACGGCAAGGACGGGCAACGCCTCCGCGCCGAATCGAGCCACCGTGTAAAGGTTGAGCGAGAGCACCAAAAGCGCCGTGCTCAGACGGCTCGACGCATCCCCCAGCGAGCATTTGCAGATCCTGAGCGTGTCCGCAAGGGAGAAATGCATCACGAAATGGAGCGAATTGGTCTTTTTGCGGAAGTGACCAAGCAAAATGACGATAGCGGACAAAAGCCCCACCCCCGTGCCGACCGCGCATCCGGCAAAGCCGAAACGATGCGTCAGGAACCACGAGACGCCGAGGTTCACCCCCAGCTGCCCTGCGTACGACCATAGGCATACTTTGTCATCGCCATCGGCATAGCAAATGGACGCCAGGAATACGGCGAGCGGTTCCAGCATGGCGCATGGAATATACCATAGCCAATATTCTTTCACCCCGGCGAGAACTTCACCTTCCACGCCGAACGATTCCGCAACCGGCACCCTGAACAAGACGAAAAGCACCGTCAGGAGCGCACCAAACATCAATGCGCTCCACAGCCCCTGGGTGAGATACTCGCTCGCACGCCGTTTTTCGAACTTCCCGGCTTCCACGGCGAAAAGTACGCTTGCGCCCGTGCCGACAAGAATGGCGAAGAACGCTACGACAGACATCGGCGGCTGCATGAGGTTGATAGCGGCAAGACCATTCTCGCCAATTACGTGCCCGCATATCACGCTGTCGGAGAGGCCCATGAGATACTCAGCCGCCATCGCAAACGTTGCCGCGGGTAGAAATCTGCCGAACTTGTTTAGCGCAAAAGTCATCGCGGCGTAAATGATACCATAATTTCGCCTTCAGGTCAAATGGGAAGAAGATGATGAAGCCGTCCTTCGCCCCATGCGCATCGGTCGGGAAACCAATGGGCATTGGGCGGGCGACCAATGGGCATTGAATCCGGATTCAATGCCCATTGGATTCAAGTTCAATGCCCATTGGATTTGCGGGTGATGGGCATTGGGTTGGCGGGCAATGGGCATTGGCCGGGGTTGCCCTCCCGGCGGGCCGGGCAACGCCTACGGGCGGGGAGGGTAGCCCCTGGTGTTCATAACTTTTTTCACTTTTCCTGATAATGGACCCCCGAAATTTTGATTAGACA
>DFGM01000032.1 GCA_002371755.1 Verrucomicrobia bacterium UBA3750 | reverse complement strand
CTCCTTGACAATCCACAGACGGGTGAGGCGCTGGAGATCGTGAGGGAGTCCGGGCTCAACGATGCGGAAAGATCCGCCTACGAAGATTTTTGGGATTGCGTCAGCATTGAGGCCACGAAAAAAGCCTATATGGACAGGGCGGTTGCCGAGCGCGACGCGGCGAAGGCGCGGGCCGATGCGGCGGAGGCCAAGTTGCGGCAAGACAAACTCCAGACCGCCCGCAACCTGAAGTCCATGAATCTGTCCAGTGAGCAGATAGCGGCGGCGACCGGCCTTGCCGCTGCCGAGATCGAGGAACTGTAAGCCCATGTACACGCCACGCACAATGACATCGACCAGAACCGCGTTTAAACGCCGCGTAGCGCGTTCGCTTTATTGCACTACTCCCCGAATTTGAGACACGGTAAAAGGTAGTCTTGCTGTCTCCTTTCTGTCATGGAAAGGAGACAAATGACGCAGCAAAACAATGGACAACTTGGCGATTGGGCACTCCAGTGCGCACAAGCCAAACCAATCGAAATCGCGACAAAGATCGCATGCCTTGAATTATTCAGGCAGGGCAACGGGTATCGGAAAGCGGCCAAGATGCTCGGGCTAAAGCAATACACCGTAAGGGACTGGCTCAGGCGTTTCAAGTCTGGCGACGTGTCGTGGTCGACAAGTGACGGGCAAGTCCATTACGGATGCGCCGAGGCGAAGGATTTGGTACAATACCGCCATGAAATCGAAACGTTCATCTCAGGCCGTGGAAAGGATACTGCGTGCGACGGATCCGGCGTCGGTTCCGGGCGACCTGTCCGCGGAAGAGAAAATCAAGTGGCTGGAGGCGCAGAACCACCTGCTGCGGTTCCACTATACTGCGCTGGTGGAGCATGCGAGCGGATTCTCTCCGGAGGAATTCGCAAAAAAAAAGAGCTAGCCGCCGTTCAGTCGCTGGTTGCCCACGGGAGCACGGTCAAGGACGCCTGCCGCGTTGCCGGGGTTCCGCGATGCACCTATTACCGCGCGCTCAAGCCTTCGGCAAAGGCCGAGAGCGACGCGGAGCTTGTCCGTCTCATGTGCGACATCGAGAACGACAGGCACGTTTCCTCGACCTACGGGATAGAACGCCTGACCGGAGAGGTCAACAACCGCCTGCTGAAGGCGGGGCCGGGACTCATGGCAAGGATCCTGCGCAACGGCACAAGGGTCAACCGCAAGCGCGTCCACAGGCTGATGAAAGAGCACGGCATCCACTCCCGCATACGGCGCAGAAAGCATCCGGCAAACTACTACAAGGCGGTCAGGGAAATGCTGAAGAAGAACCGCGCGCCGAACATCCTCAGGCGCGATTTCGCCGCCTGGACGCCGATGAGGAAGCTGACCACGGACGTCACCTACATTCCATGCAGCGACCAGAAGTTCATCTATGTCAGTCCGCTTCTGGATCTTTTCAACCACGAGGTCGTGTCGTACAGCATCAGCGCCGTGAACTCGGAGGAATTCGTCAGACGCATGCTCACGGCACTGCCGCCGGAGGCCCTCAAGGACGCCTTGATCCACAACGACCAGGGCTCGGTGTACTGGTCTAACGGCTGGGTGAAGCTCTGCGAAGAACTCCAGGTCGTACGCAGCATGTCGCGGAGAGGGAACTGCTGGGACAATGCATTGAGCGAGAATTTCTTCTCGGGGATGAAAGTCGACCTGGGCTTGACCAAGCAAGGGTACAAGACCCTGCTGCCGGCGAAAGAGGTCAGGGGATTGGTCAACGACTACATGCCGTGGTACAACACGGAAAGGATACAGAAGAAACTCAATTACCTGTCGCCTGTCCATTACAGAGAGGCGTTCCTCGACCAGCGCTTGCGGGCCAATGGAATCGTCTCCTCATGCGCAAGCCCGATGGAAGCGATTTCCGAGGATGGGGCGGCGGGTGCGCGCCTCGGGCCTTCGGCCCGCCCCTTCGGGGACGGCGCTTCCCCGCCGCCCCATCCTCGCATGTTGTACCCACTTGACACCACCAATCCACTTTTGTAAAATACTCTCGCCTATGACAAAAGGAGCATACATCGTGTCTCACTTTTTGGGAAGGGTTCACAACCGCTCTCTTCGCAATTGCTTTTGCGTGGCCTGCTGGCTTGAATGCGGAGGTTGGTACCTTGAACCTTTCGTTTGCGCAGAACGCCATCGTGGCAACGGATGCATCGAATACGCTGGACGCGACGTCGGAGTTGTGGCTTGTGTGGGATTCCGTTGACAGAGGCAGCAATCTTTCCGCTTGGCCTGCGGCCAACAGGGTTCAATACGCGGGAACGGTTCCGTCTGCCGACTCCGCGTACGAATTCGACAGGACGCACGTTCCGGCCGGAAGCGTGTTCCGCGTCATCGCGACGAGCAAGGCGAGGCGTCTTGGCACGGGCGGCTACGTCTATGCGGGTACGAGTCAGTACATAGACACCGGCGTCAAGGCGAATGCAATCTACGGCCTCTATATGAAGTTCATGTATTCTGCAAACGACTACCAAGGCATCTACGGACTTTTAATTGCCGATGAGGGTAACAAAGACTTTGCAATCGGGCGTTTTGCACCCAAGCCCGAATGCACGTTGTACGTCAAGCACCGTAATACCAGCGGTTCGCCTAACGGGTATATTGACATGACCGGCGACAAGTTGGGGCAGATACATGAAATCGCCATCGCGAACCAAATGGTCACGTTTGATGGCGAAGTTGCAATCTCAGGCCTTGAAGAAGGCACCGTGGGGCAGAAGAACCTGCGTGTTTGGCTGAATAACGGATATACTGACAATTCACCC
>DFGM01000005.1:22466-22856 GCA_002371755.1 Verrucomicrobia bacterium UBA3750 | reverse complement strand
TGCGCCGGGGCGCGATAGAGAACCTTGCCAACCTCGAGAAGCTCACTTCGCCCACCATCTGGACGAGCAAGAAGGGCAAGGTCGCGCTCGAGCACCTCGAGGTAATCCCCGAGTCGCGCGTTCCGTGGAAGGCGGCGCTAAAGGGCGACAACATCGTGTACTTCACCGAGACGAAGATGTCGTACAGGAACTTGAAGCAGCTCGAGGACGTGGTCACGGCGGCGGGCGCGAAGTTCGAGACAGACGCGATGGGCGTGACGCGCATAACCGTGCCGTTGGACAAGGCGGAGAAGTTCTTCGCCGCGTTCAATGAGGAGAAGGTGCAGCAGCTCACGCACCCTGCGGAGTTCATGGCGCGCATGGAGGGCCGCGACGGACTCAAGGAGGCGA
>DFGM01000005.1:22162-22384 GCA_002371755.1 Verrucomicrobia bacterium UBA3750 | reverse complement strand
CGACGATATACAAGCCCGTCCCGTGTCCGAACCCCGGCCCGGATCCGCGTCCGCTGATGACCGTCGACCAGCTCCCCGAGCAAATCGATTTCGAGGTGGACGGACTCGTGTACACGTTCCCGAAAATCCACTACCAGGATCTCATTTCCGTCAAGTCGTCGGTGCACCGTCCGCGCAACGAGGGTGAGCTGCGCGCGCTCCTCTCGGCGCAGGTGAAGCTCG
>DFGM01000005.1:19430-22106 GCA_002371755.1 Verrucomicrobia bacterium UBA3750 | reverse complement strand
CTCTCGGCGCAGGTGAAGCTCGGCAGGGACGTCCTCGGCGCGCTGATGAGCGGCAAGCCCAATCTCTTCAAGCCGACGAACCAGAACATCGTGGCGCTCACGTACGCGCTCCACGCCGCCGCGCTCAAGAAGGGCGAGTACATGTACCGCGGCTCGTTCTCGATCGCGGACAAGAACGGCGACATCGCGCGTTGGCTCGACAAGGCGAATAACCTCTACATTCGTACGTCAACGCACGCGAAGCCCTACCAGTCGGCGCATGTCGACGGACATCTCAACATGCCGCGCGGATACGACGTGCCGACTGGCGCGGGCGGGCTCCTGAACGGCATGAGGACGTTCCACTTCTTCACGATCCCCGACGAAGACGGCCTCAAGAACGGCGGGAGCGGCAACGGCCCGCGGCGCAGGCTCTTCCTCAAGTGCGAGACGTTTGGCATCTTCTGCTCGACGGCGCACGTGAAGTTGTTCGACAAGTATGACGCGCTCTCGAAAGGCATGAAGACGCGCAACTACAGGTTCGGCGACATCGTCGAGTCCATCTGCCACGGCTCCTCGCTCTTTGCGTCGTTCTTCACGCCGAAAGAGGCGCCGGGAATCCGCAAGGAGAACCTTACCAAGGTGCAGAAGAACGCCATCCAGTGGGCGCACGACAAGCTTCAGGCGAAGTATCCGCAGCTCGCGGAGCGCCTCGTGTCTGGAGACGTGCTCGACGGCGCGGGCATCAACAAGATGGTCGACAACATGGCGTGGATCCTCGAACACATGCCGGAGGACGAGGACGAGCGGGCCTGGATCACGGACGTGCTCGACTACATGTTCGCGCCCCTGGAGGCGAAGTTTGGCAACGAGAAATACGGCGACGTCGGCAACCGCATCGGCAACGAGATCATGATCGATGCGAAGGACCTGCTCTGAGATTCCTCTGCTGAGTGTGGCCCGTAGCCTTTTGCCGCGCGGCGTGTAGACATCTGCCGATGCGGCAGTCGCGGTGCGGGATTCTCTTTCAGAATGCGAAGAGACGGAGAACGAACCGGCAATACCGGCCTCGACACCCGGTTTCGGCTACATGAGCATTTAGCGGGAAGCTCCTTTGCGGCAAGATATTCAAAGTCTGAAAGTCGCACACAGACGGCAGAGATTATGATATAATACGCCCATGGAATTCAACGACCTCATATCGGACTTTGCCAAACGGCACGGCATCGAAAACCTCGTGGTGGAGGATAATTCCTCCGCGCTCGACATCGACGGCATCGTCACGACGATTGTCAGCATCGGCGAGAGCGTAATCATCTCGTCCGAGATTGGTGAACCGCCTGTGGACGGCGCGGCGGCTTTTGCCGACCTCCTCCTCGAGGCGAACATGGAGTCGCCGGCGTTTTTCGCCAAGTCGTGCGACACAGGTTCCTATTTGCTGGTCCGTTCGTTCGCTCTCGCCAGTCTTGACGGTGACTCTTTCGATAGCGGGCTGGAGGACTTCATCAACCGCGCAGAGACCTGGAGAAAGCTTCTGAAGGACTATCGTCCCGTTGCCAAGGCGGCGTCCGAGCAGGAGGCGGAGCTTTCGTCCTTCAGCGCAAACGGCTTCATGCAGGTCTAATTCCCCGCTTCGGCAAGCATACCGAACGTGTTTCGCGACAGGGCAAAATACCCCCTTGCGCGGTGCGGGGAAAATATGATATAATATGTGCTCACTTTCGAGTAGGAAGGTTGCGATACGGGCGAGAAATCCCCGCCACGTCGCGGCTGTCAGGTTGAAACGCCTGCGGTTGCGAACGGCAAACGCAGGCGATTTTGCTATCCGGGAGTGGACTGCGAAGCGACGAAACCGCGTGTGAAGTGCCGCAAAAGGGCTTCCGGCGGCTACTTGTGGGGCGACCCGCAAGACCGCCGAGTGCGAGGAAAGTCGCAGAACAGGTGTAAAAGAAACAAAAAGGAAACGAAAAATGCAACAACAGAGAGTCCGCATAAGGCTGCAGGCATACGATCATCGTGTGCTTGACCAGGCTGTTGGCGGAATCATCGATACGGCCCGTGGCACGGGTGCGCAGGTTGTCGGGCCAATCCCGCTGCCTACGCGCATCGAGCGTTTCACGGTGAACCGTTCGCCGAACGTGGACAAGAAGTCCATGGATCAGTTCGAACAGAGGACGCACAAGCGTCTTCTGGACATTGTCAATCCCACGGCCCAGACGATTGACGAGCTCAAGAAGCTCAATCTTCCTGCCGGCGTGGACATCACCATCAAGGTCTGATATATATAAGGAGTGACTGAGATGGAAGGATTGATTGGCAAGAAGGTGGGGATGACCCAGGTTTACGACGCGGAAGGCAAGCGCACATGCGTGACCGTGATCGAAGTGGGTCCGTGCCCTGTCGTGCAGGTTAAGACGGCCGAGAAAGACGGATACGTGGCCGCGCAGCTCGGATTTGGCGAGCAGAAGGTGCAGAGGCTGACGAAAGCGGAAGCAGGGCACCTCAAGAAGACGGGCGGTCTCGAGGGCGCAGTTCGCGTTCTCAAGGAGTTCGCACCCGACGCAGGCGAAGAAGTGAAGGTTGGCGATGTCATCACCGTCAAGAACTTTGAAGGCTGCAAGTATGTGGACGTGACGGGCGTGACGAAGGGCCGCGGTTTCGCCGGCGTTCTCAAGCGCTACAATTTCGCGGGCGGCA
>DFGM01000005.1:15188-19358 GCA_002371755.1 Verrucomicrobia bacterium UBA3750 | reverse complement strand
ACGGCGGCCACTCCAAGCGCCGCACCGGCGGTTTGGCGGCTCGCGATCTCCCCGGTTGGATTGAAAAGGGCAAGAAGATGCCTGGCCACATGGGCGACGTGACGCGCAAAGCGGTCAACCTTGAAGTGGTGCAGATCCGTCCTGAGGACAATGCGATACTCGTGAAGGGTTCCATCCCCGGTGCCCGCAACGGCACGGTAATCGTCCGCAAGTCCCTCAAGAACAACGTGATTGCGTTCAAGGCGCAGAAGGGGGCTAAGTAATGGCAACTGTTAAGACATTTACCTCCGCGGGCGAAGCGGCTGCGGATATTGCGGTGGATGAAGCCACGTTGACGCTCGACAAGGGTGCGCAGGCTGTCAAGGACGCCGTGACGGCGATTCGCAACGCACTGAGGGCCGGCACTGCCAGCACTAAGGGCAAAGGCGAGGTCGCGGGTTCCAACAAGAAGCCCTGGAAGCAGAAAGGCACGGGCAACGCCCGCGCAGGTTTCCGTCAGAGCCCGGTGTGGCGCGGCGGCGGCGTGGCGCACGGACCCAAGCCCCGCTCCTATGAGCAGAAGATCAACAAGAAGGTGATGAAGCTCGCTTTCGCGCGTGCGCTTTCCGACAAGATTGCGGCCGGCGAAGTGATCGTGGTCAACGAGTTCAAGTTCGAGGCTCCGAAGACAAAACTCATGGCTTCGCTCCTCAAGGGTGTCGGCGTGGACCGCACCGCGGTAATCGTCCAGAACGAAGTGGACGACACCGTAGTGCTCGCGACGAGCAACCTTCCCCGCATCGACTACTCCACCGCCCAGGCGCTCGACGTCTACATGGTCATGGCGAACCGCAAAATCGTCTGTGACAAGGCGGGATTCGACGCGCTCGTGGCGCGGATAGCAAAGTAAAGGTATCTAGCCATGGCGAACGAAGAAGTCAAGAGCCAGACGAAGGAAATCGTCAAGAAGGTGCGTATCACGGAGAAGGGCGAGGAGCTCGCCCGCCAGAACCGCTATGTGGTCGAGGTGGCCGTGGACGCGCGCAAGCCGGAGATTGCTGACGCCGTCGAGAAAAAGTTCGGCGTACACGTTCTCGCGGTCCGCACCGTCACAGTGAAGGGCGGGCGCAAGTACATCCGCGGCACGCGTCGCGTGCTCGAAGCGGCCCCCTACAAGAAGGCGATCGTCACCGTGAAGGAAGGCGAGCGCATCGAACAGGTCTAAGGAGCTTTAGGATATGCCACTCAAATCATTCAAGGCACGCAGCCAGGGCATGCGCTTCCGCATCGCCCCGACCTTCGAGGAGATCACCGAAGAAAGACCGGTGAAGAGCCTGACGAAGGCAGTGCGCAAGACGGCAGGCCGCAACAACCAGGGGCGCATCACGACGCGTCACCATGGCGGCGGTGCCAAGCAGCGCATGCGCATAGTGGACTTCAAGCGCACGAAGTTCGACGTTGAGGCCGAGGTCAAGGCTATTGCATACGACCCCACGCGCTCGGCGTATCTCGCGCAGATCGACTACGCCGACGGCGTGAAGAGCTACATTCTGGCCCCCGAGGGCCTGAAGGTCGGCATGAAGGTCATGAACGGACCCAAGGCCGAAGCGACGCTGGGCAACTGCCTGCCGCTCGCGCAGATTCCGCTTGGCATGATGGTCCACGCCATTGAGCTCGTTCCCGGCCAGGGCGCGAAGATTGCGCGCGGCGCGGGCAACGGTTGCCAGATCATGGCGCGCGATGGCGGCAAGGTGACGCTCAAGATGCCTTCCGGCGAAGTTCGCATCTTCGACGGCCGCTGCCTCGCTTGCGTCGGCGCTGTGGGCAACAAGGACTGGGGCTCCATCCATCTCGGCAAGGCGGGCAGGAAGCGCTATCTCGGCATCCGTCCCACCGTGCGCGGCGTTGCGATGAACCCTGTCGACCACCCGATGGGCGGCGGTGAAGGCCGCACGTCCGGCGGTTCGCATCCGCGTTCGCCCTGGGGTCAGCTTGCCAAGGGCGGCAAGACCCGTCCGAAGCGCAAAGCATCCAACAAGGTAATTGTAAAGAGGAGGAAGTAACCTTATGGCACGTTCTCTCAAGAAGGGGCCGTATGTGGAGGAAAGCCTCCTCCGCAAGGTCGAGAAGATGCAGGCTGCGGGCAAGAAGCAGCCTATCAAGACGTGGAGCCGCCGTTCGATGGTGCTCCCGGAGTTCGTCGGTCTGACGTTCGCGATCCACAACGGTCGCCAGCACATGCCGATTTTCATCACCGAAAACATGGTCGGCCACAGGCTCGGCGAATTCGCCCCCACGCGCACGTTCAAGGCGCACGGCAATTCGGCTGCGAAGGCCGAGAAGAAGTAAGGGAATAGCAGAAGATGGAAGTCATTGCGATTACCCGCAACCAGCGCATGTCGGCCTTCAAGGGCCGTCCGCTCGCGCGTGCATGCCGCGGTCTCACAGCCGCCAAGGCGCTCGAACTCGTCGAATTTTCGCCCAAGAAGGCGGCGGAAATCCTCAAGAAGACGCTGCTTAGCGCCGTGGCGAACGCCAGGCACAACAACAATGTCAAGGAACCCCAGGAACTCAAGGTCAAGCTTTGCGTGTTCGACGAGTCGGTGCGCATGCGCCGCTACTGGCCTACCGCCCGCGGCTCCGCGCACCCCATCGCACGCCGTCTTTGCCACTGCAAGGTGGTGCTGACCGACGAGAACATCAAGGAGGCCAAGTAATACCATGGGACAGAAAGTAAACCCCGTAGGTTTTCGCGTCGGCGTGACCCACGCCTGGGGCAGCCGCTGGTTCGCGCCCAAGAAGAACTTCGGCGCATTCCTCATCGAGGACCAGAAGATCCGCGACCTGTGCAAGAAGCGCCTCGTTGAAGCGGGCATCTCCAAGATCCTCATCGAGCGCTACATGAGCCGCGTGCGCGTGACGCTTTTCAGTGCGCGTCCGGGCGTCATTCTCGGCCGCAAGGGCGGCGAGGTGGATGGCATCCGTGCCGAGCTTGAGAAGCTCACCAAGAAAGAGGTCTATCTTGACGTGCGTGAAGTGCAGGGCGCAGACGCCGATGCGCAGCTCGTCGCCGATTCCATAGCTCTCCAGCTCGAGCGCCGCATCGCTCTCAAGCGTGCGATGAAGCGCGCCCAGAAGGTGGCGATGGATATGGGCGTCGACGGCATCAAGGTGCACGCCTCCGGCCGTATCAACGGAGCGGAAATCGCTCGCGTCGAATGGTCTCGCGAAGGCAAGGTGCCGCTCCATACGCTCCGTGCGAACATCGACTACGGTTTCGCCGAAGCGAACACGACCGCCGGCAAGATCGGCATCAAGGTGTGGATCTGCAAGAAGGAAGGTTTTCAGGCGCGTCCGCCCAGGGGCGAACGCCGCGAACGCGACGGCCGCCGCGAGAGGGCGGACCGCAAGGAGGGGAGGTAAGTCATGCCTTTGATGCCCAAAAGAGTCAAATACCGCAAGGTTTCCAAGGGCAACCGTTCCGGCTATGCCACGAGCGGCACGGAGCTCGCGTACGGCGAGTTCGGCCTCAAGGCGCTCACGCGCGGATTGCTTACGGCCACGCAGATTGAAGCGTGCCGCGTCGCGATCAACCGCGAGATGAAGCGCAAGGGCAAGCTCTGGATTCGCGTGTTCCCCGACAAGCCTGTTACGCGCAAGCCTATCGAAGTGCGTATGGGCGGAGGAAAGGGCAACCCTGAGTTCTGGGCGGCCGTAATCCTCCCAGGCAAGGTTCTCTTCGAGGTGGGCGGCGTCAGCGAAGAAGTCGCCAAGGAGTGCCTGCGTCTGGCCGCAACCAAGATCGGCATTCACAGCAAGTTCATCACCCGCGCAGGAGTAAAGATCTAATGAGCACGGAAAAGACTACACGCGGCGCGCGCAAGTTGCGCAAAGGCGTCGTTGCGTCCAAGATGGGCGCTAAAAGCGTGGTGGTGGTCGTGAGTTATCGCGAACGTCATCCCGTGTACGGCAAGGTCGTCACGCGCAGCAAGAAATACCATGCGCATGACGAGGACGATTCGGCGAAAGTCGGCGACACCGTCACCATCATGGAAACACGTCCGCTCAGCGCCACGAAGCGCTGGCGCATCGTGAAGTAAGGAGAAAAGACGATGTTGCAGGAACTTTCCAATCTCGTCGTTGCGGACAACACCGGCGCCAAGCGTGCGATGTGCTTCCGCATCCTCAAGC
>DFGM01000005.1:0-15131 GCA_002371755.1 Verrucomicrobia bacterium UBA3750 | reverse complement strand
TCCGCATCCTCAAGCAGCGCAAGGAATATGCGCATCTTGGCGACGTCATACGCGTTGCCATCAAGGAAGCCTCGCCCACCGGTTCGATCAAGAAGGGTGCCGTGGCTACCGCCGTCATCGTGCGCACTGGCCAGCCCATCCGCCGCGAAGACGGCTCGACCGTCCACTTCGACCAGAACGCTTGCGTCCTCGTCGATTCCAAGCTGAACCCGATTGGCACGCGTATCTTCGGGCCTGTCGCACGCGAACTGCGCGACAAGAACTACATGAAGATACTCTCGATGGCCCCGGAAGTGGTCTGAGAAGGAGCAATAACATGGCTATCGCAAGAATCAGAAAGAACGATACCGTCATCGTGAAGAGCGGCACGGACGCCGGGAAGACCGGCACTGTGCTCTCGGTGAACGTGAAGGATGGCACCGCAATCGTCGGCGGCATCAACGTGCACAAGAAGGCGATGCGCCGCACCGAGAAGACCCCCGGCGGCATCATCGACAAGGAAATGCCCATCAGGCTCTGCAAGCTCATGCCTTACGACGCAGAGGCGAAGCGCGGAACGCGCGTTCGCACTGGCGAGAAGGACGGCAAGAAGGCCAGGGTTTCCGTCAAGAGCGGCAAAACCCTCTAAGGTAAGGACTTACTACAATGGCAAGACTAAAAGACGAATATGCGAGCAGGATGGTGGCCGAGCTTGAGAAGAAGCTGGGCACGACCAACAAGATGCTCGTCCCGCGCCTTCAGAAGATCGTCATCAACATGGGCTTCGGCATCGTCTCCAAGGACGAGCAGAAGCAGCTTGTGGACGATTTGACGGCGATTACCGGGCAGAAGCCTATGCTGTGCCGCGCGAAGAAGTCGATTTCAAACTTCAAGTTGCGCGAGGGCATGGTGATTGGCGCCAAGGTCACGCTTCGCGGCGAGAGGATGTGGGAGTTCACGGAGAGGCTCATTTCGGTGGCGCTTCCGAGGATTCGCGACTTCCGCGGCGTTTCGAACCGTGGTTTCGACGGGCGCGGCAACTACACGCTCGGCCTCAAGGAGCACTCGATCTTCCCCGAACTCGTGGAAGCATCGGCGGCGCACTCCGGCATGGACATCACGTTCGTGACAAGCTCTAACGACAACAAGGCAGCCCGCGAGCTTCTCGTTTCCATCGGCATGCCGTTCGCAGGGAGGAACTGATCATGGCAAAGAAGTGCTTGATTGAAAAGCAGAAGAGGACGCCCAAGTTCAAGGTGCGCGCCTACAACCGCTGCCAGCGCTGCGGCCGCCGCCACGCCTACATCCGCAAGTTCGGCGTCTGCCGTCTGTGCTTCCGCGAGCTGGCCGTAGCAGGCCTCATCCCGGGAGTCACGAAGGCATCCTGGTAATCGAATAAGGAAAGGAATCGACCTCTTATGACAATGGATCCCATTTCCGAGATGCTCACGACCATCCGCAACGGACAGAAGGCGCGCCTTCACTCCGTCGCCACCCCCGCGAGCAATCTTAAGGGCGAAATCGCCCGCGTCATGAAAGCGGCCGGCTACATTGCCGACGCAGTCACGACCAGCGAGTTCCCGAAAAAGCTCGTTATCACGCTCAAGTACTCCGACAAGGCGGTTCCCGCCATCACGGAGATTAAGCGTATCTCGAAGCCGGGTCTTCGCAAGTATGTATCAGTTGACAAGATTCCTGCCGTTCTCGACGGCATGGGTCTCGCGATCGTCTCCACTTCCCGCGGCGTAATGTCCGGAGCGGAAGCGAAGAAGGCGCGCGTTGGCGGTGAAATCATCTGCACCGTCGCATAATTGAAGGAGCCAAAGACAATGTCTCGAATCGGTAAAGAACCCGTCGCGATCGCCGAAGGCGTGACAGTCGCCGTCGACGGACAGAAGGTGACGGTGAAGGGCAAGCTCGGCGAGCTTTCCTATACGATGCATGACGGCATCACGGCGAAGGTGGAAGATGGCAAGGTCGTGGTCGGTTGCGCCGACGACGAAACGCTCGGCAACTTCCACGGACTCGCCCGCGCGCTGATCAACAACATGGTGATTGGCGTGTCCAAGGGCTTCACGAAGCAGCTTTCCATCGAAGGCACCGGTTTCAAGGCCCAGCTTCAGGGCACGAACCTCGCGCTTTCGCTTGGCTTCGCATCGCCCAAGATCTACGCAATTCCCGAGAAGGTGAAGATAACCGTCGAGAACGACGGACTTCAGGTCACCATCACGGGATGCGACAAGGATATCGTTGGTGAAGCGGCGGCGCGCATCCGTTCGTTCTATCCCGCCGAACCCTACAAGGGCAAGGGCATCAAGTATGTCGGCGAGCACATCCGCCGCAAGCAAGGAAAGAAGGTCGCCTAATGAGCTTCAATCGCAAGGTACAGCGCCAGAAGAGGCACATCCGCCTGCGTCAGCGCATTGTTGGCACGGCAGCGCGTCCGCGCATGTCGATTTGCGTCTCGAACAAGCACATGTATGTGCAGTTCATAGACGACGATGCCGGGCGTACGCTCGCATCAGCGAGTTCGCTGAAGGAAACGAAGGCCAATCTCGAGGTTGCGAAGAACCTCGGAACGGCCGCAGCGGCAGCCGCGAAGGCGGCGGGCATCAGCACGGTCGTCGTGGATCGCGGCGGCTTCAAGTACACCGGTCGCGTGGCCGCCATCGTCGAATCGGCGGTGGAAGCCGGTCTTTCCATCAGCGCGAAGAAAGAGGAGGCAAAGTAATCCATGGCTATGAATCGTGACAGGCGCAACGAGCAGGAAGATACGCTTGACGAGCACAATGTGTTCGTGAACCGTTGCGCGAAGACGGTGAAGGGCGGCCGCCGCATGAGCTTCTCCGCGGTTATCGTGGTGGGCGACAAGGAAGGCAAGGTTGGCGTGGGCTTCGGCAAGGCCAATGAAGTATCCGACGCCATCCGCAAGGGCGGCGAGGCTGCGCGCAAGAACATGCGCAAGATCACCCTGCGCGGCAAGACCATTCCGCACGACGTCGAAGGCGTTTGCGATGGCGGCCGCGTGATTCTCAAGCCCGCGCCGGACGGCACCGGCCTTATCGTCGGCGGCGGCATGCGCCCCGTCCTCGAAGCGGCTGGCATCCGTGATGCTGTGGGCAAGTCCCTTGGCTCGAAGAATCGTCTCAATGTGGTGAAGGCCACGATGAACGCGCTTCTCAAGCTCCGTTCGGCTGAAGAAATCGCGGCGGTTCGCGCCTGAGGGAGCAACAAGAAGGAGATTCAACAATGGAACTCAGCAATCTTACTAACACCCCTGGCGCGCGCCAGCGCCGCAAACGCGTAGGTCGCGGTTGCGGTTCGGGCATGGGCAAGACCTCCACGCGCGGCCACAAGGGTCAGGCGGCCCGCAAGGGTCACAAGCAGAAGCTCGGCTTCGAAGGCGGCCAGATGCCCCTCGTGCGCCGTCTGCCAAAGCGCGGTTTCAACAATGCCGCGTTCAACGCCAAGGCTCTTGGCGTGAACCTTTCCTCCCTCGAGAAGAAGTTCGAGAACGGTGCGGAAATCACGGTCGAAGCCCTCGCAAAGGCCGGCCTTTCGGACAACAAGCGTCCGAAGATCAAGATTCTCGCCACCGGTGAACTCACAAAGAAGTTCACGGTCAAGGTGCCCTGCTCCGCAGCGGCAAAGGCGAAAATCGAGGCCGCCGGCGGCACTGTGGCCTAAGGCCTGATGCCAATGGCATGGCTTGGAAGGGAATCCTCTCTTGTTGCCCTGCGGCAAAAAGGGGGATTCCTTTTCCAGTGTTTGAAGGAGACCCTCTTCAGGGTTGACCCGACGGCACCAAAATTGGTATAATATCCATCGACAACGGAGAAATATTCGATGAATGCCGAACTTTTGAAGAAAGCGCACGAGAAGATTCCATCGACACCCGTCCTCGTGAATCTCATCTCCAAGCGCGAACGCGAGCTCATCAACGGCGCAAAGCCCCTCGTCCGCCCCGACAGTCTCGATGACGACAAGTGCGATATCGCGCTTCGCGAAGTCGCCGAGGGCAAGCTTATCGCCGAAATCGATTTCGATGCCATCGCCAAGGCCGAACAGGCCAAGACGCGCTGGGAGAAGAAGTCGATCCACGTCGATTCACTTTACGCAGACTGATGCCAGCGCTGGTGGAGAACCGGAAGGCCCGTCATGACTATGCCGTGCTCGATACGCTCGAGTGCGGCATGGCTCTTACTGGCACCGAGGTGAAATCCATTATGCGCTCGGCGGTTTCTCTTTCCGGCAGCTATGCGGCAGTCTTGAAGGGTGAGCTTTGGCTCGTTGGAGCGGATATTTCCGCCTACGAGTTCGGCAACCGCTTCAACCACAACCCGAAGCGCAACCGCAAACTCCTCGTTCATGCAAAGGAGGTGCGCGAACTCAAGATGAAAACGGAGGCCAAGGGCCTCACCCTCATTCCCCTCAAACTTTATCTGAAACGCGGCAAAATCAAGCTCGAACTGGGCATTTGCCGCGGCAAGGCCTTGCACGACAAACGCGAGACGCTCAAGAAGAAAGCACTTAAGCGCGACTTTGAAAGGGCTGGTATCTGACATGGCGAAGAAAGGTCCGATAAAAGAGAATCTTGAGTATGGCGCATTGAGACTCTTTTGCGCGATAGTGAACGCCATCCCATACGAATTTGCGCTCAAGATGGCGCGCGGGATGGCGAAGTTTCTTGCAAAAACGCTCAAATTCAAGCGAGAACGCACATTTTCGCGCATAAAGAGCGTCTTTCCCGGCATTAGCGACCGGGAAGCGGCGGATATAGCCGAGAGGAGTCTCGCGAACATACTCCAGACGGCCGTCGAAATGATGCGCGCGCCGTATCTCGACAAGGCATGGATGGATCGTTATGTCCAGGATGGAGAGGCTTATAAGAAACGTCTCCAGGAATATGTGGACGAAGGCAAGGGCGTAGTCATAATGGTGCCGCATTCCGGCAACTGGTATATGGCCGCCTGGAGCATGGCGAAATACGGTCTTCCGCTGTTTGCGATAGCGGCGAAGCAGCGAAATCGCAAGATTGATGCATGGATGAAACGCCAGTATGGCGATATCGAAGTGCTTGAGCGCGGCAACCAGCGCACGCTTGTGGACATAAAGCGCAAACTTGAAGAGGGGCGCGCCTTTGCCATCCTTCCCGATTTGCGGGTGCCGCAAAAAGATGTAGAAGCGGACTTTCTGGGGGGCAAGGCCAACGTTTCGCACGCCGGGGCCATGTTCGCGGTCCGGTGCGGTTCGCCTGTCGTCGTTGCTGCCATGCGCCGGGAGAACTCGAAACACGTCTTCGCCCACCTCGCCACTCTTAGACCGGATCCTGAAGCAAAAGATCGCAAAGGCCAGGCCGAGGCGATTATGCGCGAGGCGATGCGGATACTGGACGCCGAAATCCGCCGCAATCCCGGCGATTGGTTCTGGTACAACAAGCGCTGGATTCTCCAGCCGGTAAAACAGTAAGCTATTGCGGCGGGCAGGGGGCTAAGCCGCCCTACCACGCGGCATATCGCGCCCCCTAAGGCGGTATTCGCCCCATGCCCATCACTCGGGAATCCAATGCGCATCACTCGGGAATTCAATGCGCATCACTCGGGAATTCAATGGGCATTGAATCCGAATCCAATGGGCATTGAATCCGAATCCAATGGGCATTGGATTTGGGAGCGATGCGCATTGGTTGCCAGGGGGCTGGGGCTGGCAAGGACGGAGCCTATGGCATTGCAAAATCCGGCCAGCCCGGTTTCGACATCCGGGCAGGTGCTTAGGGGGTTAGCGCTCGGATATGGTAATATTGGCGCCTTTGGGGAGGAGCATCTCGATTTCAATCTTGTCGCGAGTAGAGAAAGTTAGGCCTAATTTCTTTATAAGTGCGCGAGAATTGTCGTTTTCGAGCGGATATAAGCCATTATCGCCTGTCACATCACCGGTCAGATCGTATCGGCGGAAGAACTTTTCGTTGAGATAAAGGTCTGCATATCCGGCGCGTTTGTGGACGGCGAGAGTCGTTTTCGGGTGGTTCATCACCTTGAGGCGCTGTCCGGGACGGATATGGTTGGCGTCGGTCAGGTTGTTCAATCGGACGAGCGAGGCGAGGGTAGAGCCATGCGAGCGGGCGATGCGAGTGGCGGATTCGCCCGGGCGGACGGCGACTTCCTCGACCCATTGGAGGTTGCCGAGGTCGAAAAGCCAGTGTGCATTCAGGTCGCCAACGCGGCGGGCGAGGGTATCGTCGAGGTCTGCGGCGGGTTGGCCCGGCAGGGAACGCAACTCCTCTATAGTAGAGACGGCGAGGGGGACGTTGCCGGCTTTTTCGGCTTCTTCCAGCCTGAGGAGTCTATTTTTGACGCTTGGCTGGCGATGCTGCAAGATACGCACATGCTCTTCCGGGGTCTCGACCGGTGCCGGGGGAGGGGGCGGGGGAGTGGGTGTGGTTTCGGCGGCGGTGGTTGCGCGAGGGGTAGTTTGGGTTTCGGCCTGGGCAGTCTGGACGCTTTGCGGGTCGTCGGCAGTCGCCTTGTGTCGACGGAAGGTGTGGATGGTGAGCGAGATTGCCGCCACCACGGTAACTATGGCTACAAGGCAACCCGCGCCCGAGGGGTTTTCTTTCCGCGGGCGGGGGTTGTATTCGATGCCGAATCTGCCCTTTGCGAGCGACATTCCTTATTCTGCCACTCCCTGGACGGCGGAGCGGAGGATTTGCATCGTCACGCCGGGCGCCGTCTCAATAGTGAACGTCTTTTCGGTCGCTTCGGTGATGGTTCCGACGATGCCGCCGGCGAATACGACCTTCTTGCCTGCCTTGAGCTCGTCAATCATCTTGCGGCGTTCCTTCTCCTTGCGCTGCTGCGGGCGAATCATCATGAAATAGAAGATCGCGAGGATGAGGAGCATGGGCACGAACATGCCGAAACCTCCCTGCTGCTGCGGGGTGCGCGCCGGCTGTGCGGCTCCGTCGGCAACGGGCTGCACTTCAGTGGCGGTTGTCGCCTGCACGGCATCAGTGGCCGCAGGCACGATGGACGTTGTCGTCTCTTCGTTCATTTTCCTTTTGTTTCCTTTTTTATGGTTTCCTTGAACTCCATGAAATTGCCCGCGGCTATGGCCGCGCGCATATCCTCCATGAAACGGTTGAGTGCGTAGACGTTGTGAATCGTGAGGAGTCTCAGCCCCAGGATTTCGTTGCACGCGAGAAGATGGCGGATGTAGGAGCGGGAGAAGTTGCGGCAGCAATAGCAGTCGCATCCTTCCTCCACCGGTCCCTGGTCGCGAATCCATTTGGCGGCCTTTATGGCCACATTGCCGTGGCGGGTGATCGCCGTGCCGTGGCGCGCGATGCGGGTGGGGAGCACGCAATCGAACATATCCACGCCCCTTGCCACGCATTCGGCCATCTGGTGCATAACACCGAGCCCCATAACATAGCGGGGCTTCTCTTCGGGGAGGTAGGGTATGGAAGCATCCACGGCCTGATACATGCATTCTTCGGGTTCGCCCACGGATACGCCGCCAATGGCGTAGCCATCGAAATCCATCTTTACAAGTTCCTCGGCGCAATGGCGGCGAAGATCGTCGTAGATGCCACCCTGGACGATGCCGAAGACCATCTGTCCATCGGCGTGGGGTTGGTCCTTGGAGACTTTCGCCCAGCGAAGGGTCTGTTCAACGCTTTTTGCGGCGCGCGCATAGTCGCACGGGTAGGGGAGACATTCGTCGAAGACCATGGCGATGTCGCTGCCTATGACGCGCTGCATGGCCATGGACTCCTTTGGCCCCAGGAAGAACTCGTGGCCGTCGATGTGAGAGTTGAAGCGGCATCCTTCTTCGGTGATTTTGCGCATTTTCGCGAGGGAGAAAACCTGAAAGCCGCCCGAATCGGTGAGGATAGGCCCATTCCAGCGCATGAACTTGTGGAGGCCGCCCGCGAGTTCGAGAACCTCTGCGCCTGGCCTCAGCATGAGGTGGTAGGTGTTCCCGAGCACGACCTGCGCACGAGTCTCCACCAAGTCGCGCGGCTCCAGCGCCTTCACCGTCCCTAAAGTCCCTACGTCCATGAAAACAGGCGTATTTACGGTTCCATGTGCCGTAATAAGCCGCCCCAGACGGGCCTTGCTCGACTTATCCTTTTCTAGTACCTGGAATGACATGGCGCATATTTTACCAAAAAACTGTTGCTTTATGTCAGAAAATATCGTAAAATATCCGCCGTCACAATGGCAAAAGAGTCTAAACAACCATGAATAAAGCATTGCACGCCTTCGTATACCTGTTCTTGATACTCTCGGGAGCAGCCCTCTGGTTTGAGCTTCAGCTCAATGCCAAACGCACCATGCTGACCGACAGAAGCCGGTTGCAGGAGGAATATTTCATCAAAATCGCCCACACGATAGAGAAGGCGGAAGCGAGCAAGGATGTCTCCGCGCCCGAAGTGCAGAAGGATGTATCGCCGGTCGAAGCGAAGGAAATCGATTCGCCCGACAAGGAGAACGTGCTCGAGTCTTACGCATCGAAGGCGTATCTTGAGACGGCCAACCTCGAGACCTTCAACTGGGAGGGCAAGAAGGATCAGCTGCGCATGATTTACGTGACGAAGGATGGCACGCCCGATGGCGAGCCCGTCATGGATGGTGCGCGTCCTCTCGACCGCGGCCCCGGCACCGAGTTCGAGCTTCTCGATTCGCTCTTCGAGGCCGCCAAGCGCCAGCAGGCCACCCTCAACAACACCCGCGCCGAGCTTCCCAAGCTTCGCGGTATCATTGAAGATGTCGTGAACGAGCTCAACGACCTCAAGAAGGCATCCCGCAAGGACAAGGTCGAGCTCCTCGACAAGGACGATAAGATTGCCGAACTCGAGAAGCAGAAGTCCGATCTCCAGAACCAGGTCACCTCCATCAAGGCGCAGATTGACGAGCTCAACGGCGAAATCACATCGCTGCGCGATGAAGTGCAGACGGCGAAGGACGATGCGGCCGTCACGGCAGAGAACCTTGAAGCCTCCGAGAAGAAGGTCGCACAGCTTACCAACCTTCTCAAGGAAGCCATGCAGAACGCGGGCTCGGCTTCCGCGAGCGGCGTCTCTTCCGTCGCCAATGTTCCGTTCGGCGACAAGGGCAAGATCGTGGAGGCGGATAACGAGGCGATGTTCGCCATCATCTCGCTCACCGACGAGGCCATCAAGCAGCTCAAGGGCAACAACCCGAACAATCCCATCCAGCCTATCGAGCTCAGTGTGAAGCGTCCGGGCTGGCAGGGCGAGGCCGGCGAGTTTGTGGGCCGCCTGCGCATCCGCCAGGAAATCGCAGGCAAGAACTATGTCATCTGCGATATACTTTCCGCTTGGCGTCAGACCGATATGAGGGCAGACGATGTGGTCTTTGCCGACTAAAGTGTTTCTCGCCGCTTTCGCGGCTTGGCTCCTCGCGGGCTGCATAGCCGATACGGCCGAGGATACCGACCTTCCATGGGCTTCCTCCAGGTCTTGGGAAGGCATGGCGCCTATCGCGCCAAGTGTGATGGACAGGTATGATTGAGAATAAGACCATCATCATCGAAGAAGGCGGCGTTCGTTTGGACGCCGCCTTGCTTATGGCATTCCCTTCCTCTTCCCGCGCATTCGTTCGCGAGGCCATCGAGGAAGGCGGCGTATTGCTTGGCGGCCGCACCATTCCCAAGGGCAGAAAGTTGCGCAAGGGCGAGCGCGTGGAGATTGTTTCGCTTGCCGAAAAAAGCGACAACCAGGTTCTGGGCGATCCTTCCGTCCGGCTGCATGTGGTTTTCGAGGACGAGGCGCTTCTCGCGTTGGATAAGCCCTGCGGCATGGCCGTGCATCCGATTTCCCGCAAAGAGAAGGGCGCGCTCATGAATGGCGTTGTGGCGCGGTATCCCGAATGTGCCGCGCTGGGCGATTCTCCTCTCATGGCAGGCGCCCTCCACAGGATAGATTCCGGCACTTCGGGGCTTGTCCTTGCCGCGAAGACGGCTCAGGCTTTCGAGAGTTTGAGGGCGCAATTCGCCGCCCAGAGCGTGAAGAAGACGTATCTTGCGCTGGTGGAAGGGGCTGTTGCGGCGGGAGGCACCCTTGAAAACGATCTTATCCACGATCCGACGCTCCCTTACTGCAGGATGATAGATGCCAGGATGAACCGCCTCACGCTGGCCGAGAGGGCGAAGGCTAGGGCCTTTCACGCCGTCACGCGCTTCAAACCTGTCGGCAGGGTGTGGGAGGAAAACGAAGAGCGCACGCTTCTGGAAGTTGTCATCTTTACCGGGGTCACGCATCAGATACGCGCACAGCTCGCCATGGCCGGCATGCATATAGTGAACGACCGGCTTTATGGCGCGTTTGCGGTCGAGGACCAGATCGGGCACTGTCTCCACGCCTTGAGCGCGGAGTTCACCCATCCCGTTTCCGGCGCACCCGTATGCGTCTCCACTCCTCGCCCCGCTTGGGCTCGCCTCGGCTGATTCCCGGCTTTTCGCAAAACTCCGGCCGCAGGGTTTGCGCATTTGCGCACCAAGGGAGTTGCGCCATCCCGGTTTCGCAACCCGGAGAAATATGGTATAATATACACCCAAGGAGAAAAGGGCAGAATGAGAAAGCTACCGTTCGACAAGGCGAAACTCGATGAGATAACCGCAAACTATCCCACGCCTTATCATATTTACGACGAGAAGGGCATCCGCGCCAACGCCGCGCGGATGTGCAAGGCGTTCGCCTGGAACGATGGCTGGAGGGAGTTCTTTGCGGTAAAAGCCGCTCCAAACCCGCATCTGATGAAGATACTCGCGGAATACGGCTTCGGCGCGGATTGCTCTTCCATGGCAGAACTTATTCTCGCGGAAAAGACGGGGCTCTCTGGCGAGAAGATCATGTTTACCTCGAACGACACGCCGAGAGAGGAGTTCCGGAAGGCATGGGAGCTCAAGGCCGTAATCAACCTTGACGACATCACGCATTGGCCGTTCCTTCTTGAAACCGTGAAGCCTGCGGCGGGCGATTGGGAAGGGCGCATCATGTGCTGCCGCTACAACCCCGGCCCTCTCAAGGGCGGCAATGCCATAATCGGCAAGCCCGAAGAGGCGAAATACGGCATGACGCGCGAACAGCTTCTGGAATGCTACGCGCAGATGAAGGCGGCTGGCGTGGAGCGGTTCGGGCTGCACACCATGGTCGCATCCAACGAGCTCGACCCCGAATACATTATCGATACCGCACGCATGCTCTTCGCGCTTGCCGCCGAAATCAAGGAAAAGACGGGCGTGGAGCTTGAATTCGTCAACATTGGCGGCGGCATCGGCATTCCCTACAGGCCGGACCAGAAGGCGATGAATCTTGAATACGTGGGGCGCGGTATCGAAAAGGCGTATGCCGAGCTCGTCGCAGGCAAGGGACTCAAGCCGCTCAAACTCTACATGGAGTGCGGCAGGTGCATAACCGGTCCGTACGGCTATCTTGTCGCCAAAGTGCTGCACATGAAGAAGACGTACCGCAACTACGCGGGGCTGGACGCATGCATGAGCAACCTGATGCGGCCTGCGCTCTATGGCGCCTACCATGAAATCGTGGTGCCCGGCAAGGAAGAGGCGAAGGAGACGGAGGTTTACGACGTCACGGGCTCTTTGTGCGAGAACAACGACAAGTTCGCCATCCAGCGCGAGCTTCCGGTGCTGGAGCGCGGAGACTATGCGGTGATTTGCGATGCGGGTGCCCACGGCCACGCCATGGGCTTCCAATACAATGCAAAGCTCCGCAGCGCCGAGCTGCTTCTTCGCGAGGATGGCACCGTGAAGCAAATCCGCCGCGCAGAGACGCTGGACGACTATTTCGCAACTCTCGATTTGGAGAACATATGAAGACAAAATACAACGTGGGTCTCGTCGGCGTTGGCGCCGTCGGGACGGAAATGATAAAAGTGCTCAAAGAACGCGCCTTCCCGTGCGGCAAGGTGCAGGTGTTCGCATCGCGTGAACGCGACGAGCAGATCCTCGGCGAAACCTACCATGTGCTCAAGGCGGACGAAAACTCCTTCGCCGGCATGGACATAGTGCTTTTTGCCGGCAAGACGGACGTGGCAATCCAGCTCAAGGACGCCGTCGTAAAGGCAGGCGCGAAGATGATTGACAATTCCCGCGCTTTCCGCCAGGACCCCGATGTCCCGCTCGTGGTGCCGCAAGTGAATGCCGAAGACCTCGATTGGAACAAGGGCGTAATCGCCAACCCGAACTGCACGACTGCGATAATGCTCGAGGCGGTAGCGCCTCTTCACAGGGCGAAGAAGCTTAAACGCCTCATCGCCTCGACCTACCAGGCGGCTTCCGGCGCCGGCGCTCCCGGCCTTGAAGAACTCGAACTCCAGATGAAGGAGTACGTGGAAGGCAAGCCTCTCACCGTGAAGGCGTTCCAGCATCAGCTCACATACAACCTCATTCCGCACATCGACAAGTTCGATGAACAGAACTGGTACACGCTTGAAGAGCTCAAGATGCGCAACGAGGCGCGCAAGATGCTGCATCATCCGGACCTGCTCCTGTCCTGCACGTGCGTCCGCGTGCCGATCGCGCGCGCCCACTCGGAGTCGCTGAATCTCGAGTTCGAGGAGGAGATCACCCCCGGCGAGGCGCGCGAGATACTGCAGGCGAGCGAGGGAGTGAGGGTCGTGGACGATCCGCTGAACGGCGGCTACCCCATGCCGCTCGACGCCACCGGCAAGTACGACGTTCTTGCGGGGCGCATCCGCCAGGACATCTCACGCACCGACAGGCGCGGGCTGGAGATGTTCGTCTCGGGCGATCAGCTCTTGCGCGGCGCGGCGCTGAACGCGGTGGAGATCGCCGAACATCTCGTCAAGCGCGGTCTCGTTTAAAGGTTAAAGGGTTAAAAGGTTAAAGGGGGGCTTTAGACCTTTAAGTTTGTCGTATGATGGATCGAGAGAGGGCAGATGCNNCGCGCAAGATGCTCCATGCGCCGGAGCTCATGATTTCGTGCACATCCGTGCGCGTGCCGATTGCAAGGGCGCACTCCGAGTCGCTCAACCTCGAGTTCGAAGAGGATATCACACCCGAGGAGGCGCGCGAAATACTGCGCACGGCGGAAGGCGTGAAGGTGGTGGATGACCCGCTCAACGGCCTCTACCCGATGCCGCTAGACGCCACGGCGAAGTACGACGTTCTCGCCGGGCGCATTCGCCAGGATATTTCGCGCAACGACAAGAAGGGGCTGGACATGTTCATTTCGGGCGACCAGCTTCTTCGCGGCGCGGCGCTCAATGCGGTCGAGATAGCCGAGCACCTTGTCAAGCGCGGACTCGTCTGAAAGCGGCGAAGATAACTGCTTGCAGCATAAAAAGAGAAGGGAAAACACAAACATGGAAAGCCTGAATGTAAAGCCGGCCGGCTCTTGCATGTGGGATGCCGCATCGCTCGGCGAAATCATGCTGCGTCTGGATCCCGGCGACGGCCGCATCCACACGACACGCGAGTTCAAGGTTTGGGAAGGCGGCGGCGAATACAACGTCGTGCGCGGCCTGCGCCGCTGCTTCGGCATGAAGACCACCGCCGTCACGGCGTTTGCGGATAATCCAGTCGGGCGTCTCGTCGAGGATTTCATGCTCCAGGGCGGGGTGGACGTTTCGCACATCAAGTGGGTGCCCTACGATGGAATCGGCCGCACGGTGCGCAACGGACTCAACTTTGTGGAGCGCGGCTACGGATGCCGTGGCGCGCGTTCTTGTGCAGACCGCGGCCTTACCGCCGTCAGCCAGCTCAAGCCGGGCGATATCGACTGGGACCAGCTCTTCGGCAAGGAAGGCGTCCGTTGGTTCCATACGGGCGGCATCTATGCCGCGCTTTCCGAAACGACGGCCGATGTCGTAATCGAGGCGCTCAAGGCGGCCAAGAAGTACGGCACAATCACGTCCTACGACCTCAACTTCCGCGCCAGCCTCTGGAAATCCATCGGCGGCACTGAGAAGGCGCAGGCCGTAAACAGGGAAATAGCCAAGTATGTCGATGTGATGATCGGCAACGAAGAAGACTTCACAGCCGCGCTCGGCATCGAGGTGGAAGGGGTGGACAAGAACCTTACCACGCTTCCCATCGAAGGCTTCAGGAAGATGATAGACAAGGCCGTATCCATCTATCCGAACTTCAAGGCTGTCGCGACCACCTTGAGGAGCGTCAAGTCCGCCACAATCAACGATTGGTCTGCAATTTGCTGGTACAAGGGCGAACTCAAGCAGTCGATGCAGCGTCCCGCACTTGAAATATACGACCGCGTTGGCGGCGGCGATTCGTTTGCTTCGGGCCTGATTTACGGCTTCATGACGTTCGACGACGCCGAAAAGGCGGTGAATTACGGCGCCGCGCACGGCGCGCTCGCCATGACGACCCCCGGCGATACTTCCATGGCCACCAAGGCAGACGTTGAGAAGCTCGTCGGCGGCGCCTCCGCAAGAGTCGACCGCTAACGCGGCGGCTCTTGTCCGTCAACCTCCAACTTCCATCCATAAAGCGTCTTCCTATGACAAACACGACCAAAACAAACTTCCGCTGGGTCATTTGTTCGTTGCTGTTCTTTGCGACCACGGTGAACTATCTTGACCGCCAGGTTCTTTCGCTTACCTACAAAGACTTCATCGCACCCGTATTCGGCTGGTCGGACAACGATTACGGCACCATCACTGGCGTGTTTTCCATCATATACGCCATCTGCAATCTCTTCGCAGGCAAGTTTATCGATACTCTCGGCACCAGGAAAGGCTATCTCTGGGCAATCTTCATATGGTCGCTCGGCGCTTGCCTTCACGCGCTTTGCGGGGTGGGAACGTCCGCTCTCAAGGCTGTCGGGTTCATGGGGATGATGGGAGTGACCACATCGGTGTGGCTGTTCCTCGCGTGCCGCAGCGTGCTTGCGCTTGGCGAAGCGGGCAATTTCCCCGCCGCAATCAAGGTGACGGCCGAATACTTCCCGAAGAAGGACCGCGCATTCGCGACGTCCATCTTCAACGCAGGTTCTTCCGTCGGCGCGCTTGCCGCACCTCTTTCCATCCCGCTGATTGCGAAATACTGCGGCTGGGAATGGTCGTTTATCATCATCGGCGCACTCGGTTTCGTCTGGATGGGCTTCTGGATGTGGCTCTACAAGAAGC
>DFGM01000021.1 GCA_002371755.1 Verrucomicrobia bacterium UBA3750 | reverse complement strand
TCCGTGAAGGATAAGGTATTCACCTTCTTCATGGGCAAGCTGAAGATGGGCATGTTCGCGATTCCTACGGCGGACTACCTGAAACTCGGCCGCGAAAGCGGACGCGGCATTATGCAGTATCGACTCAACCTTCCCCCAGATGCGAAGCAGAGGTTGTGGAAACTCTTGGATGAAAAGGTGGCTGAAGGCCCCTGCCTTGAGTATGATTATATGGAGCGAGGCTGTGCGCAGGCGGCGATGAAAGTTTTGAGAGAAGCTGCGAAACCTTATGAGATGCAAATCGCGGAATGGCCTGAAAAGTATGCAACGCATTCTCGCCATGAACTTCTGGAGGAAGCGATAACTGCATATCCGTGGCAGACTTTTCTGCTGTACACGATTTGCGGTGCGACGACAGATGACGATATGCCTAGATTCAGGAAGGTTGTCATCCCTCGCGACCTTCTTGCGATACTGAAAATCGCGAGGATAGGAAATACGCCCGTAATAAGCGACAAGGGAGTGGAACTGCTGCCTGTAAAGAGCGATTCCGGCAAAATCCGCCCTGTCGCTACACCGTTTGCCCTCTCGTGGGCTTTTGTGATGATAGCCGTCGTCAATTTCTTCCTTAAGTGGAATTGGCTCGATTGGACGTTTCTCGCCTTTCAGTCGCTGCTTGGCCTCTTCTTGACATACATGGTTTGCTTCTCAAACCTGACGGCAATGGGTTGGAACTGGCTGATTGTGCCATTTAACCTACTTCCTCTTATATTCTGGAAGTGGCGGACGAAGTGGGCTTTGTGGTTCGCGGGCGCACTCGCACTTTGGGAGGTTTTCATGGTCGCCCACCCTCACCGCCTCACCGACCCCGCATACCTCGTTCTCGTTGCCGCATACATACTCATGTATGCACGAATCGGATGGCCGTGCCGCCGCATAAACAATTTGCCTATAAACGAAAGGAAATAACGATGATCAAGAAACTCAACTTGCTGGACACCCTGCTGGCGATGCTCCTGCCGACGATGCTTTGGGCAGGTGGCGGCTCCACAACCACCTATTACGCTGCGCTTAAGGCGCAGGTGTCGTCGTCTGGCGGTGGTAAGGTTTATGCCAGCGACTCTAACAGTACACCGTCGGATGACTCGTTTACTACGAATCCATCAACGAAGCAGAGTTCAGGAAGTTCATCGAGCTTTACCTTCTATGCTCATGCAAAGGCCAATGAAGGGTACAGGTTCACAGGTTGGACTGGTGATGCCACATCTCAAGACAATCCTTGCAGCGTATCGGTGACATCTTCTTCGACATCATCAAGCGAGTATACGACAAAGATAGTGACCGCGAACTTTGAGCGGTTGCCACCAGCGACGGTGACATTTGCTGCTCCAGTTAATGGAAGCTATACTGTCAATGGAGAATCGGTCAGTGCGCAACTCGTAAAGAGTAATCAGGCGGTTCCTTATTCTGTAACGCTTGTTGCGACCCCAGCCTCTAATTTTAGATTCGCAGGATGGTACACCCTTGAGAATGATGTTAAGTCATTCTTTTCCACAGATGCCACTACAACAAAGAAATTTGATGTGGATGCAACGGTTGGCGCGGAGTTCGTGCCAGATGGATATGCCATTTACGCAGCAGTGGCTGCGAAAGGGTATGACGATCTGGCAACGGCATTGGCCGAGGCGCAGTCAGGTGAATCCATCAGCGTCTATTCAAGTGTAACACTGAATGAGACGGCGGCGGTTGAGGCTGGCGTGTCTCTTACGGTGGCATCTGGTGTGACGCTTACCATAGCAAGTGGCAAGATTCTTTATGTTGATGGTTCTACAATGGTCAATGGTACAATCTCAGGCACGGTTTCAAAGTGCACGAAATTGATTAAGCAGACAGGATCGTCTGAAGATGCCCCGTTTAACCCTTATGGCACAGTCAAATATTGGAAGACATCCGTTTCCACCCCGTCAATTTCGGTTTCAAGTTCGCAAACGCACGCTACCATTGTAAATGGTTTAGGGACGGTATTTCGATATGCCCTGTCGTCTTCTGCAAAATTGATCAAGTGCACAATAGATGCAAGTGTGGCCGTAAACCACATAAAGAGCATATCGGGCGAGTCCACTTCTGTCAATGTTGTGAATGATACGCTTAATTCGGGTATGGTGATTTTGCTTGGCAGCGATTGTGTGATAAATGGCGGACTTACTGCCAAAGCAGGATTTAGAGGCGTGGTGGATTGCGCAAACTTTAGTTGTTCGACCATTACCACTAAAGAGGTTTCTGGCAACAACGGCAAGGCTACATTCTTGAATTGTCCATCATTTACGGGTAGCAAGGTCATTAATATCACTCATGATTATTTCAACTGTGACAGAGTGACGCTTTCTTCTTTCAATGCTGGAAATACTGCAACGCTTAATTTCTACGATTGCGGTACAGTGGCAAACCCAGCATCTTTCTCTGTTATTGACTATTCAAGTGGCCCTTCTGCTACAACAACTCATAACTTCTATAGCGGCTACTATAATTCATTGAGTTACAAAACATGCTACAAGGTCTACGGCGGTTCGTTTAAGAACGACCCTTCGAATTACAATGCTGATGTTGATAACTTAGAGGTTGTATATGATAGTGTTGGCAAGTGGTATGTTGTGCAGATGGCGACACCCGCAGAAAAAGTAGTTTCGATTGGGACTAAGGAATATGCTTCATTGTCCGAAGCTGTTGGCAAGGCTGTTAATGGAGAGACAATATCGCTTATTGCGGCTGTTGATATGGCGGGTGAAACGGTGACTGTGCCAGAAGGCAAGAACATCACTATTTCCTTGGACAAACATTCCATAAGCAATGGTAAAATCATTAACAATGGTGCACTGACGATTATGGATTCGACCATTGCAAATGAGGGCGAGGTTAACTGCGACATTGAAAACAATGGGACACTTGATTTCGTGTTCGGTACTTATGCTGGTTCTGTAGTTAACAATTCGGGAACCTTGACTGTCCACAACGGTGCTTTCACAAAGTCTTTCATTAGCGCAGGCGGCACTGTAAACCTAAAAGGCGGACATTTCAAGCTAGACATTTCTGGCTTTGTGGCAGACGAAGGTTATCTTGTTCATAGCAGTGGTGGCTTCTATTGGGTGTGTGAACTCCCAGATGGAACATTGCGGAAAACCACAGTTTCTGGGGCTTCTGGGTATTGTGCCACACCTTATGACGTTGATGACTATAATCTATTGAAAGAGCGCGTTGTCAATACAAAAACCACAAAGTTGGACTATACTGCGGCAAATTGGATGCGCCTTGCAGAACTCCTTACATTTTATGAGGTGTTTTACAATAAAAGTTTGGATGCAACATTACAATTCGATCGCGCTGTAACGGCGAAGTCCTTGAATATTTATGCGGCAACTACGGTCTCATTACCGCTGCAGATTAAGCAAGATCTTGCGGAGGATGAATTGTATCGTGGACTTTCTGCGGCGTTGGTGAGTAATGGATATTACGGCAAGCAATACAAGGCGTTGTGGGAAGATAAAATCCAGTCAGTTTCACTCGCAATTGCTGATGGCTCTTCTAGCCCAAATGCTGGCACGGTCTGCCGCATGATGATTGAATTGTGGGATAGTTCGCGCGCGCCAGATTATCATGATCCTGATAATAAGCACATGCTGACCAATACTGTCTTGATCGTGGGAGAGCAGCGCTTCACGATTGGCGCTGGCACGAATAAGGCGATGATTAGGCCGGAGGTCGGCGCGGCGACGTTCTATGCGACGGTTACGGATGCACTCGCGGCGGCTGAAGACGGCGCAACTGTCATGCTGACGCAGGACTGCGAGGAGGATGTCGTTCTCGCGAAGGCGGGTTCGTTCACCATTGACCAGAACGGGTTTGCGCTTGCAGGCTCTGTGACCGCCGACGGCAATTACTTCATCGAGAAGGCTGACGATGGAACCTACACCGTCGCCAAGAAGGGCATTGTGGACGAGAACGGCAATGCGCAGGCATCGATTCAGAATGTTGTTGATGCGGCTGGCGAGGGTGAAAAGGAAGTCACCATTACAATCCCCGAGACTACGGCCGAGCAGACGGTCGAGCTACCGCAGGATACAACGCTTACGGTCGTGCAGGCCGAAGGCTCAGAGACGGTTGTCAATGTTACGCCTGCCAGTGGATACTTCGTCGAAGCGACTGTCGTCGAGCCGACCGAGGCGCAGAGCGGAACGACTACCGTCTACGAGACCAAGAAGATCACCGAAGAAGTCGTCAGAGTCACGGAAGAGTCGGTTCAGGAACTCAGCGTCAAGCTTGAGGAAGTGCAGAGCGGTAGCACGGAGACAAATGCTGTCGAAGAGGTCGCCAAGATTGTCGAGGCCGTCAACAACCTCATGGAAAACAAGGCGCTTGAGCGCGCGGACAACGTGGTGCAAGCGAAGGATGAGACAATCAACCTCAAGGCGATTGTAATCACGCCCAAGGTGATTGTCCAGGAGGTGCAGGCATCTGCGACCGAGGAGAAGGTTGTCAAGGCGGCTGCGTTCGACGTCACGCCGACTGACGCCAATGACAACAAGATCGAAAACACTTCGTTCACGTTCCGTCTGCCTGTCGCCGATGGAATGACGGGCTCCATGGTCGTATTCCACGAGAAGGTGTTCTTCGGCGTGTATCCGATTCTGTCTTGGAGCGACGGGGCGAAGAATCACAAGTACATTGAAATTACGTCCAGCGAGTTCAGCGAGTACAGCTACGAGCCGCGTCGCGGCATTGAATACGCCGTCGCGAAGATTGGTGACACCGGTTATGATTCGCTTGAGGACGCCGTCGCGGCTGCGGTCGCCGGTGCCAAGGTGGAGTTGCTGAAGTCAACGACTCTAACGAACGAGATTGTGGTCGCCAAGGCCGTTACGCTCGATCTTGGCGAGTACACTGTGACCGCCGCGAGTGGAAAGAACGCGATTCAAGTGGTTGCGGGCGGAAGCCTCACGATTGAGGCCACGACAGGCGGCATCACGGCGGCGTCCGGCTTCGCGGTTTACACCGACTACGAACTTTCGCAGGGCGTGAAGGCCGTCACGATCAACGGCGGAACTTTCAGCTCCGTCCAGTTCAACAAGTATCCGCTTCAGACCTCGGCGGCGCAGTCCGGCGAATCGGCTACGCCCACGACGGTCGCGATCAATGGCGGCACATTCAACGGCAATGTAAAGATATACCGCTGCCCGACGACGATTGCCGGGGGAACGTTCGAACAGGGCCTCGACACGAGCTCTTCGAGCGTAAGCGTGTATTCCAACTCGAAGACGCCCGTTCACGTCACTGGCGGCAAGTTCAAGACCGAGCCTGTCAGCGTTGGAAACCGCGTGTTCGTGAACGCCGGTTACTACGATGGCGGCTACTTTGTCGTTGGCGGTACTGCCCTCTGCGAGGCCAAGCGCAACGGCAAATTCTACCGCTACGCGACAGAGGCGTTCGCGGCGGTCGGCGCAGACACGCGCATAGAGATTCTCAACGGTGCCGACGTGAGCGGCATCAACGTCACGCTCGGCGAGGGACAGTCGCTTACGGTTCCTTCGTCCTTCACCGCAGTTGCGGCAACGAACGGCTACACGCTTCATATGGATGTGAACACTGCTGATGGCACTGTCACCTACACTGCTTATGTCGATGGCGCGGTGGCCCGGATTGGCGGACAGCACTACGCCTCGCTCGATGCGGCGTTTGAAGCCGCGCAGGACGGCGACACGATTACTCTCGTCGCGGACGCCACGCTTGGCGTGACGGCGATTTCGGCCGATGTCACGCTCGCGCTCGCAGAGCACAATGTGAACGTGACAACTGCAGGCATCAACCTCGCCGGCAAGCTGACCGTAACAGGCGTCGGCCTTGTCTCGGCGATTCCGTCCTTGACTGGCAATGGCGAACTCGTCATCCTCGGCGGTACGTGGACGGCCGATCCTTCGGCGTTCGTCCCGCAGGTCGTGACGGCGCTGCCTGGCGAACAGGACGACAAGGCCTGGACCAAGGATCGCTGCTACGTCTTCGCGAACAAGGCGTTCGTCGATGGCGGCTGGGGCGACGCGGAAGGGTTCTACACCGTCGTTCCGCTCCCGAAGGCGTATGTGACGACAATGTCCGAAAAGCCGGAGGTCGGCGGATACGGAGCGCTCGACTGCGCGTACACGTTCGAGTCGTTCAGCTCCGCGAACGGCGACGATGCAATCGCGGCGAAGTTCCTTGAAGGCGGATTCAGCGCATTCTCCGATCCGGTTGAGCTGGCGCGCGCCAAGGAGCTGCTTATGGAGAAGATGCCGTTCCTCGACTGGAACGCCGACTTCGTCGTGTCGCTCGATGGCGCGGCGGACGCAGGCGACCTCGTGCTCTCCGGCCATTACGCACAGTGGGACATCGGCTGGGTGTCGTATGAGTCGCCAGAGCGCGTCGAAAGCGGCGAGAAGGTGCGTCTTCTTGTGGATATCGGGCAGGCCACGCCAGGAGACTGGCCCTACGAGAATATCTGCCGTTATGTGCGCACGTTCGACTGCGGCGCGAAGAAACTCAAGTCTGCGATGGATGGCAAGACGATGACGGTTCAGCTGCGCCTCTACAAGCCCGGCGAGGACGAAGGCCTCGGCTCGCCGTCCATCCTCATCTGCGAGTACAAGTACACGTTCGGCGGATATGCGGCGAAGATCGTCCGCGGCAATGAGACGCTGCGCTACGCGACGCTCGCAGAGGCGTTCGCGGCGGTTCAGGCCAACGAGACCATTCAGCTGCTGAACGACTACACCGGCGCGGTAGACCTCACCGGACGCGACGTCTCCTTCACGCTCGACAAGAACGGCTTCGGTCTCGCCATAACCGGCGAGCCGGCGACCGAAGTGAACTGGTTCTTCGAAAAGATGTCGAACGACAACTGGTTCCACTACAACAAGCAACCGGCGGCAACGGCGACTGTCGAGGTCGTCGACGAGGCGGGTGAAGCGATGTCGATTTCGCCGATAACGGTTGATGACAAGTGGGTTGATAAAAATGTCAAAGAGGGCGAAACGGTAAAGGAGGCTCTTGCCAAGGTCGAGGAGAACGGTTTGCCGGCGTGGCAGAACTACGTGATCGGACAGAATCCGAGCGCGGCGGTTCGCGTCGACACCGAGCAGGCGCCGATTAATGCAACACCTGTTGAGAACACGCTCTCCGAGAAGGTGAACGTCCCGGCGAATTCCGGCTTCACGGTGACATACGCTCTGGACAAGATTGATGTCGATGGAACGGTAGTCGAGGGAACGCCCAAGGAGAGTGCGGAAGACTTCACGATCGACCTCGCGTCTGCGACCGACAACGATGCTGGTGCCGCCTACTTCAAGATGACTGCGATTATCGAGGCCGAAGACGGCACTGGCGCGAAAACCAAGGTCGCCTCCGAGAACACCATTGGCGTTCTGAAGGTGGAGAGCGCGGCGAAGAGCGCCGTAATTGCTGTTCCGTGGGAGTCGCTGGCTGCCGACGGAGAGGATATAACAGTTTCGGATCTTGTTCGCACGGCGACGCTTACCGAGGGCGACGAGCTCAAGGTGTATGATACTGCGACAGGGAAGTACAGGGCGTGGACGCTGACCGCGTCGAAGGAATGGGAGCCGATGACAGTCGTCGGCGGCGCATCCAGCGAAGAAGCCGGCGGCTCCACGATTGCCCGCGGCTCTGGCGTGTGGCTTACGCGCACTGATACGACGAATCCTATCTACCTCGTCGGCGAAGTTGCGGAGCAGGCCGCCACGACTACCATCGCAGGCGCGAACGAGGAAAAGCCTACGTGGAACCTCGTTGCCGCGCCGACTGTGGAGGCGGTCGATCTGAATGAGAAGTTCCCGGGTGCAAACGGGGGCGATGTCGTTCTGGTGCCGACGGCGGGTGCTCCGAAGCGCTACACCTTCAAGGATGGCGCGTGGGGCTATGACGAGTATGTGACTATTGTCAACAAGAAGGGTATTGAGGTTGTCAAAGTCGTGCGCAAAACCAACGTGACGAATGTTCCGAGCGGCACCGGGTTCTGGTATATGAATGCCGGCGACGACCAGAATGTCGAGTGGTAAGGGCGAATCCTGACAAACCGATTAAGGAGAAAAGAAATGAACGCTCTAAAGTACATTGCAGTGGCGGTAGCGGTTTTGGCTCTAGGGTCGGCCGTTGCGGACGACGATAACTACATATACTGGATGGTCGAAAATGCGCATTATTACGAAGAGCCGGGATATGGTATTGAGTTCGCCTATGCGACCATAAGCGTCGATAACGGCGCGACGTATCTATCGCCCGCCGCAGCTGCCGACGAAACGGGCTTCTCTACGGATGGCGGCGTCTATTCCGGCACGTTCGACAGTGCCAATGCGAAAACGTTCCTCGTCGAGCTTTGGGCCGCTGGCACCGATGAGCGCGTCGGCTGGATGCGTTATTCGGCCTCCGCGTTGAGCGACTACTTCTACCAGAATGCCGGCTCTCACGGCGGGGGTTCTCCGTTTGTCGTTTCGGCAGTCGTGCCTGAGCCGACAAGCGGATTGCTGTCGCTGTTCGGCCTGGCGGCGCTTGCGCTGCGCAGGAAAAGGGCGTAACCGGCAAAGGCTTACATATAGAAAGGAATTATTGCAATGAAGAAGAACATGCTCTCACTGTTTGCGGCCATGGCCGCGACCGCCGCATTCGCGGCAGCGAACGATGTGCTCATCACATTCTCGACGCCCGGTCCCGACAAATATGCCGACGGCAAGGCGGTTATGGACGGCGAGTGCTATGCACTTTGCTGGTCGAAGAACTTCGACGCGTTCGCAATCAACTCGGACGGAACGGCAACCGGCGGCGAGGTGGTGCTTTTCGCACCTTTGGCCAAGGCGGGGCGCTGCCCGAAGGTGGTGTTTGAAGTGGATGCCGGCAAATTCGACGCCAAGGGCTACGCGAACGGCAAATGGGCGGTGTATCTCCTGGATACGCGCAAGTTCACGACGAGTGCGGACGGCAAACTTTCCGTTTCGCTCGCCGGTAGCTTGAAGGGCGTCAATACGAGCGGCATGGTAGGCGGTGCGGTTTCGGTTGGCACGGGGGCCTTGTCCACTCTCAGCGGCGTTGCCGCCACAGCGACGGATGTAGCCGGGGATGTAGTCGTGGCCGAGCCCAAGATTACGGGCATCCGCGTCTACGGGGGCAATGTGTACGTGACGGTGAAAGGCGCACCATACCTGGGCTATGGTCTTACGGCTGGCGACACGCCCGCGACGGTCGATACCGATGTCGAGAATGCCACTGCGGATGCGACCGGCGAAGAGGAAGTTACAATTGTCACGCCCGCAAAGGCCGGCGGCGAGTTTTTCAAGGTCGAGCGGCGCAAGTAGGCTTATCTGGCCAGGTGCGGCATACGCGCGACATTTCGACTGGTCAGGCACAGCCTGACCATAAAGATAGGCCGCTCTCCCCGCCTCCGCTGCCCTACCACGCCCACGCGCCGCACTACCCGTTGCCCGTCCCATGCGCATTGTCCGTGAATCCAATGCGCATTGGACAGGCGACCCATGGGCATTGAATTCGAATCCAATGCCCATTGAATTCTAATCCAATGCCCATTGGATTTGCGGGCGATGCCCATTGGATTTGCGGCCGATGCGCATTGGTCGCGCCACCCCTTCGGGCGAGCCGGGCAACGCCTGGTGTTTATAACTGTTTCCTCCTTCCCTCAGACCTTTGCCCGCGGCGGCGGCTCCTAGGCTTCTAGACTTCCTAGACCTCTAGGATTCTAGGCATCCAAGCGCATCGGGGAGGGGGCTATACTGGCGTTGTTGTTCCTGGAAATTGCCTTGTGAGGTGCGATTTTGATGCCGGAAAAAGAAAAAAGCCCGCTATGGGGCTTTTCATTTATTGGCTCGGGCGGCTGGATTCGAACCAGCGACCAATTGATTAACAGTCAACTGCGCTACCACTGCGCCACGCCCGAACGGATTGGCGCATATTATACCATATTTACCTCGCACCGCGCAAGGGGGTATTTTTGCTTTTTTCGTTGTGAACAAACCCAGTCGGCAAGGGGTGGCGTTCCGCGAGGTTCTACCTGAAGCCAAGTATCTTGTGGAGCTGGACTGAAAGCGACCAGCCGTCGCCAAGAGCCGCCAAAAGGGCCTTGGCCGTAGCGAAGTCGATGCCTTTGCCGCCGCCCTCCGCCTCCAAATCGCACGGGCTGATGTAGTAATCCTGTGCGTTTATGCGCATAGGAAGCGATTTGCAGAAGTCCAACGCCTTCTCCAGCGGCACGGAAGGATCTGCCACCACCCGCACTTCATTGGCCGCTTCAAGCCTTAAAGAAGAAGGATAGAGCATCTTCGGCGAACAGGCTATGTAGTCGACGAACTCCAGCCACGGGGCAGCGGTGACATCCATGGTGCCGTTTGTCTCGACGGCAATCCAATATCCGCGTTTCTTTAATTCGGCGACAAGTTCTGGTATGCCGGGCTGAATGGTCGGCTCGCCGCCGGTGAGGATGATGTTTTTCGTCCTGAATGATGAGACTTCGTCCAAGAGCGCGTCCAGGGTCAGGGTAAGGCGCGGCGTGAAATCGGTGTCGCACCAAGGGCAGGCGAGATTGCAGCCGGCGAAGCGCACGAAAAGGCAGGGGCGGCCGGTGTTCCGGCCCTCCCCCTGCAGCGATTCGAATATCTCAACTATACCATACATGCGCTTGCCGGTTGCGTGCATCGCCATAAACGCCCCGTCCGATGGTTTATTTGCCTTTATCTCACAGTTTTGAGAGGAAGTTGCGAATGGAGCGTTCGCGCGATTCGATAGATTCGCACAGACGGAACTGCACACGGGCGCGGTTCAGGTTCTGTCCGGGGTTCGTGGTCTTGAAGTAGGTGTTGCCGTCAAGATAGTCCTGGAAGAACCTGAGCCCCAGTTCGAAGGGCAAAAGGCGAATTGAATCGAAGAGATATGCGCGGTCGGCATCCGTCATGAAAGAGCCTGCCTCGCGCATGTAGCCTTTGCAGAACGCGGTGGCGAGATCCTCGTCGAACACTACCTTGGAGAGGTTCGTCTCCTCTTCGCCGGCCGGGTTGCATATGGAGCGGAGCGCATCGCCGAAATCCATGTGGATGAGGCCGGTGGAGACGGTATCCAAATCGATCATCGCCGTCCCCTTGCCGGTCACATCGTCGATCATGATGTTGTTCACTTTGGGGTCGCCGTGGAACATCCTCTTTTTGAGTTCGCCGGCCTTTTCGGCCTTTTCGAGGCAGAGGGCGAGGTCGCGGCGTTCCTCCACGAACTTGGCCATGCGTTTGGCCTCCATGGAAGATGAAAGGAGCTCCTGGGCACTTTCCTTCCCTAGCGTGGCATCGTATTTCGCGAGATAGCCGCTTGTGATGTGGAAGCCTGGGAGAGGATCTTTGACAAGCGCGGTATCCATGTCGCTTATCAGATAGTGGAAATGGCCAAGCGCGGAGCCGCATTCCATTGCGTGTTCGGGACCCTGCGCCACATCGAAGGCGTGCGCGGACATGATGCGCGTGATGACACGCCAAACATCGCCGTTTTCGTCCGCCACATAATCCGCGCCCTCTTTGGTTTTGACGATGCGCGGCATCTGCCAGACGCGGTCGTCGGTGCCGGCTTTGGCATCCGCCTCGAGCTTTTCGTGGCAGTGGCGCGTCACTTCGTGCATGTTTTCCATAATCGCCTCGGGGACGGGGAATACGTTGCGGTTCACGCGCTGCAGAATGACCTGCGTCTCGGTGAAGGTGTTGCGGTAGATGGCGAGGAACGTATCGTTGATGTTGCCGTTGCCGAACGGTGCAAGCGATACCAATCGCCCTTTGATGTTGAATTTGTTTATGAGGACTGAGAGCTCCATCTGTTCTCCTTTTTGTTGCCGGTTGAAGGTTCGAAATCGAGTTTGCGGTTCAGGAAGTCGACTCGCGTTACGTGCACTTTCATGCGGTCTCCTACATTCCAGACGGCACCGCCGTGTGCGCGGAGCGTGCGATCGGAGGGATTGTAGCGCACGTAGCCGCGGGAGAGGCGGCTTATGTGCACGAGTCCGGAAACCGCGAGAGCCGGCACGTCCACGAAGCATCCAAACGGTTCGCACGAGGCGATTACCGCATCGTAATCAACCCTGACGCGCGAGGCGAGCTCCTCTTCGAGGAGGCGGTATTTCTTGATTTCCGCAAGCGAACGTTCCGCTTCCGTGGCGCGCTGCTCCATTGCCGTGCAATGTTCGGCGAGTTTCGCGAGTTCGTCCGGTGCGGTGCGAGCCTTTGCCGGGTTGCCTTTCGCGGCGAGATATGCGGCAAGCTGTCTGTGGAGAGTCAAGTCCGGATAGCGGCGAATCGGGGAGGTGAAGTGTGCGTAGAAGCGTTTTGCGAGTCCCCAGTGACCCATGTTGGAGCTGTCGTACACTGCTCGCTGCATGGAGCGCAGAATCATCATTGATAGCGTGCCTGCGGCAGGGTGGCGCTTCACCGCCTCCAAAAAGCGCATAAACGGCTTCTTTTCGGCGAGATTTCCGCACTTTAGCCCCATGGCGGCGGCTCCCGCCCTCAATTCTTCCAGTTTCAGTTCGTCCGGTGCGTCATGGAAGCGCGCCAGCACTTTCACTTTGTGGCTCCAGAGTTCCTTCGCCACGGCTTCGTTTGCCGCCACCATGCATTCTTCTATCATCTGGTGGCTCTCGTCGTAATCCCGCGTGGCGACACCTGTCATCTCGCCAGAGTCATCAAGCTCTATTTCCGCCTCGGGCACCGCTATATCCAAGGCGCCGTCGGCAAAACGTGCAGCGCGCAGCTGCATCGCAAGCTCGCTTATCGCGCATATGGTCTTGCGCTCTTTCGCGGGAATCGCGCATTTGGCGGACCTCTTTCCGCCGGCGGAAATCGCCGCCATTACCTGTTCGTAGGTATAGCGCGCCTTGGAGCGTATGATGCTTTTGGCAAACTCGCTCTTTATTGCTTTGCCCGCCTTGTCGAACGTGATGAAGACGGAAAAGGCGAGCCTATCTTCGCCCGGGACGAGCGAACAGAGCCCGTTCGATAGCTCGTTCGGCAGCATGGGCACGACTTTATCGGCGAAATAGACGCTTGTGGAGCGCCTGCGCGCCTCGCGGTCCAGCTCGCTCCCGGGCCTGACATAGTGGGAAACATCGGCGATATGGACGCCCAATACGCGGCGCCCGAGCGTATCTTTGCCGAGGGAAAGCGCGTCATCATAGTCGCGCGCGGTCACGGGATCGCAAGTAAAGACGAACTTCTTGCGCAAATCCTTGCGCGGCAGCTCGTCGGCAAGAGCCTTCCTGCCGCTGGCGATAGCGGCTGTTTCGGCGCGTACGCCTTTCGGGAATGCGTCTTTTATGCCGTAAAACCGCATCACCGAGGCCGTATCCTCGCGCGGGGTCTTTCCGGGCGGGGCGCATCTTCTCTCTTCGTGCGCACCCCTTTTTGTTTCTTTTCTTGTCTTCTTCTTTTTCATTCTTCGCCGCATATTATACCATATCGTTGCGTGCGGCGCAATGATATGGTATAATATGCGCCCATCATGTCAGACACAATCAGATGCAGATTCGCCCCGTCGCCGACGGGGAAGGTTCATATCGGAAACATACGCGCAGCCATCTACAACTGGCTGTTCGCGCGCCACACGGGCGGAAAGTTCCTCCTGCGCATCGAGGATACCGACCTCGAACGCTCCACCCCGGAGGCTATCAAGGCCCTCTTCGAGTGCATGGAATGGCTCGGGCTCGATTGGGACGAGGAAGTGTTCTACCAGACGAAGAACGTCAAGCGCCATCTGGAAGTCGTAGACCAGCTTTTGGCGAGCGGTCGCGCCTATAAGGTGGAAAAGACGAGCCGCGATGGGAAAACGGGCGTCGTCACAATGTTCAGGATGCCGAAGGAAGGGGTGATAGAGTTTGACGATATTGTCAAAGGGCACATGGCAAAGAAGGCCGAGGACATCCAGGACTTCGCCATCGTGCGCAGCGACGGTTCGCCCATCTTCCACATCGCCAACGTGGTGGACGATATCGACCAGGGCGTCACGCACATCATCCGTGGCGACGACCATGTGGAGAACACGTTCAAGCACATCGAGATATTTCGCGCTCTCGGCGCCCCCGTGCCCAAATACGGCCACTTGTCCATGATTGTGAACCAGCAGGGCAAGCCCTATTCCAAGCGTGACGGCGCGGCATTCGTCGGCGAGTTCCGCGAACAGGGCTACATCCCGGACGCGCTTTTCAACTATCTTCTGCTCCTCGGCTGGAATCCGGGCGACGAACGCGAAGTCCTATCCCGCGACGAGATGGTGAAGCTCTTCGAACTTGAAAAGGTTCATGTGACGGCAGCGAAGTTCGACATCAAGAAGCTCCAGTGGATGAACGGCGAATACGTAAAGCGCCTCCCCAAGGCCGTCTTCACCGAAGAACTCGTCAAGCGCGCGAATGCCGCAGGCCTCGTCGTGCCGGACGGTTTCAACCTCTCCATGCTCGTCGACCAGATGCAGGTGCGCACGAAGTTCCTCAACGATATGCCCGGCAACATCGCCTATTTCTTCACCGACGACTATCCGATGGACGAGAAAGCCGTCGAAAAGCGCCTGAAGAAGGAAGGCGTGAAGGAGACGCTGCTCGACATGGTGAAGCGTTTCGGCGAAGTGCCGGAGGCGGAGTGGAAATGCGAAAGGCTCGAAAACCTCGTCAAGGAACTCTCGCAAGGCAACGGCATGGGACCTTGGGTGCACCCGATACGCGTGGCGGTTTCGGGCAGGATGGAAGGTCCGGGACTTTTCGAAATGCTTGAACTCCTCGGCAAGACGCGCACGATAGAGCGCCTCGACAAGACGGCATCCACGCTGTGAGCATCCTTCTAACAGGCTTCAAGGCGGCAGACCTCGACAGGAAAACGCTTTCCGGCGACGTGGTCTGCCACGTCCTGGACATTTACCATCGCCATGCGATAGAGAAAGTGCACCACGTAAAGGCGGTGTGCTCGGCGCACCTTCCAGAAGGCGAGTGGGAGAAGATACGCTTCAAGACGGGCCCGAAGCTGATGAGCGGCGAACTCGCATTGGAGATGCTGCAGGAATGCTCGGACGCGGTCGGGGGCGACCCCAAGCGGGTGGAGCTCGTCTTCACTGGACGCGAACGCGAAAGGAACGATCTTTGGGCTAAAGTGTTCGGCAAGGACGCGCGCAAGCGTGACTTCTCGGCGCACTACACGGCGTCGGTGCCGGGTTCGAAGCCGATAAGTCTCGTATCGCTGCCGGGGTGTTTCTGCCACAGGCGCACGGACGAAGGCGGGCTTGCGCTCGCGGAGACTGTCGCCAAGGAGATAGGCCCTGGAAAGAAACTGCTCGATATGGGATGCGGTTCCGGACTTGTGGGATTCCTTGTGGCCTCGGCCGTTCCTGGGACATCGCTTGTCATGGTGGATTCGCATTCGCGGGCGACGGAGGCGGCGGAGATTAATTCCAAGGCGCTTGGCATCCCCGCGGAAATCATCCTTGCGGATAACGGCACGCCGGAACGCATGGACGGCACTTTCGACGTCTTTGCGGGCAATCCCCCGTATTACAGTGAATACCGCATCGCCGAAGTCTTCTGCGAGACGGCGCTCCGTGCGCTGAAAAGAGGCGGCGTTTCTTATTTGGTCTGCAAAAACGCGGCGGGGCTCGAGCCTGTCGTGAAGAAATACTTCCCATCGGTGGAGATAGCAAAGCGGCGCGGCTACGCCGTGCTGAAGTCGGTGAAACCATGACGGCGCCAGAGTCCGACGCCAAGGATGACATGATGGACAGGATACTTTTCGTTTCAGGCATAGGCACGAACGTGGGAAAGAGCATCGTGACGGGCGCAATCGCCCGCGACGAAATGAAGCGCGGCACTGATGTAATCACCGTGAAGATGGTGCAGACCGGCAACACCGGTTTCAGCGAAGACCTCGAGGTTCACCGCGCATTCATGGGCGGCGTCAGGTTCCCGGAAGACGAAGCCGGCCTTACCGCGCCGCAGATTTTCGCGTTCCCCGCATCTGCGGAACTCGCGGCGCGCATGGAAGGCAAACGCGTGGACGTGGAGAAGATCGTCTCCTCGGTCCGCGAGTGCGCCAGAAACCATGAGTTGACGCTTGTGGAGTCTGCAGGCGGATTGATGGTGCCGATAACCGAAGACCTCCTCGCCATAGATATTGCCGCAAAAGAGGGCTGGCCTCTCGTTTTGGTGGCGAACACCGCGCTCGGGAGCGTAAACCACACCATTCTCTCCATAGACGCGGCTCTCGCACGCGGCATGAAGATAGACCGCGTAATCTGCAACTGGTCGCCGGATGAAGATCCGGCAATCGCCGCCGATACCCCGCTCGCCATAGAACGCTATCTCGCTTCGCGCGGCTTGGACGGTGTGAAGGTGGAAAAGTTCCCGAGGATTGATGTGCCCAACGCGCCGGCAATCGCCGCCAAGACCGCCGAACTGCTCGATTTCGACAGGCGGCACATCTGGCATCCGTACGCTTCATTGAAGAATCCGCCGCCTGTGCGCTTCGCCGTGAGGGGTGAGGGGACGGAACTCGTGACAGCCGACGGCAAGCGCCTCGTGGACGGCGTATCGTCGTGGTGGTGCGCGGCGCACGGCCACAACCACCCCGCCATCGTCGCCGCCATACGCGAGCAGGCCGTGAAACTGAGCCACGTCATGTTCGGAGGCTTCACGCACGAAAAGGCCATAGAGCTTGCGGAAAGGCTGGGGGAGATGGCGCCGGAGGGTCTGGATAGGGTCTTTTTCGCCGACTCCGGCTCCATCGCGGTGGAGGTTGCCGTGAAGATGTGCACGCAATACCAGCACGCGAAAGGCAGGCTGGGCCGCACGAAGATGCTCGCCCTGAAAGGCGGCTATCACGGCGACACCGCCTGCGCAATGGCTCTTTCCGATCCCGATGGCATGCACACGCTCTTCGCAGGCATGATGCCAAAGCATTTCTTCGCCGACAAGCCGCTCGCCCCATTCTCGCCGGATTCCATTCGAGAGATGGTCTTGGGGCACAAGGACGAAATCGCCGGCATGATTTGCGAACCCATCCTTCAGGCGGCAAACGCAATGAACATCTACTCCGCAGAATACCTCAAGGAGATGCGCCGCCTCGCAGATGAATACGACATACCTCTCGTCTTTGACGAAATCGCCACGGGATTCCACCGCCTTGGACCGCGTTGGGCGTGCGAGTTGGCGGGCGTCAAGCCGGACATAATGACGGTCGGCAAGGCGTTGACGGGTGGCCACATCACGCTTGCGGCCACTCTCGCGAGCGGCAATATCGCTTCTACCATATCGAATGGCTCGCCGAGCGCTTTCATGCACGGTCCTACATACATGGCCAACCCGCTCGCGTGCGCCGCGGCTTGCGCGTCGCTAAATCTCTTCAAAACGGATGACTATGCCGCGAAAACCGCAAACATCGCCTCGTGGATCGCTTCCGGCATTGCGCCGGCGAAAGGGCTGGGGAATGTGGTCGATGTGCGCAGCATCGGAGCTGTGGGCATAATAGAGGTGGAAAGGATGCCCGCACGCGAGGATATAGAACGAGTCATAGATAGTCATCGCGTCTGGCTAAGACCCTTTTCCAATTTTATCTACACGATGCCGCCGCTTGTTTCGGATGCCGATACGATTCGCCGCATCACGGCAGCCATGGTAGACCTTGCCTCCGCACCGCCAGGTCCGGAAGCCCAGGACGGAGACTTTCATGAGTGAGACGCTTTATTCGTTGAAGATGCGCGCGAGCCTCGCTGGGCGCCATGTTTCCGGCGCGGAAAGAATCGTGGGCGCCCAAGCCGTCCCGTGCGTCGTTGCCCAACTCGCAACGCGCGCCATGAAACACGACCGTGGGGGCATCGATTCGCTCAATATAAAGATGGCGGCTCTCGGGGAGGTAAGGCGGATAAAGGCGCTAGAAGTTTCCACCATAGAGGCTTCTACACCCGTGGAGGGCTGGAGAAAGGTGGAAGAAATCCTCTCCAACGCGGGCTTTTCGCGAGCAAAAGAGATACGTTCGCTTTTCTGCCGCACTTACTCCATGCGCGGCGCGATGCTCCTGGATGCTGACACTCTGGAAGATCTTACCCCTGATTCCGAGCGCGGAGTGCGCGCCACCAACATGGATAGCGCGCTTTCCCCCCGCGCCGACCGGAAAAACCATTTCGCAGAGGCGCTCGTCCTCGCAAGCAAAGTGCTAGCAGCCCCGGGAATTGTCGGCGAAATCTGCATGTCCGACGACCCCTCTTATGTCACAGGCTATGTCGCAACCCGTGAGGGCGGCTACCAGCGCATCACTTGCCTCAAGGAGATGGGCGACGAAGCAGGCGGGCGCATATTCCTTTATAGAGGAAGAAAGGAGGATGTCGCCGAGACGGTGCGTTTCCTCCAGGAGGAGCCTGTCATTGTGGAAGGCGTGTGTGCCAAGATAGGCGAGGGCACCAACGATAGATATGCTTCCCTTGAAGACGATCTTGCCGCAGCGGAAGCTGCGGGGCTGAAACGCCGTATCGCGATCCGTCCCAAGGCTCTGGTCTCTTTCGCTTCCAACGATTACCTGGGGCTTGCCAACGACGAACGCGTGAAGGCTGCCGCCGCAAACGCCGCAATGGAATATGGAGTGGGCACGGGAGCTTCGCGTCTGGTCACAGGTACGCAGGCTCCTCACCTCGCCTTGGAGGCGCATATCGCCCGCTTCAAAAAGGCGGAGGATGCCATCGTCTTTTCCACTGGCTACATGGCGAACCTCGGCGCGATTTCGTCCATAGTCGGCAAGGACGACGTCGTGCTTTCAGACGAACTCAACCACGCCTCCATTATAGATGGCTGCCGCATGAGCGGAGCGAAAGTGATAGTGTATCCTCACCTTGATATGGAGGCGCTGGAGCGCAAACTCGGAGCCTGCGGAGCTTTCAGGCGCCGCCTGGTCGTATCGGACGGTGTCTTCTCCATGGATGGTGATGCGCTCGATATTGCGGCATTTTGCGCCATCTGCAAGCGTTTTGACGCTCTTTCCATGGTGGATGAGGCGCACTCCACAGGCGTATTGGGGCTGAGGGGCGGCGGATTGGGCGAACTTTGCGCTCCCGGCGAAAAGCCTGACTTGATGATGGGAACTCTATCCAAGGCCCTTGGTGCCGAAGGCGGTTATGTTGCGGGGAATGCAGTTGTAATCGAATATTTGCGGCAATTCGCGCGTTCATTCATCTTCAATACCGCTCCCTGCGCCGCTTCGATGGCCGCTGCCGACAAAGCGTTGGAGATATTGGAGCGCGAGCCGGAGGTCGTCCAGCGTCTCCACGGCAACATCAAGCTCTTTCTTGAAGCGCTGGGAATGGATTCGGCGGGCGCGGCAGAAGGCCGCCGTTCGGCCATTGTACCTTTAATAATAGGAGACGAGCGGAAGGCTTTGGAAGTTTCCGCGCGGCTTGAAAGTGCCGGGTTTGTCATCCCGGCGATACGCTATCCCACTGTAGCGAGAGGGGCGGCGCGTCTACGGGTGGCGATTTCCGCATCCCACTCTCCTTCCGAAATCCTCTCCGCAGCCAAAAAGATAAAGGAGTTTCTCCCGCAATGAGAATCACATCCGGCATATATGGTTCGCGCACCATCGACGTGCCGAAAAGCGATAGCGTCCGCCCGACGCAGGACCGTGTGCGTGAAGCTCTCTTTTCGATGCTTGCCCAGGATGTGCCAGGTTCGCGGTTTCTAGACCTTTTCGCAGGCTCCGGCGCCGTGGGGCTGGAAGCGATATCGCGCGGCGCCGAATTTGCCACATTCGTCGAAGCCGACGCACGCCACCTCAAAACCATCGCCAAAAACATCGATACTCTGAAAGTCGACAAGGCCAGGTATTCTCTTGCCAGGGCGAACGTCTATGCGTGGCTCCAAACCTTCCGCGGCGAACCCTACTCCATCATTTTCGCAGATCCCCCTTACGCTCTCGCCAAAGAACGCGGCTTCAAAGATGTCCTTGATGCCATTGCGAGGCAGGGTGTCCTCGCTCCCGGAGGCATCTTTATTGCGGAGACCGACCTTTCGCAGGCGCCGGAAGCGGTCGAAGGCTGGGAACTCGTCCGCGACAGGGCCTATGGCAAAACCCGCATCGCCATCTACCGCCGAGCCTAAAGTCTCTTCCTTCCTAGTGAAGATGTCCTGACACCCAGGTTCCATCTCGCTTATCCCGATTTTGTGCAGGACCAGCTTGGACAAAAGCCCAATTGAAGCCCCACGTGAAGAGCAAAAAATGGTATAATATTTGTCGACAGGCTATGAGAAAGATTACACGAAGAGAGTTTATCAAAGGTTCTGCAGCAACATTTGCAATAGCATATCTTCCTGGATTTGCATTAGCTGACGCTGCTAAACGCAGGCACCGGGCGTTGGATGCCGCAGTGGCGGATGGCGAGGAATCTGAAGAATACCTCACAACACAGATATTAACATATCTTGGCAACAAGAGAGCCTTGCTGAAGTTCATTGGAGATGGAGTTGCGACAGTTAAGAAAGCTCTTGATAAAGAAAAGATATCTTTCTTTGATGCATTCTCCGGCAGTGGTGTTGTTGCACGCTTCATGAAGCAGCATTCGTCGCTAATCATCGCTAATGATTTGGAGTTATACAGCGAAATTGTGAATAAATGCTATCTCACAAACAAATCATCAATTGATGATATTGAGTTTGATGAAGTATTCAACGAATGGGTTGATTACACTAAATCTCACCAAACAGAAGGATTTATCGCTAAATTGTATGCTCCACAAGATGACAGTCAAATAAAGAAAGGAGAACGGGTTTTCTATACACATGCCAATGCAGTAATGCTCGATTCGGCACGTGCCGCTCTAGACGCTGTTGTCCCCAAAAAGTATTTCAATCTTCTTTTAGGTCCGTTGCTTGCGGAGGCATCAATCCATCCAAACACATCCGGCGTCTTCAAGGGATTCTATAAAAACCGACAAGGGGTCGGTGCTTTTGGCGGCGAAGGGAAGAATGCTCTCACGCGGATATGCGGAGAGATTTCGCTTCAAAAGCCTGTGCTTTCTAACTTTGATTGCGAAAGCACAGTTCTTCGTGGAGATACAAACAAAGTCGTTGATGAGATTGCACCGGTTGATCTAGCGTATTTTGATCCTCCTTACAATCAGCACCCATACGGATCCAATTACTTCATGTTGAATTTGCTTGCGGGAAATAAGGCTCCGGACAGGGTAAGTGAAGTAAGCGGCATACCTGAAGATTGGAATCATTCCAAGTACAACAAGAAGCGAGAAGCAGAGGAAACATTCTTTGAATTGCTTTCAAGAACCCCTGCAAAATATTTGATGATATCCTACAGCTCCGAAGGATTCATCAAAAAAGAAAGTTTTATGGCTTTTCTTGAGACACTTGGCACCGTGACTCCTGTTGAGATAGAATACAATACATTCCGGGGAAGTCGCAACCTCCGGCAGCGTTCGCTGAAGGTAACAGAATATTTGTTTCTTGTAAAACGCGCATGAATGAAAGGTTGTCAAAATGGCGCACAAGCATCAGTTGAGCGGTTTGCACCAACGCATGATTCTCAATGACACTTCCAAACGTCAGGAATCAGCTCTAATGTTGGCGGTTAGAGAAATAATAGCAACAATACACTCAGAATATCCTTCATTGATTATTTCTCACGAAAGTCAGTGGTTGCTTGTGGATATAATTTCCCGTCTTCGCGCTCTCTATCCAGATGTCCCTTTTTGCGATTGTTTTGAAACTTCAGCTATGCGGCCAGACGGGGGCATACTTTCCATACACGACAAGAGAGGCGAGCTTTATCCAATTCTTATTTCCGAGAAGAAAAATCAAGGCACAAATGATCTTCGAGCGTTACAAGGGAAGCCGAGACAGGCTAAAGGAAATGCAATAGAGCGACTTGGCAAAAATGTCATAGGACTACGCGCGGCACTTCTCAACGAAACAATATTCCCGTTTATATGTTTTGGCGATGGATGCGATTTTGCAGGCGATTCGTCAATTGTCGATCGAGTGAAGACAATTGCAATGTTTGGAACTCTCAATGAATTGCATCTGCATAATGAAGGCCCACAGGGTGTTTTCAATCGCGGCACATATTATTTCCGAGTTGAAGAATGGACAGCAGACGAGATGTATTCTCTTGCCTTGGAAGTGGCAAGAAGAAGCGTCTTTTATTACTTTTCGAAATACGGGAAAGAGGCTTTCATCTGAAGCCCTTGTGCTCACACACTGCTGTGCGGATAGAATCCATTTCAGTAAATAGGGCCACACAGAATAACGCAGTTGGATAGAACAAGGAAGATGACATATACCGGCTGGCTCGTTGCGGCGTTTGTGATACTCGTGTTGGGCGTGTCGTTCGCCAACACGCGAGCGTTGCTGATGGATTTCTCGCCGCTTGAGATACAGGCGATTCGCTTTGCGGCGGCTTGGCTGTTGCTGTTCGTTGCCGGGCGGTTGCGCAAAAGCCGAAGATGTCCGCTTTCGCTTGTTGCTCGTGAATGGCTGAATATGGTATAATATGTGCTGGAAGGCAAAAAGAGCGAAACCATGCCAGCAGTAATGGAAGCCATAGACAGGATGACGACATCCGAGAAGTTTGACGCTATGAATTATTTGTGGGCGTCGCTTTCTGCGTCTGGCGGCAATCTTTCCCCTGCCTGGCATGAGCGCGAACTTGCCAAGACGGCGGCGCGGGTCAAAGCCGGAGTCGAGCGTCCAATCTCCTGGCAAGCGGCAAAGGAAATCATCGCGGGAGCCTTCTGATAACAGTGACAATCCTGCCATCCGCGATAGTCGATATACTTCGGGTGCGCTGTTTCTATGACAGCCTTGAGCATGGATTGGGCGAATTGCGATGAACGGAATGACAGAATACGCGCAATGGCGGGGCGGCTTGCGGCGATTGGAACAAAATGGTATACTATCGGGCAGTTTTGAATCGCCCAATGAAAAAGCAACGCCTAGTAGTGACCGCTGGCCCGACAAGGGAGCATCTTGATCCTGTGAGGTTTCTCTCAAACCCCTCAACCGGCAAGATGGGCTTTGCCATAGCCAAGGCCGCAGTCGAGGCGGGATACGAGGTCGTTCTGGTGGCCGGGCCGGTTGCGTTGAAGACTCCTAAGGACGTGAAGAGGGTGGACGTCGTTTCCGCGCGCGAGATGGAAAAGGCCGTCACCGATGCCGCCGGCGACATCCTCATTGCAACTGCGGCAGTAGCCGATTGGCGGCCGGCGCATTGTTCGATGCGCAAGCTCAAGAAGGGCGAGATGGGCGGCACACTGGCGCTTGTGCGCAATCCCGACATACTGAAGGGTTCGACGATTCCTCTAAAGATAGGCTTCGCCGCCGAGACCGGCGACCCGGTCGCCGAGGCTCTGCGCAAGTGCCGTGAGAAGAAACTCGCGTTCTGCGTCGCCAATGACGTCACGCAGAAGGATGCCGGGTTCGGTGTATCCACAAACCGCGTCATATTCGTCAAGCCCGATGGCAGCTGCACGAAGCTGCCGAAGCTGAGCAAGTTGTCCGTCGCGAGAAGAATCATAGCGGAGATAGGCAAATGACGGTCTGGATTGTAAATCCGTTCGACAATCTGCCGGCCGAGGGCAACCGACCCCAGCGGTACTGGCTCATGGCAAAAGCGTTTGCCGCCGCCGGGCACAAGGCCGTTTTGTGGACAAGCGACTTCTCCCATGCGACCAAGGCGAAGCGGAAGCTGGTGCTCGATGTGGACGATGGCTTTCAAGTGCGGATGGTGGCGACGATGCCATATCCCGCGAACATCTGCTGGCAGCGTGTTTTGAGCCACGGGAAGCTGGCCAGGGATTGGCTGCGCCAGGCGCGCCTGGAGGCGGCCAGGCCCGATGTCGTAATCGCAAGCACTCCGCCATTGGGTCTTTGCGACGCAGCAAGGCGTTTCGCCAGGGAGGCTGGCGCAAAGTTTGTTTGCGACATAATGGACGCCTGGCCGGAGACGTTCTACCGCATTGTGCCGCGATGGCTGCTTTATCCATTGCGGCGCGTGGCGAGGAGAATATATACCGGCGCCGACGCGGTCAGCGCCGTTTCAAAGAGGTATATCGAACTGGCTGCCGGCTATGGCGCGAAGTCCCCGATGCATTGCTGCAATCATGGAATCCTCCTTCGCCAAGATTGCGTTGGGCAGGCCGGGATTGCTGCAGGCCGGGCGCCGGGCAACGGGGATGGGAAGGCGGGGGCGCGCCTTGTGTATGTTGGGGCGATGGGACTTTCCTACGACCTTGAAACCGTGATTGACGCCGTGCGCGCTTTGGAAGATGCGACGCTCGACATGGCGGGCGGCGGGCCAAAGGAAGCGCTCTTGCGCGAAAGGGCGGCAGGATGCCCTCGCATCCGCTTCCATGGATATTTGGGCGATGGAGAGTTGCGTACGCTCTTGTCTCGCAGCTCGATTGGCATCATACCCATGTTCCCCGACAGTTGCGTAGGCATCCCTTACAAGCTTGCGGACTATGCCGCGGCAGGCCTGAAGGTTGTCGAATCCCTTGGCGGCGAGGCGGGCGAGCTCGTCTCCAGGTATCAGGCAGGCCGCCATTACGAGGCCGGCAATGCAGAATCCCTGAAGCGGGCCATTGTGGAGGCAGACGGCATCAAGGTGCATGACGCGACCGCATTCGCGGCTCTCTTCGATGCTGAGAGAATCATGTCCGGATACGTCAAGTGGGTGGAGAGCGATGTCTGAAGAGCTGCGTATATCCAAGGATTCGCCGGTCGGGTTCTTCGATTCTGGCATCGGCGGCAAGTGCATCGAGGCAGCCTTCAGGCGGCTTTGCCCCAACGAGCGCACAATCTACATTGCAGACTCTGCCAACTGTCCATACGGGAACAAACCCGCCGGGGAGATAATCCGCCTGAGCGAGGCGCATACGAAATCGCTTCTTGCCCAGGGCTGCAAGATGATAGTCGTAGCCTGCAACACGGCCACCGCGGCGGCAATAGACTATCTGCGCAGGAAGTACCCGGAAGTGCCGTTTGTTGGCATTGAACCTGCGGTAAAGCCTGCCGCGCTAAACTCAAAGTCAGGCATTGTCGGCGTCCTTGCGACGCAAGGCACTTTCAACGGCCGCCTCTACAACGAGACGAGAGCGAAGTTCGCAAAGGACGTGACGATTCTCGCGACAGTCGCCGACGAGTTCGTGACGATTGTCGAGCAGGGCAGGGTGGATTCGCCGGAGACGGAAGGGATAGTGCGCCGTAAAATAGAACCGCTGCTCTCTGCTGGTGCAGACCGCATTGTCCTCGGCTGCACGCACTTCCCGCACTTGAAGAGTGTGATTGAGAAGGTGTGTGCCGGTCGTGCCGAAGTGGTGGAGCCTTCCGAAGCGGTGGCGCGTCAGGCAAAGCGCGTACTTGCGGAAAGGGGGCTTCTCGCATGAAGGCGGTTCTCGTCACAGGAGGGACGATACGGCTCGGCAAGGCTATTGCCGATAGACTCGCGCAAGCTGGCTGGCGGGTTCTGCGCTCTTCCCACCGGGCGGACTCGGGTGCGGACATCGTCGCCGACCTTTCAAGGCCCGATGGTGCTGACAAACTCTTCGCCGAGGCGTGTCGAATCCTTGGCCGCAAGCCCGACGCCATCGTGAACAATGCGGCGCTGTATGTCGGAGCCGGAAGCGACGAGGCCGCTTGGCAGGTGAACTTCGAGTCGCCCAAGCGTTTGGCTTCTCTCATGTCCGGCGGCAAGGTCGTGAATATTCTAGACAAGTTCGCCCGCCGCCATGCCGGGACGGCATACGCGAGGAGCAAAGAAGCTCTGGCGGAACTCACGCGCAAAAACGGCTGTATCGGCATAGAGGCGGGAGACATAATCGACTTGGCGCCGACTGCACATCATGAGCGCGCAATCGAGCCGGCGGGCGAACGCTTGAGCGCCGCGCAAGTCGCCGATCTTGTCGCAGCCGAACTTGACGAGCCCGTTGTAGAGCTCGGCACTCTTTTCGCCTCGTTTGTGAAGATGGGAGCCGTCCTTATTGGAGGCGGCTATGCGCTTCTTCCGCTTCTCGACCGCGAACTAGTGGAGCGTCGCCGCTGGGCGAAGGCCGAAGAGATGCTGGACTTCTACGCCCTCGCACAGCTCCTTCCGGGCGTCATAGCCGTCAACACCGCCATGCTTGTCGGCAACCGGCTGCGCGGAGTGAAGGGGACAGTCGTTTCCGCTCTCGGTCTTACTCTCGTTCCTTTCGTCATGATTGTCGCATACGCGGCCATGTACACGTATCTGAAAGACACCGCTATTTTCGCCAAGGCGCTTGTTGGCGTCCAGAGCGCAGTGGCGGGCATGATTCTCGGCCTTGGAGTAAACATGGTTGCAAAGACCGTCAAGGGCGCGAAACAGCCCGAAAGCTCGCGCTCCGCGGCAATGCTTTTCGCCGCTGCCACGGCTCTTGCGGTCCTCTTCTTCGACCCGGCATTCGCTTGGCTCATCGTCGCCTCGCTCGTCCTGGCGCTGGGCGTGCATTTCGCGCGCTTCGCGTCGTTGCGGAAGGAGGTGCGCAATGGTTAGGCTCATCGCGCTTGTCGGCGCAATATTCGCCAAGGTGGGGCTCTTCACCCTTGGCGGCGGGCTCGCCATCATTGCGCTTGTCCAGCAGGAGACGCTTTCGCGCGGCTGGCTCTCGCAGCCGGAGTTCCTCGACATTCTGGCTGTCGCGCAGGTGACTCCAGGGCCGATGGGCGTAAATGCCGCCACGTTCACCGGCTGGCGGACGGTGGTCAACGCAGGGGGCGGCGCGGCCTGGGCTTTCGCCGGTGCCTTGGCCGCCACAATCGCGGTCATGCTCGCGAGTGTTGTCGGAGTCGCGTTTGCGGGGACATGGTTTTCCAAGAACCATGATAAACCCCTCGTCAAGACGGTGTTCGCCATTCTGCGTCCAGTCGTCTCGGGGGCGATATTCGCCGTTGGCGTAAACCTCGTGCTTGCGGTTTTCGGCGCGGAAGGCGAAGCAGGCGCAAAGTGCATCTACGATGTCGCCAAGCTGCGCTTCGAGTTGCTGCCCGTGGCCGTGTGCCTCGGCACTTTCGTTCTAACCGTCACAAACAAGTTCTCCCCGCTCTGGGGTCTTCTCGCGGGCGGCCTCATCGCCGTATTCATCTGACATTATGCACGCTCCTGCCATGAATCTCATACTTGCAAGCGGAAGCCCGCGAAGGGCGAAGATACTCAAAGAGAATGCAGTCCTCTTTGATGTCGTCAAGTCGGACGCACCCGAGGTCGCCTATCCGGACGACCCGGAACGGACAGTGCGCGAAAACGCGCTCGCCAAGGGAAGGGCGGTCGATGCGCACGGTGCTCACGTCCTTTCCGCCGATACGATAGTCTGGCTCGACGGACGCATCTACGGCAAGCCCGCGACGCTCGACGAAGCGAAGGAATATTTGCGCGAGTTGAGCGGGAAGACGCATACCGTCTATACTGGCGTAGCGTTCGACGGCGATACGCGAGTCGTTGCTTCATATGTGAAATTCCGCGACCTGACGGAGGCAGATATAGAGAGATACGTCGCGCTTGTTCACCCCCTTGACCGCGCCGGCGCATACGATATCGATGACTATGGTCCAATTCTTATAGAGAAATGGACCGGCAGCTACGAGAACATAATGGGCCTTCCGCTCGAGCCGCTCAGGGAATGGGGGATTGTCGCGTGAAACTCCAAGGAGCAAATGCACTATGCGAATAGCGCTTCTATCCAACGTCAGCGTCGACGCCCTGGCGCGGATGCTTCCGGGGCACGAAGTGTGGACTCCGCCGGGATTCGGTGCCTGGGCGGAGACGGCCTTTGCTCCAGAAGGGCTTGCCGCCTTTCGCCCGGAGGCAATCTTCCTCTTGTTGGATAGATCGCACGGAAAGCTTGACGATTGCGTGGCGAGCGTTGCCAAAGAGAAACTTGAGGCGGCGTTCCCGTTGGCAACGGCAGCCATCGTCGACTTGGAGGACTTGGCGACAGAGGCTCCGGATTTCTACGACGAGCGCATGTGGCTCCTCGCTTCGCAGCCGTGGTCGCTGAACGGTCTGAAAGCCATAGCCAATGAAATAGACCGGCTCGCCGGCCTCATGCGCACTGGCGCGAAGAAGGCGCTGGCGCTGGACTTCGATGGCGTATTGTGGGATGGCGTTGCAGGCGAGGATGGCGCGGTCGGCATCAAGCCGATAAAGCCTCTCCAGGATTGGCTGCTCAGACTGAAAGAGCGGGGAGTGATACTTGTAGGATTATCGAAGAACAATGTAGAGGATGTGAAGCCTCTCTGGAAAGGCCCTCGCATGGCCGTCGGCAAGGGAGACTTTGCCGCGATGCGAGTCGATTGGAACGGCAAGGCGGCGAATCTGGCTGCCATTGCCAAGGAGCTGAACCTCGGCTTGGACGCCTTTGTGTTCCTGGACGATAATCCTGCCGAGCGCGCGGAGATGTCAGCCAAACTGCCAATGGTGGAAACACCGGATTGGCCGATGGAAAGCGACCGGCTCTCGCAGTTTCTGCGTCATGTGGAGCGGCTCTACTTCCCGGCGTTTCGGTTGACGCAAGAAGACAAGGAGAAGACGGCCCAATACCAGGCCGAGGCGGAGAGAAGGGCGCTTGCCGCAGATGCCACAATCAAAGATTATCTCGCCAGCCTGGAGATTTGGGTCGATGTGCATCCGTTGCGCGACGAGGAAATCCCGCGCGTGGCCCAGCTCTCGCAGAAGACCAACCAGTTCAATGTCGCGACGAACCGCTATACGGCCGACGAGATAGCGGCTCTTGGACGCGACGCCCTGGTGCTTAGCGTCCATTCGGGCGACAGGTTTGGCGACTTGGGGCTGATAGCGTTTGTCGCCGCCCGCTGCCATGGCGGCAAGGCTTCCATCATCGACTTTGTCATGAGCTGCCGCGCCATGAACAGGCGCATCGAATTCGCCATCGAGGAGGAACTGGAAAAGCACCTTGCCGCGCTTGGCGTAAGTGAAATCGCAGCTGCATGGAAGCGCACGGCGAAGAACAAACCGGTGGAGAGTTTGTTCGAGGCCCTCGGCTACACTCTCACGGAAGCTGCCCCGGATGAGAAGCACTACAGGAAACTCGCGGCGATGCCCGGGAAGCGCCCCTCGTGCGATCATCCCGAGACATGCTTCCAGCCGGGGCAAAACAACCTATAGCCATGGTGACGCTGGACTACGAGAAATCGCTGAACTGCGCAACCGTGCTCGGCATCGACGAGGCGGGGCGCGGCCCGTTGGCCGGTGGTGTATATGCCGCGGCGGTGACGGTGCCGCTGCCGCTTGCCGGGGAGTTGCTGGCGACCACATGGAAGTGTATCAACGACTCCAAGCAGTTGAGTGCGAAGAAGCGCGAGAAACTCGCCGAGGTGATCAAGACCACGCCAGGCTGCACATGGGCCGTCGCGAGCGCCTCCCCCGCCGAAATCGACAAGTTCAATATTCTCAACGCCACCTACCTCGCAATGCGCAGGGCGGCGGAGAATGTTGGCAGGCAGCTTGGGCATGGCGACATCAAGATCCTCGTCGACGGCAATCCCGCAAAGGGTCTTCCGTTCCCTTCGCAAAATCTCGTGAAGGGTGATGCAAAGTCTCTCTTCATAGCGGCCGCCTCCATTCTCGCCAAGACCGCGCGCGATGCGGACTGCGAGCGGCTTGAACGCGAGTACCCAGGCTACGGATTTGCCAAGCACAAGGGGTATCCAACCAAGGCGCACATGGAAGCCTTGCGCAAACTCGGACCATGTCCGGAGCATCGCCGCTCGTTTGCGCCCGTAGCCGATGCGTGCAGCCAGCTGGAGTTGCCATTGGAGTAAAGGAGTCTCAGCCTAAGACCTGACGTTCAGTAGAAGTCACTTCCCAAGCCTTATGCGCTTGTGACTAATAAACTCAGGCTTGTCAAAAATGTGTGCGGCGGGCTGATGAAGTCTGTCATAAATGTGCAAGCATTCCCGCAACCGGTCAGTTTTGCTCGCCCCTCGTCCCTCGCAAAACAACCGGTTGCTGCATCCCCTTGAAACCTTGTCAAAAATGTGTTATACTATGCGCTAACAATTAGGACGGCAAGATGAAACGAGCAGTCGAATCTAAAATGCTGGCGTGGAAAGCCTAAGATGAGCAAGCTCGCCTTGTCCCGCAGAATTGTCAAGGAACTCGAACATATATAAGAAGGGATGCTACAATGATCTGTAGGCCACTTTTTTCTTTAGTAGCCATTTGCGCAATATCAATGCCCGCTGTCGCTGTCGAGAGTTATAAGATAGGCGATTACACATGGCATTATACCCTATCAGGCACGAAAGCTACGATTATTGGTGTGTCTCCTTCGTCTGGCGACATCACCATCCCAGAATTGATAGCAGGTAATATTGTTACAGACATAGGGGGAAAGGCCTTTTACCTGTGCAATGATTTGAGAAGCGTTATTATTCCAGATTCTGTTTTGAAAATCGGGGATGATGCATTTCGTGGGTGTATGCAATTGGATAGTCTGATTATTCCCGATTCTGTAACAAACATTGAAGAGAATGCATTTTATGAGTGCTATCCAGGCGTGGTGAGGGTTCCCCAATACGTATGCTCGCAGAAATTCCAGAATACGTTCCCTTCTTCATATGATTCAATATCAAATGTTATTGTATCGAGTTCTACAGGAGATATTGCGAATGACGCGTTTTATGGCTGCGCAGGAATGACAAACATAGTTATTCCGCAATCGGTGACTAACATTGGCAGTCGGGCATTCGGGTATTGTAGTGGCTTGACAGAGGTGGATATCCCGAACTCTGTTACGAGCATTGGACAAGAAGCTTTTTCTTATTGTAGCGGTATCGCAAGCATAACAATCCCTCCTTCTGTAACAAATTTTGGGGCTGTTGCGACATTTTATGGGTGTACCCGATTGAGGTCTATAACTGTGGCGCAGCCATTGTGCTCTAGACAAATATCTTCGATATTGCATTACACGACAGCCGAGGCTATAACCAATGTTGTTGTCTCGCCTGGAGTTGCAAGCATTGGGGATCATGCATTCTCTGGTTTCAAGTGCCTAGCCGCATTGTCTCTCCCCGATACGGTGACCAACATCGGCATGAAGGCGTTTGAAGATTGCAAGAACTTGAAAACTCTGAATATCCCGCGTGGTGTATCACGTATTGGGGCGTACGCATTCTATCAATGTTCCAACTTGCAAAGCATCAATATCCCAGACACCATAATCGATATCGGGACGGCAGCATTTTACGCTTGCAACAGTCTGACAGACCTTGCGATCCCTGATTCTGTTACGAATATTGACGCACAAGCTTTTTATTCCTGCACAAATCTCGCAACAATAGTGATTGGTGATGGGGTCAAGACAATCGGCAAACGAGCGTTTGCTTTATGCAAGAACCTTAAATCTGTCAGATTGGGCAAATGCGTTTCCAGTATTGGCGAGAAGGCGTTTTATAATTGCAAGACTATTCTAAGCGTGGAAGTTTCGGAGCCAGTTTGCTATTTGGGATTGAAGTCGGTCTTTTCTGGATCAGCAACAACAATAACAGATGTTGTTATCTCTTATGGAACGACAAGCACAGATTCATGTTGCGACGGAATAGTCGCCCTGAAGAAAGTGACAATCCCTGAATCAGTTACACATATCGGAGGTTATGCTTTTCGGAATTGCAGCAATTTGACTAGTGTTACGGTTCCTGCTTCGGTAAAGACAATTTCTTCCACTGCATTTTCTGGATGCAGTGGTTTGCGATGCTTGACTTTTCACGGGAATGCTCCGAGAATACCAGATACATCACAGGCAATCCTTGCTGAAGGGTGCAAGGCGTATGTGAGGCGTTCGGCGAGCGGATGGCCCAAGGAAGGTGAAGTGTGGTGCGGATTGGAGATCGTGTATTATGGGGGTGGTTCTGATAAGGCGGAAGTAAGTGAATCGGCAGGTGGATATGAAATCACGGCACATGACGGCGAGAATCTTGGAGTTGGCGATGTCAAGTTCACATCTGTTGTGGACGGCTCAATCGTGGATGCGACACTCGGCTACGAAGTTGAAATCGCTCCTGACGGTAAAAATGCTCGAGCGACGCTTAAAGGACCCAGGTTTGGAGCTACATCTCTTGAATATGCCGAAGTGACGAAAGACGAAGGCGATTCATCTGGGGTTTTAGCGATAGTTGAAGAGGGGCAACTTGCGACAAAACCCGATGCGAAGTATGAAGAGTCGATTGGTGCATTGCCTCTCGACGCAGTGATCGGACTTTACTATCAGGCCGCATGGGGAAACGATGTTGGGAATTTGACGACAGGAGAGAAGGTTCAGGCCACAACGAACGGCATCCTTTATCTTGGCGTGATAAAACAGACTGGAGACAGAGGATTCTATCGCGTCAATGTAAGCGAGTTATAGGCGTCGGCATTAAAGAATTTGGATGACCACATCTACGGCTAGTGCATGAAATTAGCGATTTTATCCAATGTGCCCATCGGCGCATTGGCGCGAATGTTGCTTGAACATGAGGTGTGGTTGGCTGATGGTCGCAGAGTCTAGCCAAGGCGCACATGGAAGCCTTGCGCAAGCTCGGTCCTTGCCCGGAGCATCGCCGCTCGTTTGCGCCGGTCGCCAATGCGTGCAGCCAGCTGGAGTTGCCATTGGCTTGACGCAACAGGCACCATTCCCAAAGAGAAAGGCGACGCCCGGTTGGATCTATATCCTTCCTGGCGTTGTGCTTTTGGCGCTAAATGGGGTACTAGGCTTGCGGCGGTTGATCAGCCATAGATAGCCTTCGGCCTTCTTGTCACTGACAGACGGTTTTTGCCGTCTTCCCCAACGCTTCTTCCGCAGCCTTGTTGGCCAAGTCCGCGAAGGGACGCTTGTCGCGCGGATGGACGTCATACATCTCGCCCAGTCCTGCTGCGAATGTATCGACGTAATATGCGCCTTTTATGCGGCAAGCCTCCTTCTGCGCCGCGCGGTAGCTTTCCCACGGCCGCGCAATCTTGGGTAGCCCAATCATTATGAACGGGATATCCTTGCCGCCGCGCAGCTCATCAATCACCGCCAGCAACGTCTCCAGCTGGTAATCGTAAGGGGTGGGACCTTCCGGCTCGACATTGCGCGTCGCATTGGACTCGCCCTGATACCACAGTATGCCCGTCAAAGGCTCAGACCTGATTTTCAGAACGCCGCCATTGTACATTGCGGATATATCCCACCAGTAGCCCTCCAACATGTTCTTGCGGCGCTGTGCGATGACGCTCGCCACCCATGCACACGGAAAGTCGGCGTTCCTTTCCAACGGTTCGGGATTGTTTGCTATGGCCGCAAGTCTCGGATACTTGTATTCCCCGTTGGCGTCCTTCTCGCACATTCTGGCGCGCGAGAGGAATGCCTCCGTGGGTGCGCCGCCGGCTGCGATATAGAGAATCTTGACTCTGCCGCCTGTCGCTTTCGCCCGGCGGATTGCGAAGCTTACGCCCATGGCGCATTTCGCTCTGGCGTTCTCCGGCGTGAGTCTGGTGGTTTCGCCGGTTATGAAATCCCAGAAGTCTATTTCCAGGCTGCCGAGTTGCGAGAGTTCCTCGTTCACGCGAGTCTTTTCTTCCGGCGTGAACGCATACTGCCCCCAGCCCTGCTGCATGTTGGATTGACCGGCGCAAAGCCAAACTTCATCGGCTGTGGCATTGATGGCAATCGTCGCTGCCGCCAACGCGACGCCAAAGATTGCAATTGCTTTAAGGTAAAGATTCATGAGGCGGAACGCTCTCCGCCGACACATTAAGAGAATGCCGGCGGAGAGCGGGATGGAGATTATTTCTTCTTTGCCGGCGTCTTCTTCGCGGCGGGCTTCTTGGGCGCGGGCTTCTTCGCGGGAGCCTTCGCGGCGGGCTTCTTGGCCACCGTCACCTTCGCCGTCTTTGCCGCGGGCTTCTTGGCAGCAGGCTTGGCCGCCTTCTTCACTGCAGCCTTCTTGGCGGGTGCGGGCTTCTTAGCAGCAGGCTTTGCCGCCTTGGCTGCTGTTTTCTTCGGAGCGGCTTTTGCCGCGGGCGCTTTCTTTGTCGCCATGTTTGGCTCCTTTCTTTTGGGTTTTGTACTTGGCTATCGGGTTGTCGCCTTTAGCCGGAAGAAGCTAGGTTGGCTAGACATGTAGAATGTGATTGCTCCGCTGTAGCCGCCGAAGTTGCGGCAACCGCAACTTCCGTCTCGATGCGTTCGAGGCGGAAAGAGTTTGCGACTGCCGTCAATATCAAATAGGCCTATCAGTAGCATATACCCATATTATACCATTTTTCAGTCCTGTGTGGGTAGTAAAATTATTGGGGCGTCGCGGCGTACCGCTCCGTCGCGGCGCTACCGGACGATTACCATCAGGCCGGGCGGCGGCGGCGACCATTCCAGTTTCACTGTCGCAGGGCTCTCTCCCTCGGTGTAGGTGTAGGTATCTCCAGTAAAGAAGCTCAGCTTCTTCCAACTGCCGCCATCCAACTTGTAGAGGTAGTAGCCGGCGACAGCCTTGAGGCTGCCGTGTTCGTCCGCCACCGTTGTCGCGCTAAACTCATGCGTGCCTTCCACCTTGTAGGCGTCGGGCGCTTCCGTCAAACCTTCTTCTACTGCGGGAAACTTTTCGCCGTTCTTCGTGCAAACGACGACATTCGTCGTCGCAAGCGCGCCGAAGAAACGCGCACTATCGACAGAACGGTTCCACGCAAGTTCCTCCTCCGAGAGCATGCGGTCGTAGAGACGGACCGATTTTACCGTGCCGTATAGCGGGTGGCCGCCGGCGGCGGCGGTCGCGGCGCCGACGCCCCATTGCGTTGCCGAAGCGGCCTTGTCCTTCGACCCGACCGACCAATCAATGCACGCCTGACTCTGTTTCGTATTCTCGTTCTCCGGATAGTCCGTGCCCTCGACAAGCGCCGTGCGTTCGCCATTGCGAAGCGCCGTAAGGTAGGAGGCATGACCCGTTGTCCCGACGACTACGGCGGCGTTCATATCCCACGCAGCTCCGGTGGTATCGCCCGTCCGGTGCTGGATCGTGCCCGTGTCATCGCTTTTGATCCAGATGCTTCCATACGCGTAGTGGCCGATGGGCGAGACGAACGTGCCGCCATTGACGTTGGACGCCCTATGGTTGTCGGCGAAGTTCACGTCGCCGACAACCTGCATAGTGTAGTCGTGGCCGAGCGAGAAGGAAGCGCTCGTCGCAAAGACGGCGTTGCTGGCGAAGAAGTAGCCCTTGTCTGTCCAGTGGTTGTTGCCTGCCTCCACATTGTCGTTCACCGCGAGCGTCGCATCGCGGCCATTGCCGGAGAGATCGCTCCAGACGGTGGCGGAGGAATCATGGGCCGTGCCGGCGTTGAGCAGGCCGTCGAGGTGAAGCTGCAGGCCCCCGACCGCGTAGTCTTCGACCGCGTAGTCGTCCGCCGCACGAACGCCCTTCACAGGCTTCCAGAGCCATGTGAGGCGCACGGAGTCGAAGGAGGTGCCCGACGGAGATTTATAGGAGGAAACGTCGGAAGAGGTCTGCGCGCCCCACGTGGAGGACTCGGCGTCCCATGTCTGGAGCTGGTAGCCGGCGCACTGCCACTTGATGCCGCGCACGGTCTGCGTGCTGGCTCCGGCGGAGAAGGTCCAGCCGTTAGGGAAGTAGATGCCGTTCGGCTCGCGGCCCTCAAGGCCGTCGATTGCGCTCTGCACCACGACGCATCCGGTCGCGGGAATCTTGCCGAAGAAGCGGGCATCGTCCACCGCGCGGTTGTGCGCGAGCTCCGCTTCCGTGAGAAGCCGGTTGTAAAGGCGCACGGACTTGACCGTCCCCTTCGTCGTGTCGGCGAGAGCCGTCGTCCTGCCGCCGACGAGCCATGTCGTCGGGTCGGCTACGAGGTTCTTGGATCCGACAAGCCAGGCGTTCGTGACATAGTTCTGACTTGCAATCCCGCCGTTGGCGATGTCGTATTCGATTTCGGGATAGGTCGTTCCCGTGATGAGAGCCGTCTTGGCATTGTTGCGAAGAGCGGCAAGATAGGTGACAGTGTTCAACCGGTAGAACCCGGGCATGGCATTCCAGGCGCTACCGGTCGTGGCATCGCTACGGTGGCAGAGGATTTCATTCGCAGCCTTGTAGTAGATACCGCCGGCGCCGGCCGGGCCGGTGGACGG
>DFGM01000083.1:6142-12461 GCA_002371755.1 Verrucomicrobia bacterium UBA3750 | reverse complement strand
GCACATTATTATGGCAAACTGCGGTCTTCTTCGCCCTTCCAATTCGCGTTTGCGCAGAACGGCGAAATATGGTAAAATACGCCCATCGTAGCTCAAGGAGACGACTATGGCTAAACAGACAAAGACTGCCTATTGGCAGAAGTGGAACTCGATCTACAAGGACGAGCTTCTCAAGAACATCATGCCGTTCTGGACCAAATACGGCTGGGACAGGAAAAACGGCGGAGTCTATACATGCCTCAACCGCGACGGTTCCATCATGGACACCACGAAGTCGGTGTGGTTCCAAGGCCGCTACGGCTGGATGGCGGCATACGCCTACAACCACGTGAAGAAGGACAAGACGTTCCTTGAAATCTCCAAATCCTGCTGCGAGTTCCTCGAAAACCACTGCTTCGATACGGACGGACGCGCATTCTTCGAAGTCACGGCCGAAGGCGTGGGGTTGAGGAAGCGCCGTTATGTCTTCTCTGAATGCTTTGCCGCAATCGCCTATGCCGAATATTCTCTGGCCTCGGGGGACGAGACATGGGCAGGGAAAGCATTGGAGCTTTTCAAGCGCATCCGCAAGTTCGTCGCGGAAAGCGACAAGTGGATGCCTTCAAAGTACACTTCCGCATTGACTGCACAGGGGCACTCGCTCACGATGATTCTCATCAACGTGGCGAACGTCCTCAAGCAAATCAGCGACGATCCCGTGCTTGACGAGCAAATCACGACATCCATAGACCTGCTCGTCAAATACTTCATCCATCCCGAGTTCAAGGCGCTTTTGGAGACCGTCGGCCCGAACGGAGAGTTCATAGATACGCTTTCCGGGCGCACGATAAACCCCGGGCACTGCATAGAGACGAGTTGGTTTCTCATGGACGTAGCCGTGGAACGCAACGACCCCAAGCTTCTCGATACCGCGCTCCAGATTCTGGACTGGTCGTGGGTCTGGGGCTGGGACAAGAAGTACGGCGGCATCATCTCGTTCAAGGACTGCCGCAACCTTCCGCCCCAATGCTACGAGCAGGATATGAAGTTCTGGTGGCCGCAGTGCGAAACCATCATCGCCATGGCGTACGCCTACAAACTCACGGGCGACAAGAAGTACCAGGAAAGGCACAAACTCGTCTCCGACTGGGCCTGGAAGCATCTCAAGGACAAGAAGTTCCCCGAATGGTACGGGTATCTCCACCGTGACGGCACGGTGGCCCAGCCGGCGAAGGGGAATATCTTCAAGGGTCCTTTCCACATTCCGCGCATGCTGGCCAAGACCTGGCTGCTCACAAAGGATATGTGAGACAATCGCCTCGGCTACTTCTGGCGGACAATCGAAGCGCCAAGGGCGGAGAGCTCCTTTTCCACGGCCACATAGCCGCGATCTATTATCTCGGCGCCGAGGATGGTGCTTTCGCCCTTCGCGGCCATGGCCGCAAGGACAAGCGCGATTCCCGCACGGATGTCAGGCGAAGAAAAGCGCCCGGCATATAGCTGGCTCGGACCCGTCACCACCACACGGTGGGGATCGCACTGCACGATTCTCGCGCCCATCTGCTTCAAGTGGTCTACGAAGTAGAGCCTGCTTTCGAACATCTTCTCGAAAAACAGGCACGTGCCTCGCGTCTGGGTGGCAAGCACGATAAGTATGGACATCAGGTCGGAAGGGAACTGCGGCCATGTGCCATCCGAGACGCTCGGGATGGTATCTCCGAGGTCGTAGCGCATTTTCAGGCGCTTTTTCGGGATGTAGTGGAGCGTCCCCTCCCGCGAATCGATAGTCCAAGATACGCCGAATCGCTTGAAAGTGCCTTCAAGGATGTCGAAAGGCCGGGGATCTATATTTGTGAGAACAAGCTCGCCGCCCGTGATTGCGGAAGCGACAATGTAGCTGCCGGCCTCGATATAGTCGCATCCGACGCGCGCCGAGCATCCGCCGAGTTTCTCGACGCCCTCTACGAGGATGAGGTTGGTGCCGGCGCCGGATATCTTTGCTCCCATGGCGTTCAGCATGTCGGCAAGGTCGGATATATGCGGCTCGCAGGCGGCGTTGTATATGGACGTGCGGCCTTTCGCGGTCACCGACGCCATGAGGATGTTTTCCGTAGCCGTAACGCTTGCCTCGTCCAGAAGAATGCGAGCCCCCTTGAGTTCGCCTTTGAACCGCAACGTCGCCCTGCCGGCGACAGCCTTGGCTCCCAGCGCCTTGAACCCGGCGAAATGCGTATCAAGTCTGCGATGGCCGATTGCATCGCCTCCGGGAGGCGGCAGAGAAACGCGCCCGGCACGAGCCAGGAGAGGCCCGGCAAAAAGAAAACTCGTCCTGAGCTTTGCGGCCATAGATGCATTGAGCCGCGTGCTCTTGAGCTTTTTCGCGCAGATTTCCACCCGTCCCTCGGCCTTGTCGTACTTCACCTTTGCGCCGAAAAGCTCCAGCGCCTCCAGCATCACGGCGACATCGGCAATATCGGGAACGTTGGTGATCGAAACCGGCTCTTCGGTGAGAAGAGACGCCGCAATCATCGGGAGAACGGCATTTTTGTTGCCGGATACCTTGTGCGTTCCCGTGATGGTGCGCCCGCCCTGTATGGTAAGCTGCATCGGCTTTGCGCTCTCCATCAAGCAACAATTGCGTCGAGCTTCTTCGTCTCTCCAAAGACGATGAGTTTGTCGTCTCCCATGAGGACATCCGACGCCTTTGGAAGCAGCACCTTGCGCGGCCGGATGGGGTCGTTTGGATCGGCGCGGCGTATGCAAAGCACCGTAAGCCCCGTCTCGTTGCGGAAATTGGCGTCGGCCAGCGTCTTGCCGCGCATGCCGTCCGGCACATCCACCTCCGCTATCGAAAAGCCCTCGGAGACTTCAAGGAAGTCGATTATGTCGCCTTTGGCGATGGCGCGGGCAAGACGATGGGCGCTATCGCGGTCTGGATATACGACGGTATCGGCGCCTATTCGCCTCAAAATCTTGCCGTGGAGTTCGCTCGCGGCCTTCGCCACGACATTGGGAACTCCCAACTCCTTGCAATTGGCCGTGGCCATGACAGAAGCTTCGATGTTGCTGCCGATTGCTACGACCACGAGGTCGCATTCGCCAAAACCCGCCTCTTCCAGAACATGTGGCTGGGTGGCATCGCCCTGCATGGCATTCACGAACTCGCTGGCCGATTGCATCGCCGGGCGGTTCCTATCCACCAGCACCACTTCCATGCCGGCATTGGCCAGGCTCTCGGCCAGCGAAAGCCCGAATCTGCCGGCTCCTATTATCCCTATTCTCTTCATATCAGTTCTCAAGCTCCATGCGCCTCGCCTCGCGGATGAGTCCTTGCGAGTACGGATGGACGGGGGAGGCGAAAAATGCGGCAGGGTCGCTGGTCTTCTCCACCACCCTTCCGGCTTTCATCACCGCGAGTTTGGTCGCCATCTGCGATACAACTCCAAGATCGTGCGTGATAAGGAGCACTCCCGAATTCGCCTGGTGAAGCGCCTTCATAAGCTTCAAGACCTGCGCCTGCACGGTCACGTCAAGCGCGGTTGTAGGCTCGTCGGCTATGACCAGATCCGGACCGAGCATCAGCCCCATCGCAATCATCACGCGCTGCTGCATGCCGCCGGAAAGCTCGTGCGGGTAGGCGCGTGCAATCACTGGCACGTCGCGTATCCCCACCTTGCCGAGCCACTCGAGCGCCATATCGACAGCGGCCTTCTTGGACATCTCCTCGTGGAGAAGAATGGTCTCTACAAGCTGGTCGCATATCCTGTGGAGAGGCGAAAGCGAACCCATGGGGTCTTGGAATATGACGCCTATCTTCTTGCCGCGCATCCTGCGCAGCTCTTCGAGCGGCATGGAAAGCGTATCCTTGCCGTCGAAAAGTATGCGGCCTTTCGGATAGAACGCAGGGGGAGAGGGGAGAAGGCGCGCCACGCTCATGGATACCGAACTCTTCCCGGAGCCCGATTCGCCCACGACGCCCAGCACCTCGCCCCTGTCAAGCTCCAGATTCACATCGATGGCGGCGGGGTTGACGTCGCCGTCATCGTTTCTGAAGGAAACTGAAAGATCCTCTATCTTGAGTAGCATGCTTCCCGGGCCTTCTTTCTTTAGAGCGCATTGTGCGAGAGCGTGCCGATGAACTTCTGGAGTTCCGCCGACTCTTCATCGGTGATTACACCATCGGCCCGTGCGGCGACAAGCGCGTTGCGGAAGTTTGTCTGGCCGTCCACGTCACGAAGGAAGGCGAGAAGCTCGTTCGTCTCGCGGTAATCGATCTTGCCGTCGGCCATGATGCTGCGCCCCATCTTGTCGAGCGCCGCGGCAAACGCCTTGTCGCAGACGAAACGCGAAAGCGCGGCCAGCGCTCTTGGCATGGATTCGGGTGCGGTCTTGGCGCCGAAGAACGCCTTCAACAAAAAGAGTATGACAAGCATAAGCACGATGGCAACCGTAAGCGCCACACAGGCCGAACCCGCGATGGGCGCGAAGAGATACGCAACGAACGATACGGCCGCCACCAGAAGCGCGTAGGGCAGCTGCGTATTGACGTGTACCACATGGTTGCATTGCGCTCCCGCCGATGCCATGATGGTCGTATCGGATATGGGCGAGCAGTGGTCGCCGCACACGGCCCCGGCCATACATGCGGATACCGCCACGATGGTGAGCGGAGAGCCGGGTATCGCGGCAAGCACGATCGGAATCAGGATGCCGAAAGTTCCCCAGCTCGTGCCCGTGGAGAACGCAAGCAGAATGGCAATCACGAAGATGATGGCAGGGAGGAAATACCTGAGCGATGCGGCAGGACCGTTGATGAGGTCGGAAATGAAGACTTTCGCGCCGAGCGAATCGGTCATCGCCTTGAGGCTCCAGGCGCAGCAGAGAATCATGATGGCGGGAACCATCGCCTTGAAGCCTTCGGGGAAAGCGTCCATACAGTCGCGGAAGGTGATCACCCTGCGGCAGAGATAGAATGCGACAGCGAAGATGATCGCCACGATCGAGCCGTAGACGAGGCCTACGGAAGCATCGGAATCGGAGAACGCCTTCACGAAGTCGCCGGCATTGTCGCCGCCGAAGAAGCCGCCGGAATATATCATGCCGACAATGCACGAGGCGACAAGCACCAAGACGGGAATGATGAGGTCGATTACGCGTCCGCGAGTGTTGCTGGTGAGCGATTCGGTCATGGTCTCCAGAGCCCCCAGGTCGGGCATGCCGGAGAGCGTGTCGTCTTCATGGCGTTTCATCGGACCGAAGTCGAAGCGGGCGAACGCGAAGAAGAACATCGCGACAATTGTGAGGATGGCGTAGAAGTTGTAGGGGATGGCGTTTATGAAGAGCGAAAATCCGCTTTCCGCGCCCGCGCCCTTGGCAAAACCGGCCACAGCCGCCGCCCAGGACGATATGGGGGCGATGATGCATATTGGAGCTGCAGTCGCATCGATGAGATACGCGAGCTTGGCGCGCGAAACCTTCTTCGCGTCGGTGACTGGTCTCATGACCGAGCCCACGGTGAGGCAGTTGAAGTAGTCGTCCACGAAAATGAGCATGCCGAGAATGATGGTCGCCACCTGTGCGCCGACACGGCTCTTTATGTTCGTCGCGGCCCAGCGCCCGAATGCGGCGGACGCCCCGGTCTTGTTCATCATCGAGACGAGCGCCCCCAACAGCACCAGAAAGAGCAGTATCCCTATATTGTAGCCGTCGGCGACAGACGAGACGAAGCCGTCGCTCATCACGTGCTTGATCGTCCCTTCGAAGGAAAATCCGCTGTAAAGGAGACCGCCGGAGACGATACCGACGAACAGCGAGGAATACACCTCCTTCGTCACGAGAGCGAGGATGATTGCAATAAGAGGAGGCAGAATGGCGAGCCACGAACCGAAGAAACGGTTCTGCGTGCGGATGGTTGCGAGCGCCGCTTCTTCATGTGCGGCGAACTCCTTGTCGTTCTGCACGTTGTCGGCATAAGCATCTATGAACTCCTTGGCCGAATCGTAGGTGGCAAGGTCATAGGTCTTCGCGTCATCGCCTTCGCCTATGGTCACGGAGCTGGAAGGCGCGGCGGGTTGCGCCACCTCTTGTGCCGCCTCCGGCGCAGGCGTTGTCTCCTGTGTCAGTGCCACCGTGACAAAACCAACGGCCGCGAGGGCCGCAACGAGCAGTTTATGCATTTGTATTTCCTCTGTTTAGGGCGCCCAATGCGGGCTTTGGACGGAATTATACCATATTCTCCCCTCCCTTTCAATAGGAGTTCACCCAGCGGCCGGGGGCCTCCTTTTTTAGCGGCCGCGGACAGGGGGCGGAGAGAACGGGCGGCGCGGGGGCGTGGTAGGGC
>DFGM01000083.1:5736-5988 GCA_002371755.1 Verrucomicrobia bacterium UBA3750 | reverse complement strand
CAGGGTCTGCCCGCCCTACCGCCGCTGCACCGTGCGGCTCCCTCAGCCGCGGCTGAGGCTCTAGCCAGAAGCGGCAGAATATGGTATACTATGCGTCAACCGGCGGTTCGCGCCGGAAGAAAAAGAAAAAGGCTGATATCATATGGATATTGTGTGTCTAGACCTCGAGGGCGTGCTTGTACCCGAAATATGGATTGCGTTCGCGCAAGCTACCGGCATTCCCGATTTCCGCCGCACCACGCGCGACGAGCC
>DFGM01000083.1:550-5686 GCA_002371755.1 Verrucomicrobia bacterium UBA3750 | reverse complement strand
CGCGCGACGAGCCGGATTACGACAAACTCATGCACTACCGTCTCGACCTCCTCGACAAGCACGGGTTCGGGCTCAAGGAGATACAGGATGTGATTTCGTCCATGCGTCCGCTCATCGGCGCGGAAGAGTTTCTCGACCAGCTTCGCGAGCGCACCCAGGTGCTGATTCTTTCCGATACATTCGACCAGTTTTCGCGTCCGCTCATGCGCAAACTCAACTGGCCTGCGATTTTCTGCAATTCGCTTATCGTTGAGAACAACCACGTGACGGGATACAAGATGCGCTGTCCGCAATCGAAGCTTACGACCGTGCGAGCGCTCCAGAGTTGCGGTTTCCAGACGATTGCCGCCGGCGACAGCTACAACGACCTTGCGATGATACGTGCCTCCAAGGCGGGTTTTCTCTTCCGTTCCACGCCCGAAATCAAGGCTGCGAACCCCGATATCCCCGCATTCGAGACGTATGACGACTTCCTTGCGGCGATAATCAAGAATCTCGGCTGATGCTTCCCGTCCTGCTGGCAATGACGATAGCGTTTCCGGGCGCGGGGCAGAAGCTCCCGCCCGTGAAAAGAGCCTACATGATAGGAGCGGCGCCCCAGGGCGTCACGAACGTGACGGTTCAGGGCCGCGCCGTAGACGTGTACCGGACGGGAGCCTGGGCGACGATGGTGGATGTGGTCGAAGGCACCAACACCATCGCCGTGACGGCGGGAAGCGAAACCTCGAATCACGTTTTCCGCGTGCAGAAGTTCCCGCCGCCGGCACCGGTGACAACTCCGCCCAAGCCGCCCGCGCCGCCCAAGGTGTGGGAGAAGCTCGAATACTGCGGCGACGAACCCAAACCGCACCCCAACGGCAAGGCGAAAGGCGAAATCGCCATCGTCATCGACCCCGGGCATGGAGGCTCCGATACAGGCGCCATTTCCCCGCACGGGCTGTTCGAGAAGAACGCCAACCTTCTTCTTTCCAAGGCGCTTGCGAACGAACTTCGACAGCGCGGCTACAGGGTGCTGATGACGCGGGAAGAAGATGTCGCACTCGTCCTTACGGAGCGTCCACGCCTCGCCCACAAAGAAAACGCCGACTTGTTCGTCTCCATTCACCACAACGCCCCCGCGGCGGATAAGGACGCGGCAAAGTCTCGCTACACCTCGGTATACTCGTGGAATCCGCTTGGCGAGGCTCTTTCCAGGCGGATAGCATCGCGTATTGCGGCGGCGACGGAGGGCGAGATGCCAAGCAAAGGTTCGCTTCACGCGAACTTCGCCGTCACGCGCAACCCGGAAATACCGAGTTGCCTTGTGGAGGCGGACTTCATCACGTCGCCCGAGGGCGAAGAAGCCATATTCAACAACGAACGGCGAGGCGTCCTTGCGCGGGCGATTGCCGACGGCATTGAAGATTGGCTCGCGGATGATGGCGGCGAACAGAAGTGAAGATACATTTTCTAGGCATAGGCGGCGTGGGCATGGCTGCATTGGCCGTGCTCTTGAAAGGCGAGGGGCACGAAATCAGCGGTTGCGACGCCCATCCCGGCGCACGCACGAGATGGCTTGAAAGCCTCGGCATCAAGTGCGGGAGAGCTCACGATGCGTCGCATGCGGCTGATGCCGACATTGTAATCGCCACCCCGGCCGTCAGACGCGACAACCCCGAGTTCATGGCGGCTTCCGCCGCCGGAAAACTCCGTTGGCGCGGAAGCGTGCTGGCCGAGCTAGCCTCCAGGCGCGAGACGATTGCCGTATGCGGCTCGCACGGAAAGACCACCACGGCCACATTCACGGCGAAGCTTCTTCGCGAACTCGGCGAAGATGTCGCTTGGGGCATAGGCGGCGAGACAGGCGCGTTCCCCGTCGCGGGTTGCGGCAACGGTCCGCTCGTCGTGGAAGCCGATGAATCGGATGGGACTCTCGCCGAATACCATGCCGCGCTTCTCGTCGTGACGAATTGCGAATACGACCATCCCGACCATTTCAAGACGCCCGAAGACTACGCCGCCTGCTTCGACGCCGCCCGCGCAAACGCCAAAGAAACGATAGAATGCGGCGAACTCGACATGTCCGGCTGGGATATCCCGGCTCTGGGCGAGCACAACAAGCGCAATGCGAGAGCGGCGGCCGAGGTCGCGTTGCGGCGCCACTGGCCGCGCGAGGCCGTCGAAAAAGCGCTCGCAAAGGTAGTTGGGGAACTTCCCGACAGGCGTTTCCAACGCCTCGCCCAAGGCGTTTACACCGACTACGCCCACCACCCGACCGAAATCGCCTGCGCAGTTTCCATGGCGCGCGAAGCGACGTCCCCGGGGCGCGTATTGCGAGTGTTGTTCCAGCCGCACCGGTATTCGCGCACCAAAGCACTCGCCAAAGAGTTCCCGGTCTCGCTGAAATTGGCGGACGAAATCGTCATTTGCCCGACTTATGCCGCTTTCGAAGAGCCTATGGAAGGCGGTGGCAGCGCCGACCTCTATGCCGCCGTGCGCGAAACGTTGCCTGAAAAGAAGGTCATGCTCGCCAAGACCTGCGAAGAGGCTTGGAGGCACGCGCGCATCATGATGGAAGAAGGCGATGTCACTCTTCTTCTGGGCGCGGGAAGCATCATAGAACTCGCCCCCGAGGCTGCAATGTTCAAGGTGGCGGCGAAATGCCAGATGCGCGATTTGAGCGCTCTATCCTTCTTCCGCACCGGCGGCATGACCATGGGCGGGGGTGCGAAACATATCGTCGGCATGGGCAGCAACCTGTGGATAAGCGACCTTGCGACTGACGAAGAATACATCCGCACCCCATTCCCTGCGGCCAGACCCGGCGCCACGCTCGGCATTCCGTGGATGGCTGGCATTCCCGGCTCGATAGGCGGCTGGACGCATATGAACGCCGGAGCTTTCGGGCATTCCTTCTCCGAGGTCGTCAGACGCGTGAAAGCGAATGGCGGTTGGCTGGACAAGCAGGAGTGCGCCTTTGGTTATCGAACGAGTGCCATCAAGGGTGAGATCGAGGATGTCGAACTGGACGAGAAAGCGCTTGCCGCGGCAAAGGCCGACAAGACCGACTATCTTTCCCGGCGGAAGAAGTTCCCGCCCCGCACATGCGGAAGCGTGTTCAAGAACCCGCCCGGCGACCATGCAGGACGCCTCCTCGAAGCTGTCGGCGCCAAGGGTATGCGCGTGGGCGGCGCCTATGTATGGCAAGACCACGCAAACGTGATCGCGGCGGGAGATGGCGCCAACTCAAGCGACATACTCGCCTTGGCGGAAATATTGCGCGAAAAGGTGCGCCTTAGGTTCGGCGTCAGCCTGGAGTACGAGATATGTGGAATGTCATAAGGCTCGAAAAGACCCGCAGCACCAATTCAGACGCTCTTTCCGGCAAGCCTTGGGATGTTTTCACGGCGAAGTCCCAGACGGCAGGGCGGGGTCGCCTTGACCACAAATGGATTGCAAAACCCGGCGCCAACCTTGCCATGTCGGCTGTTTTGGATGTTTCAGGGCTTGAGCCTGCGCATGTGGCCACGCTGCCTTTGGCCGTAGGGCTTGCCGTCGTCGAAGCGCTTTCACGTTTCGCTCCCGGGTTGCGGCTGAAGTGGCCCAACGACATCATTGAGATGCGCGAGGGACGAAAACTTTCCGGCATCCTTTGCGAAAGGAGCGCCGACAAAGTCATTGCCGGAATCGGCGTGAACGTAAGAGAGCAGGCGTTCCCGCCTGAAATCGCCACCCGGGCCGTCTCGCTCGCAATGCTGGGGGCGGATGTCGGCACGGACGAGGTCTTGAATGCCGTTCTCTCTTCCTTATCCTCTATATATAAGGAGTGGAAGGACGGCGGGTTCGCGGCGATAAAGCCACGCCTTGATGCCGTCGACGCACTGCACGGCGTCAATGTCGAAGTCTGGAAAACCGATTCCGACCCCGAACCCGTACACGGCATATGCGGCGGAATCGCCTCGGACGGCGCCCTTATCGTCGGCACGAATCGCATCTACGCCGGCGAAGCCCGCAAGACAAGAGCGAAAGCGGTTTGACCATTGCGTCGAGAAGCGGCTGCGATAGGTAAACTCCGGGAAGGTTACGCTTGCATGTGCCGGGTAATTGTGCTATAATATTACCAGACTGTGGGAAGGACACGGTCTTTCTTTGCAGTCTAAACAATCCGTGAACTGGCAAAAAAGGAAAGGTTAGACGAAATGAAACTGCCGAAAGTGCTAGAAATCAGGGGGGGGGGGCAAATATGCGCAATTAGCGCATTGACACTCCTCGCAACGCTCGCGCCGCGCGCGTGGGCGGGGCTTCTTTACGAGCCGTCCAGCTACGCCGCACAGGATGCGCTTGTGCTTCATCTGGACGGTATACGCAACGTTGGCGCGAACGTTCCGCATGATGGCTCTGCGACTGTATGGGCCAACCTCGCCGGCGGCGGCGGTGCCATGAAGACAGCATACGCCGGAACGGGCAAGAACTCATCTGGAACCGGCCGCTGGCTCGACAACGCCTTCTACATGGATGCCGACTGGTACTTCAAGACGATCGGCGTCATTCCCGCAAGCGAAAGCGTCACGGTCGAGGTGTTCGGCGATTTCACCCCAGCGCAGCCCACGGGTTATCCAAACTTCATCTCGGTCGCAGACGGCGGCAATAACACCGATTGCGGCATTTGGATGAACGGCGGCGCGCTGAAGTGGAAGCTCGACAATTACGGCTTCTCCAATTCCAAACGTCCGACAATATCCTCCTGGGACAAACAAGGTTTCGCCGCCGCTCTCGACGCTTCGCAGGTCGTTCTGTATGCTTCAGGTACAACAGTTTCCAATACCCAGACAGGAAGGACGTCCGGCAAGACGTTCCCTGCCTGCCAGTGGAACATCGGCTGCAACTGGCAGGCTGGCAACCACCCCGGCAAAGGCACATACTACGCCGTCCGCATCTACACGAACACGCTTACCAAGGCGCAGATCGCCGCCAACTGGCAGCTCGACCAATATCGTTTCGTCACCGGCATACCTGTAACGAACGCGGTCGTTGCAACATCGCTCGAGGGCGCGACCGGGCCGGAGGGCGTCGGCGCATTCGCCGTTGACAAAGATGGCTACACTTTCCGGGCCCCGGCCTGCGCCACCGTTGGCGGCGTCGCCTACGCGCTCTCCG
>DFGM01000083.1:0-438 GCA_002371755.1 Verrucomicrobia bacterium UBA3750 | reverse complement strand
GCAACTGGGGCGCGGCGGAAACCCGCGACGGAGTCTTTGCCGTCTCCGTCTCTTCCTCCGACAAGGTCAAAATCACCTGGCAGTGGAAAGCGGCCTCCGGCACGCTCGATGCCGGCTACCTGACGGAGGGTCTTGCGCTCCGGCTCGACGGCATCGACAACGCCGGCGTCGGCGTCCATGACGACTCCGCCACCGTCTGGAAGGATCTCTCGGGCAACGGCCGCGACGCCTTCCTCGCCGGCAACGCCGACGGAACGAGCCACTGGACGGACAAGGGCTTCTACTTCAATTTCAACGCCGTGTTTTCGACGGCGGAAAAGTTCGCCTTCGGGACGCAGCACACCTTTGAAGTCCTGATGGATGGTAAGCGTTCCGATTGGTGGGTCGACAATCAGGAAAAGGACATTATTGTCCCGTCCACCGGCCCGGCCGGCGCCG
>DFGM01000084.1:23196-25206 GCA_002371755.1 Verrucomicrobia bacterium UBA3750 | reverse complement strand
CGAACTGAGCCTTACCTCCCAACGGTTGCTGAGTGATAAGTGAGTATGGACCAATCGAACGGGCGTGCATCTTGTCCTCGACCATGTGACCGAGTTTCAGCATGTAGATGACACCAACAGTTGCAGGCTGGTCGAACTTGCGGCCTGTGCCACCGTCGTACAACCAAGTCTTTCCGTAGCGAGGAACACCTGCCTTGTCGGTGTATTCGCAAATCTGTTCGAGGCTAGCACCGTCAAAGATAGGAGTTGCGAACTTGCATCCGAGAACGCGTCCTGCCCAACCGAGAACGGTTTCGTAAATCTGACCGAGGTTCATACGGGAAGGCACGCCGAGCGGATTGAGGACGATGTCCACGGGACGTCCGTCGGGGAGGAACGGCATGTCGCAGCTCGGAAGGATGCGCGAAACGACACCCTTGTTTCCGTGGCGGCCTGCCATCTTGTCGCCGACGGAGAGGTTCTTCTTGTCCACGAGGAACACCCTCACCTGCTTGACGACTTCGCCTTCACCGGCGATATCGCCGAAAAGGCCGTCGCCTTCTTCAGCCGCATCTTCCACGGCGGCGAACTCCGCCTCGAACGGCTGCATGATCGCCATGACCTTGTCCTTGGCGGGGCCTTCTTCCATCTCCCAGTGCGCGTGGGACGCGGCAAGTTTGCCGAGCTGGGACTTCTTGATCTTCTTGTTCGCAGGCACGATTACATCGCCGGTGGAGCTGTCGGTCACGTCCACGGGGAGTTTCTCGTTCATCAGAGACTCGCACAAGCGGCTCGTGAGCGTCTTTTCGATGTTGGCAATCTGGTTCTTGCGCTTCTTCTCGGCATCGCTCTTGGCCTTCTTCTCGTCATCATCGCCGGAAACGGCGACGTCGGGACCGGTGGAAACCTTGACGTCCATGACGACGCCTGCAGTGCCCGGAGGCACGACGAGCGAAGTATCGCGCACATCGGCGGCCTTTTCGCCGAAAATAGCCCTAAGGAGGCGCTCTTCAGGCGAAAGCTCGGTCTTGGACTTCGGCGTCACCTTGCCGACGAGAATATCGCCGGCCTTGACTTCGGCGCCGATGCGGATGATGCCGTCGGGCCCGAGGTTCTTGAGCGCGTCCTCGGAGACGTTCGGTATGTCGCTCGTGATTTCTTCAGGGCCGAGCTTCGTGTCTCTGGCGGTGCACTCGAAGGTGACAATATGCAGCGACGTAAGCGCGTCTTCATGCACAAGACGCTCGTTCACCAGAATGGCGTCTTCGAAGTTGTAGCCGCGCCAGCTCATGAAGGCGACGAGCAGGTTCTTGCCGAGCGCAAGTTCGCCCTGGTCTGTCGCAGGGCCATCGGCAAGGCAATCGCCCGCCTTGACCGCCTGGCCGCGCTTGACAATCGGCTTCTGGTTGAAGCAGGTGCCCGCATTGCAGCGCCTGAACTTCTGAAGGTCGTATCTCCACACGCCCTTGTGTGGATTGTGCTCGAACATCGCCTTGCCGACCGGCAGGCTGCCATCCTCGGTGACCATGATGAACTCGCCCGAGACATAGGCGACGACGCCATCTGCAAGAGCCGTCACGATAACCTGCGAATCCTTCGCCGAGACGCCTTCAAGGCCAGTCCCCACGTAAGGACGCTCCGTCACCATCAGAGGAACGCCTTGGCGCATCATGTTCGCGCCCATGAGCGCACGGTTGGCGTCGTCGTGCTCAAGGAACGGAATGAGACCTGCGGCAATCGATATGACCTGCATCGGCGCCACATCCATATACTGGACTTCCTGGGCGGGACGCTCGCAGAACTCCGTCTTGAAGCGGCAGGTCACGTGCTTTTCGGCGAATGTGCGATCCGCCTTGAGAGGAGCGTTGGCCTGGGCGATGACGAACTGCTCTTCGGTGTCTGCACTCAGGTATTCCACCTCGTCCGTCACCTTGCCGCCGATAACCTTGCGGTACGGGGTCTCTATGAAGCCGAAACGGTTAATCTTGGCGTAGATGCCGAGAGAGGAGATAAGGCCGATGTTCGGGCCTT